>NZ_AP028672.1:5081431-5393797 GCF_041154505.1 Acidovorax sp. A79
GCGCCAGCTCTCCCGCTCTGTCGTCAGCGCGTCGCTGCAGGTCGGCAAGCAGTTCGGCGGGGCCGGTGTCTGGCGCGCACTGTCCGGCAGCGGCGCGAGCCTGGGCGGCGGCACGGTGTTGGGTGAGGTAGTCGGCAAGGTCGTGCTGCATCCGGTTGCGAGCATCAACAGCGCGAGCGCGGCCAGCATCAGCAGCAATAAGGGCGGTTTGTGCAGCGGTGTCGGTTTGGGCGATTTCGTCACGGTGTTTTCCTTCCAGGGTGCGGTACCGTTCTGAGGTCCTGAAGGCCATGCGCGCGGCGGTGGCGCGCTCGGTCTGCAAGGTGGCTTCGGTGTGGGCGGTTTCGAGCTTGGCTTCTGCCAGGCGTAGGGTCTGCATCACCAGGGCGAAGCCCAGGCCCAGGCCCAAGGCGATGGCGGTGTATTTCCAGGCGCTAGCGCGCAGGGTGGCAAGTGCTGTCATTGCATCGCCATGCAGTCCGCATGCCTCTTTTGTTGCCGGGCCCAAACGCCTTTGCAGCCCTGCGGCCCCCAGTTCTGTGGCAAGCGGCAGTCGCGCCCGGCCTGAAACCGCCACTGGGGCAGGGCTTCGCAGGCGCGCAGGTGGTCACCAGCCAGCAGGTGGCGGCGCATGGAGCTGGCGCGCCAATTGCCGATGCCGTACTGGCCCACAAAGTCCAGATACAGGTCGTATTCCCCTGGGTACAGCAGGACATCGGGCAGGCTGGCCTTGAACCTGGCTTCTTCTTCGCTGTGCAGGGCACGAGCCAGCTGCGCGGCCCGCTGGCGCGTGATGGGCGGGTCGGTCAGGCGCACGGGCGTCCCGTCCTCGTACCGGGTGGACCCGTGGCCGATGGTGGGCACGTCGCCCGCCGTGGGGATGTAGGCGTGGTGCATCACAGTGCCATCAGTCCGCACGCTGGTGGGGCCATCGCCTTCGCTCGCCTTCCATGTCGCGAAGCCTGCGGCCGATAGGGATAGCAGTGCCACGGCGATGCGCTGGCGGGTGCTTGTGCTCATTCCTGCACCTCGCATTCGTTGCGCTTGGCGTTGCGGTCTTCGCGTTCGTTGTGCCACTTCCAGGCCAAGTACGCGATCTGGAGCACCAGATAGATGCAAGTCAGGGTGGTGATTGGGCTCAGGGTGAAAAAGCCGCCGTCTTGTTTCGCCGCTACGGCAACGGGTGGCGATGCCTTCATGGCCTCCACGCCCACGGCCTTGGCGATGTTGCTTGGGGTTTCGCTCATGGTGATTTAGTCCCACAGATTGATGGTTTGTTTTTGGGTTCGCTTGGGCGGGACAACGATTTGCACCACGGTGCCAGCGGGCAAGCGCGGCCCCAGCCTGGAAAGGCCAGGGTTTGCGGCCAGCGTGGCCTCCACCACCTCGGCCGTGGCGCCCGTGGTTCGCTGGCAGAGTTCGTCCAGCATTTCGTGATCTTGGGCAACCGCGCGCATCAGATCAGCTCCACGGTGGTGCGCGGCCGGCCTAACAGGTCGGAGATAGCCCACCGGAGCTTGCGGCGGTGTTCGTCCACCTTGGCTTCGATGCGCTCGCGGATGCGTTCGGTCTTGCTGTCGTTGTGCGGCGTGGTGTCGATTTCTCGGTACGCCTCGGCCAGATCGGCCTGCACGTGCGCATGGATGGCGCGCAGGTAGCGGCCAGCCTGGCGTCCGTCCCCGGCCACGCCCAGCGAGGCCGCGCCCAGGGCGATCTGCTCGGCCTTGTAGCTGCGCAGCTCGCCGTTTACCGTGTCGATGGCGCTTTCGATGGCTTCGGCCAGGCGCGCGGCTGTCACGGTGCCGTCCAGCAGGCAGGCCTCGCGGACCTTGGGCGCTTCGATGGCGGGGAACCACGGGTCGTTTTCAACCTGTGCGTCTTCGGCTTCGATGGGCGGATTGGCGGTAGCGATGAACGACATGGGGAGCTTCGTGCAGGCAGTGTTTGAAGGTGTGGCGGTGGCCCAGGGCGTCGGAGTGGTGCACGGGTGTGCGCTCTCTGCCCTGGGGCCGCCACGGGTGCGGGGTACGCTCGGGTTACAGCGGCTGGGTTACTTCGCCTGGGGTTTGGCCAGGCGGCGTTCCAGCCGCTCGATGTCTTTTTTCACACCGGCTCGGGTGTCCAGCTCCATGGCACGCTGCAGCAGGGGCAGCGCTTCCTTGCACGCCTTGAGAGGGCGGGTGGCCATGTCCACATCGTGGCTGCCGGTCTTGCCTAGCACGGCCCAGCCTGCGGCCTTGTACAGCTTGCTTTTGGCTTGGTCGGGTGTGTCGGCCAGGTCGGTCAGCGCCATGGCTTTGGCGGCCACCTGCAGTGCATCTGCGCCGCTGAGCTTGCCAGCCAGGATGGCTTCGGCCACTTCGTCCTGCACGATGGTGGGCAGGTTGCGGTTGTACTGGTCTGGCGGCTTGATGCCGCTGGCCAGCGCGTATTCCGCAATCTCCAGTGCTCGGGTGTAGTTGCCCGCGTCGATGTGCCACACCAGCACCGTGGCCAGCACATCATCCTGGGTGCCTGGCCGGGCTTGCAGTACGCCGTCCACATAGGCGTCGTACTCCGCAAGCATGGCTCGCTTTGCTTCGATCTTCCGTTCCACGCTGTGCATGTCCTTCAGGCGCAGGCGGTGCTGGTGCAGTTGCGCCAGCTGCAGTTCGTAGGCGGTTCCCACGGTCTGGCCGTGGGCGTTGTCGGCTTCGTGCTGCGCGGCCTGCTGCGATGCAAGGCTGTGCATGCGGTGCCGCTGGGCTGGTGTCTGTCGCATAGCTGGTGTTCCCGGTATTTCTTGTCGGTGCCGCAGCGGCTGGCTTGCAAATAGCGGCCCTTTTTTTAGGAGCGGCTATTTGCGGCCGGCTGCTGCGCGTCAGTCCTGCAGCTCGATGTTTTCGATCAGGCAGGCTTTGCCCAGGTCTTCCACCACGAACGCGTCGTTGCTGCTCTCGAAGGTCTCGATGCGGTCACGCTTTGGGTTGTCGATCACCGCGCGGCGACGGCTGCCATCCTGGTAGTAGATGGACAGGTTTTTAAGGCTGGTGATGAGGATGGCGTTGGGCTTCATGTAGGGTACGGTGATGCCCTGTTTGCCGCCCAGGCGGCGCTGGCTGCGCACGATGTCGGCGGCCAGCATTTCCGTGGGGGCGGTCTGGCCGTCCACCAGCGGGAACAGCTTGTCATGCATCAGGCCACGGCCCACGATGGCCACGAGGTCGCCGGCCTCGGCGTGCCATGCGTCGAGCAGCGATTCGGTGGCGTCGTACACCAGGCCGTCCAGCGTCTTGTAGTCGCCAGTAGCGCCCACCACCACCTTGCCTGCAGTGGCGCCGTGGTCCATGACGCGCTCGGGCGCGTTTTCGCGCAGGTACTGCAGCCAGCCCTTGTTCACGTCCTGCAGCAGGGGATTTGTCACGCGGTTGGTGTTGGCCGCAGCGCTGGTGCCATTGAAGCCGATCATGATGCGGTCCAGCGCGCATTGCTGCTGGATGGCGCGCGACAGGCGTAGCTGAAAGTCGGGGAACTTGGCCCACATGTCCAGCGTGGCGTAGCGCACGTGGGTGTCGTAGTTGGTTTGCACGCACTGGTAGCCCTGGCCGCCCAGCGATGCGGCATCGCGCGTGGTGCGATCCCCCGCGGTGGTGTCGGTGCGACTGGCCACCGGGCCGTCAGTGCCGATGCCGATCTTCTGGCCCTGCATTTCGTCCACCGGGTAGATGCCAATGGATTTCAGGAACTCGCTGCTTTCCTGAATGCGGCTTTCCAGCTTCTGCTGCACGCTGGGCGTGACGGTGAACATTTGGGCGGCCGACTCCACGCCGTTGAGAGTGGCGAGCTGGGCGAGGTAGGCGGAAAAGTGCTTGCGGGTTGGGTTCTTCATGGTCGGTCCCTTGGGTTCGGTTTTGGTGAAGGTGCTTGCGTTGTGCGCTCGTGGGTGGTGGCTCAGCAGTCGGCCAGCACGGTGCCTTCGGTGCCGGTGGCTTCGGGGCGTGCGGTGCCGCCGCCGTCTTGCTTGCTGAGCGTCACGGTCAGTTCGTTGAACTTCTTTTCGAGCGCGGAGAACTCACCCGCCAGCTTCTCGCGGGCGGCTTTCTCGGTTGCCAGTTCTTTGGACTGGTGTTGAATGGCGGCATCAGCTGCGCCCAGCACTTCCAGCGTTTTGGCAGCGAAGGCACCGGTGGCTTCTGGTGTGTGCTTGGGCGCGGTGATGCCGCGCAAACTTTCCAGCATGCTGCTGAATGCCTTGACCATCTGGCCCGCGAGACTGCCGCCGTCTTGGTCAGCGTCCGCGCCAGCCTCCATGTCCAGACCGGTTTCCATGAATTCGCTGGTGAGCTTGTTGTCTGCGCTCTTCGCGGAGAACTTGAGCATTTCAGTGCCAAGGCTACCCGGTTCATCGGTCACGGCTACGCCCGTCACGTAGGCTTGGCCAGACTCTGCGAAGTTGGGCACCAGCTCGATGCTGGTGAACATCTTCTTGCCGTTCTTGTTGAGGTTCACTAGGCCGGCAAGTGGCTTTAGCTGGGCAAACAAGGCCATCTTTCCGGCCAGCTTGCCGGTCCTGATTTCTTCTGCCTTCAAAGCGATCACATCGCCTTGTGCAGAAAAGGGGCTGTCAGCAAGCGCGCTGCGCATATGTTCAACCCACACGCGGGCGCCGTACACCTCGGGGTCGTAATTGGCTGCGGCCTGTTTCAGCCATTCGCGCTGAATGTTTCGCCCGTCGATGGTCGGGCCTTCGACGGCTACGCGGTAGAACTTGGACGTTGCTGGCATGGTGCGGCTTTCGTGCGGTGAGTTGATCTACCGCCTATGTTCTGCATGCCTTGCACTTGCCGCAATTTGTGCGCGCTGTGGCTGCGCGAATCACATTTTCCCGTTGCTGCTTTCCGCGCGCGCGCGGCAGACACTGGCAGCCCATGACAAGCAAAGCCGCCATCAAACCAACTGCCGCGCCTAAGCCAAAGCGAACTGTGAGCGCTGTTTGCAACACGGGCAGCGCTGCGCAGAAAGCAATCGCCAGCCGTGCCAAGGCCATCTTCAAGGACGCTCAGCCGGGGGGTGAAACAAGCCCGGTGGATGGCGGTGCGGGCGTTCGTCGCGAGGCGCGCGCGTTGTTCTGGATGGGGTGGAAGCTGTCGCACATCGCAGAGCACCTGGGCGTTCCACGCGGCACGCTGCACGGCTGGTGCAAGGCCGAAAAGTGGCAGGACACCCCCGCAGCGCAGCGTGTGGAGTACACGCTGGAGGCGCGGCTTTCAACGCTGATCGCCAAGGACGTGAAGACGGGCGGCGACTTCAAGGAAATCGACCTGCTGGGCCGACAACTGGAGCGTCTGGCTCGCATTGGCAAGTACGAACGCACAGGACGTGAAGCCGATTTGAACCCGGCGATTGAGGCGCGCAACGCAGGGCCGAAGAAGTCGCGCGGCAAAAACCACCTGTCAGAGGAACAGGTGGAGCAGTTGAAAAGCGCTTTCCTCGATTCGCTATTCAAGTACCAGTTGGGCTGGTGGCAGAGCAGCCAGCAGCGCACGCGGGCCATTCTCAAAAGCCGCCAGATCGGCGCCACTTGGTACTTTGCGCGTGAGGCGCTGATAGATGCGCTGGAGACTGGGCGTAACCAGATTTTCCTGTCCGCCAGCAAGGCACAGGCGCACATCTTCAAGCAGTACATCTGCGCGTTCGTGCACGAAGTGACGGGCGTGGAGTTGAAGGGCGATCCGATCATCCTGGCGAACGGCGCCACGCTCTATTTCCTGGGCAGCAATGCACGCACGGCGCAGGGTTACCACGGCAACTTCTACTTCGACGAGTTCTTTTGGACGCAGGACTTTGAGCGGCTTAACAAGGTGGCCAGCGGCATGGCCATGCACAAGAAGTGGCGCAAGACCTATTTCAGTACGCCCAGCAGCATCCAGCACGCGGCCTATGCGTTCTGGTCGGGCCTGCGGGTCAAGAAGAAGTCCAGGATTGAAGTGGACTTGACGCACGCGCGCCTGGCCGGTGGCTTCACTGGCGAGGATCGGGTGTGGCGCAATATCGTCACGATCATGGATGCCCTTGCGGGCGGCTGTGACCTGTTCGACCTTGAAGAACTGAAGCTGGAATATTCCGACGCGGAGTTTGCAAACCTGCTGATGTGCGGGTTTGTCGATGATTCGTTCTCGGTCTTCCCCCTCTCGATGCTGCAGCCCTGCATGGTGGACAGCTGGGAGCTGTGGTCCGACTTCAAGCCATTCAGCCAGCGGCCCTATGGCTGGCTGCCGGTGTGGGTGGGCTATGACCCCAGCCACACCGGCGACAACGCCGGCCTGGTGGTGGTCGCCCAGCCCATCAGGCCGGGCGGGGCGCTGCGCGTGCTGCACACGCAGCAGTTCAAGGGAATGGACTTTGAAGCGCAGGCCAAGGCTATCAAGACCATCACCGAACGCTTTAATGTGACCGGCATGACGGTGGACACCACGGGCATCGGGCAGGGCGTCTATCAGCTGGTGCAGAAGTTCTACCCCGCGGTGCGCGGCATCAACTACAGCGTGGACAGCAAAACCATGCTGGTGCTCAAGGCGCAACAGGTCATCAATGCGGGACGGCTGGAGTTTGACGCCGGCAACAAGGAGCTGGCCACCAGCTTCATGGCCATCAAGCGCGAGATGACGGCCAGCGGGCGGAATGTGACATATGCAGCCGGCCGCAGCGAAGAATCCGGCCACTCTGATCTGGCCTGGGCGACGATGAATGCGCTCAGCCATGAACCCTTGGAAACCGGCACCGATCTGGCCACGCCACAGGGCCAATCCTTCCTTGTTATCTCTGACTGACCATGACAAAACGCAATCGCCGCGCGCAGGCGCACTACACCCCCACGCTCACTGCAGCACCTGCGGCTACTGCTGCCCCGCCGCAGGCCCAGGCGTTCAGCTTCGACCTGGGCGAGCCTGAGCCTGTACTGGGGGGGCGCTCCGCACTGCTGGAGTATGCGGAGTGCCTGCAGTGCGGCGACTGGTACGAACCGCCTGTGAGCCTGGCCGCGCTTGCTCGTCTTCTGCGTGTCGGTGCGCACCATGAGTCGGCCCTGCGGTTCAAGGTCAATGTGCTGGTCAGCACCTTCATTCCGTCTCAGTCGCTCAGCGCCGAAGCCTTCAGCGGCTTCGCTCTCGATTACATGGTGCTGGGCAATGCCTATCTGGAGCGGCGCCGCAACCGGCTGGGCGATCTGCTGGAGCTGCGCCACGCATTGGGCAAGTACACCCGGCGCGGTATTGAAGCAGGAAGGTTCTTCTTCGTGACGGACCTGCAGGCCCCACACGAATTCCCGCGCCACGCTGTGTTCCAGCTACGCGAGCAGGACATTCACCAGGAAATCTATGGCCTGCCGCCGTACCTGGGCGCGTTGCAGTCGGCCATGCTCAACGAATCGGCCACGCTGTTCCGGCGCCGCTACTACAACAACGGCAGCCACGCCGGCTTCATCCTGTACGTGACCGATGCCGCCCAGTCTCAGGGCGATGTGGACAGGATGCGCGAGCAGCTGACCAAAACCAAGGGTGTGGGCAACTTCAAGAACCTTTTCTACTACGCGCCCAACGGGAAGAAGGATGGCATCCAGATGATCCCCATCAGCGAGGTGGCGGCCAAGGATGACTTCCTGAACATCAAGAACGCCAGCCGCGACGACGTGCTGGCCGCCCACCGTGTGCCGCCCCAGCTGATGGGCATGTTGCCCAACAATGTGGGCGGTTTCGGAGACGTGGAGAAAGCCGCAATGGTGTTCGCCCGCAACGAAATCGCGCCGCTGCAGGCGCGCATGGCCAACGCCATCAACACCTGGGCCGGCCGCATGGTGTGCACGTTTAAGCCCTACGTCCTGCAGGACGCCCCGTCCACGGCCCCCGCCCGGGCATAGACCCCGCCCCGGCCCAGCACAGCCCGCCACGTGCGGGTTTTTTTCGCCTACCTTGCACCCCCATCCCGTCCCGCCGCAGGCCCCTAGCGGCCCGCCTGGCGCGCTCCAGCCCCTAGCCATGCCCCCTGGCTCCCCGGCCGGTGCCCCCGCCACTTCCATCCTGCCCCCCGGCGCGCCGTCGAGACCCCGCCGCGCCCGCTTGCTTCATGTGTCGATTTTGTCGGGGGTGCCGCTCAGTGCTCTGGCTAAGCCCGGCGTGGCCTTGAGGCCGGTTGTCCTGAGTCGCTAAGTGCCGGGAAACGTCGGCTTTTCACGGGGAACGAAACGTCTAAAGTACATCGCATCCATCTACTCTGTGGTCACTCAACATGCAGTTATCAACGGCACTCCTCCAACACTTGGGTTACACAAAGCAAATTCCTGCGGGCTCAATCTCCGCGCAATGGTTTCGCGTGGTGGTCCTTGAACTAAGTGGCCTCCATGTTCCAAATGATTTTTGCCATGAATTTATCTTGGATAAAAAAAATAATATTGTCCTGACTGTATCAACGGACCACAAAAGAGCACTCGAAAATGTCATTGGTCCAAATTGGGAGAAATTGGGAATTGAGTTTACTCAAGACTTTGCAGGTCAAGTTTTCTCTTTGATGAAAATACCAGTTGGTGAAATTATTAAATGTGAAGAAAGCAAAGCCAAAGAAGATTCGAAAGAATTTCTGGATATATATCGAGGTTTTTCGTCTGCTTCTGCTTTGTTGGGGGAGAAGGAGGCTATTTTTGTGCCTCATGCAGCGGCATATATTGCATTGGCTATTTCTCGCGGCGAACAGTGGATAAGACCGGTTCGGATAGGCAGTTTTGATTTTGGAAGGACAACCGAAGGAGCCCTGATTTCAGACTTCACACCCAGCGGCACATTAAATATTAAATCTACACATCGCAGAACTTCGGATGAGCTGATGGCAGGGCTTGAAAATGCTCGACAGCTATTGCACCCCTCACGCTCGGCGGCTTTGAAACACTTCGCTCTTGCCTTGGGGGAGAACGATGTTTTCAAAAAATTCATTTATGGATTTCTCTCAATAGAGGTCGAAACACACAGGATTTTTAAAACGGTTGATCATTCCAGCGAAATTAACTCTCTGTTATCCACCGTCGATAAATTCGAACGCGTGCCTGTGGCGGAAATGTTTGCTTCGGATTTTCAGTCAAAAGTGAAAAACATTGGTGACCGATTCGTGTGGTGCGCGCTTAGCAAGTGGCCTCATCTTGGAAATTCGGATATCGCAGTTTTTAAAGAGCTTAAATCGATACGCGACAAGATTGCCCACGGTGAGCTCTCGGTCCCTCCAGCAGGAGCGGCGAAAAGAGCGGAAGCGCTTGCTAGGAAGATTCTTTTTCCAACATCTGTTGAGTGAATTGGAGAGCAGGCTCATTGAGAATTACTCACGCTGATCCGTAGGTGCGCCATGGCCTATAGAACCTCGCAGCTGCATTACTGCCCGTATCTCCTGAGCCTAAGGCTCCCACAGTTTCATCCACCTAGCGGCGCCAAGGAACTGATGCCACGTGACCTCGGCATCGGTGTCATATCTAGTTTGTTGGCCTACGGGATGGCCTACAAAGAGGCGGAAGATCGTCACGGGATGCATGAATGTTAGGAAACTTGGTCCCTCCGTTTCCGCCAGCGCAGAACCCCAAGTGATTGATTCACTTGGGGTTTTTTGTTTTTGGCTATGACTGGTATGCCATTTGGTATGCCATGGCATGTTGGCTTTCGTTGGACGTCACTGGACAAGTGGGTCGCTTGATCACAAGTGCTCCCGCGACTTGTCGTCTCAAATTTTCGGGCGGACTGTGTTGGCGATCATGAACAGTCACTGTACGTTCCTGACGCCTGAAGTCTGCGTTGATCCCTTTATAGGGCGCATCACATGCGGTGACCCATCCTGTGCTTGGAGACTTGCGTCGGTCAAGTGAGTGAGCACGGAGCCTCAAAGCTGATCTACCGTCATGCGCTCAAGCCATTTTGAGCATGCCTTCCGTCCTGACCTCTTCGAGACGGAAATAGCGCCCCCCTGACTTAATTGCCGGGAATGCCTCGCATACTGCGTAGGGTTCGCTATAAAAAGTGCGGCTTCCCTGAACATTGAAGACGACCTTTCCAGAACCAGGTCGGGGCTCGTACTTGAGTTCTTCAAGCGATCCTGACTCACCGTGCTCCTTGGCCATCTGGACAACTAAGTTGCGCAGTGTCGGGACTTGGGCATCGCGTGCTTCAGTGAGCAACTGGAGTTGCCGAGTGGGACTAAAAGCTCCTGCCGAGTTTCCTGCTGTGCCGAGCCGACCAAAGTTGATTAGAACGAGGGTGACGATTTCCACAATGACTACCTCTGACAAGTGGGGAGAAGCTCTGCGGGCCGCATGTTGGAGTTGTCTTTGCTGCGGCCTGTTGAAGAGACACGGGATGGATTCTTAAACCAGCCGTAAGATGAGAACCACAAAAATCAGTGTGGAGTCTTCATCTTGCCGAACGTGTTCTTCTCATATTGCCATGCCGACGAGGCGTTGCGAGACCAACTGGAAAAACAACTGGCCATGCTCAAGCGTCAGGGGGTCATCGAAACCTGGCACGACCGAAGAATCAGTGCCGGTCAAGAGATCGACGCTGCTATTGACGACCATATCAATAGCGACGAGATAATTTTGTTGTTGGTGAGCCCCGATTTCATCGCCTCTGACTATTGCTACAACATTGAGATGGCACGTGCCATGGAGCGCCACAACGCTAAGGATGCCATTGTCATTCCCGTTATCCTACGTCCATGCGATTGGCACCACGCTCCATTCGGCAAGCTACTTGGCACCCCTCAGGATGGAAAACCGGTCACTCTCTGGCCTGATAGGGACGAGGCGTTTCTGCAGGTAGCGAAGGAGGTTCGCAAAGCGGCCGACAGGTGGCGCAAGCAATCGAGAGCGCTCTCGCAAACCGAACGCTCCGATGCAACTGCCTTGCCGCCAACTCAGCAGGCGGTAGCTGCTGGACCACGTTCGAGCAATCTTCGGGTTGCCAAGACCTTCACTCAGCTGGACAAAGACCGGTTCCAGATTGAGACTTTCGAGTACATCGCGCGCTATTTCGAAAACTCCCTGAAGGAGCTCCAGGCAAGAAACCCCGGCTACGAAGGTGTATTTCGTCGGATCGACGCGAATCGGTTTGTTGCGGCCATCTACAAAGATGGCGAGGATGCTGCAAAAGCGACGGTATTTACTGGTGGACAAATGGGATCAGGGATCTACTACAGTCAGGGCGATTCGTTTAGCGGAAACTCTTACAACGAGGCTCTTTCGGTGCAGGCGGACGATCAAGCTCTTTTCCTTACGAGCTTAGGGATGTCATTTCGTGGGCGACAAGAGCAGAAGCTATCGCAGGAAGGTGCCGCAGAGACTCTCTGGGAGATCGTTATCGGGCCGCTTCAGTGAGGAAGATGACTTTCCTGTGCATTTTGGCACTGCACCTGCAGTCATTGATCCCTAGCGACGGACATCGCCCGTATTGGCGATGGCGAAGCTTTCGTGTGACCTTTACGGCCAATGAACTATGACCACTTCTTCGAAAATCTTAAATAAGGGCCAGATCCGAGACGCTGCTAAATTGTGGCGCGCTGAGCCAGGTCGAGATGGGTTCCGAGAAAGCCGCCTATACGACGTCATCATTGACGGGAAGCCTTACCCACCGAAGGCAATTTCGGCCTTCGCCAATGAGATTGCGGGCAACGGGAAGCTTAGGCCGAATGATTTTGTGGGAGCGCGCGAGGGCAAGTGGCACCGAGAGCTCAAGCGCCTGGGCTTCGAGATTCGTCCCAAAACGACCGCTGTTTTTGGGCAAGAGGAGACCATTTTTCGCTATCGAGACGATGATCGATTTATTGACTGCCCGCGGGCCTTCCTTGTTACAGGTACGCAGGCTCAAGACAGCCAAAACCGTTCGCTCCTCAAACTGAACCAGTCTGGCTACTGGTTCTTGAAGCATGGGCGCATGAAATCTGGAGACGCGTTGTTTGTCATTCTTCCCAGTCTTGCTCGGGGTGGGTATCCGCGCGAGCTATTCTGCGGGGTGCTCAGCGAGGATCCACGTCAGGGATTGCAAGAGGGGCGGTGTCTATTTCAAGTCGAGCGATTCCATCTCTTGGATGCCATTGGGTGTGACGTGAAACGCTTCCTCGGAGATAAGCTTCCACCGCAGGGCGACCGCGTCGGTAACGTGTGGGACGATGAAGAGGATTTGGAGGATTTTGGCGCGGCAGTTGGAATGGGCGGCGACATTGATGACGAAGACAGCTATCCAGAGGGGGCGGAAAGCTTTAGGCAACACAAGACGCGAGAGCGCAACAGCAAGGTCGTCAAGCTTGCCAAGATGCAACGTCTTAGAACCACTGGCAAGCTTGCATGTGATGCTTGCGGATTTGATTTCCTAGACGTTTATGGCGAGCGCGGAAGAGGTTTTATCGAAGCCCATCACACTACACCACTCGCATTGAGCGAAGGTCCCAGTAGCGTGCGCATCAAGGACTTTTCGATGGTCTGCTCGAATTGCCATCGCATGCTCCATCGTCTCAACCCTCTTATGACCGCTAGTGAGTTGAAAGTGCATTTGGCTGCTGTCTTGGCTGAGCATTGACCGCACGCGCCGCGCGATTTCGTAATGCGGCTAGCCAGTCTGCGATTAATCTAATCGAGAAGAACTGTGGGATCTGCGGGAAGTGCGCCTGTTGGTGTTGCCGCGAGCAAAAACTGATAGTCTGAAAGGTCTAGCTGCGATGCTTCTATCGGAGTCTAGCGACCATTTTGCGACTTACACTAAATGATCCCTAGGGCCCGAGCGCTGACATCCTGGTGGCGAACCACGACAGCATCCGAGCACGCATCCCACCATCCACTGTCACTCAGGATTGAGTAGTGTTTGCGCCTTGCGCTTGCCCAGTTTCAGCACTTCAGCAATGCGTTCCAGCTGCGCAGTCCGGGGATGAACATGGCCCGTCTCCCACTTGTAGACGGACAGCGACGAAGCACCCAACAGTTGGGCCATCTGTTTCTGTGTGATGCCGAGCGCCGCGCGTTTCTCGATCAACACCTGAGCATCGAACTGGATCTGCTTTGACTTCTTGGGCGTGGCCTTTTCAGCGATCACCCTGGCTTTGGGTGTATCCGTTGCTTTGACCTGCCGTTGAGTGGCTTTGAGTTGGGAGGTCAGCGCCTTGACCTCACGCTTCAGTGCCGCGATCTCGGAGCGATGGCCGGTGATCGCCTTGCGCATGCCCTGAAGTTCAGGTTTGAGTTCCTTGCGCGCCATGCGAACGACTTCAGCGCGAAAGGCATTAGAAAATGTATTCATATGCCCGATGGTAACTTTGACGCCTTATCCCGCACTTAGGGGGCAGACGCACCGCCATATCGCATTGCTTCTTCGTCCCCAAAAAACAAAACCGCCAGAGGCCTGAGCCTATGGCGGTTTGTTCCGGTGGAGGTCGAACGACCGGTACTTACTTCCCAGCCTTGTCCGCCTTGCGCTTCGCAGCCTTGGGATCAACGACGGCCTTGAACTTCGCCCCCGCCACAAACTTCGGCACTGTGCTCGCAGGAATCTTCAGTGCTGCACCGGTCGATGGATTCTTGCCCGTGCGTGCCGCACGCTTGGCCGACTTGAAGGTCCCAAAACCCACCAGCTGCACGGCATCGCCCTTTTTCACGGCCGTCTGGATGGTATCGATCAGCGTCTCCAGCACCGCATTGGCTGCGGTCTTGGACAGATCATTCTTGGAAGCCAGGATTTCAACAAGTTCTGCGCGGTTCATGGATGCTCACGTATAAAGGTTGGAAAGGATCGATTTATACCGCCGCCCCTGACACGGCCCTTGCTGCGACTCAATGCTGCAGCGCACTTCTTGGCAAAAACTCCACTCCGGTTCTCTTCACCAACTCCTGGTAGCTGATCGGCCGACCGACCGTCTCCCCCTCGCGGTTTTGCTGCCAGTGCGCCCAAGCTCTTTGGGTGGTTGCGTCGTACACCAGCTTGTACAGATAGGTCGGCACCTTCACCCCATTGGCCCCGATGCGTGGTCCCGCATCGGTGAACACCGGCCCGGTGATCACGAACACATCCCCCTTGGCCCGCTTCACATAGTGCCGCGTGTCCTGCTCGATCTTGTTCCAGGCACCCCCGTTGTGCTGGGCATTCTGGGGAACCATGTTCGCCAGGCTGAAGCTTTGCGCCATGGCCGTCGGCGTCGGCATGTCTCCCGCTGGCGCCATGTGCCCACGGCTGTAGCCAGAGTGCTTGTAGTCCTCCAGCTCCGCCCGTTCGCCACTGGGCAGGCGCGCATCCGCAAAGAAGCGCTTGGCCCGCTTCTCGTCCGCATCCTCAATGAGTCTGCGGTTCAGGCGCTGGGCTACGAACACGGGTGTCTTGGTGGTCCCGGTGTGCAGCACCGCAAAGGCCTCATAGCAAAGCTCACGCAGTTGTGGCCGGGGCGTGATGGCAGGTGGTGTGCCATTCGTAAAGAACTGCGGGCACTGGGCAAAGGAAGTGGGCTCGGGAGTGAGCAGGGCCGCACTGTCGAACTGCGGAAACCGCGCCCAGGAAAGATTTGGGAGAGCAACGCTGGCAAGAGACAGGGCCAGCACAGCTGCCAGGCGCACGCGGCCTGGCCAGGAGAACAAACGATTCACAGAAGGGGGCATTCGGGTCAAACAAAACGGAGCCCGATTGGAGCACCGTTCTCCTTCACCCCTCGGCCCGTAAGCTCGGATCATGCAGGGTTTTACAGCTGCTTGCAGGTGGGGACTGCCCACAAACAGAAAGGGCTCCCCAAAGGGAGCCCTTTCTGCCTGCCCGCCCCTGCGGTTCAGTTAACACTCCCCATGGCAGCAGCACCCGCAAATGCAAAGTGCCACCACCATGGGAAGTCCCGCAACTGCTTCAACCAATCTCAAGCAGTTGGTCTGCCAAATTACATGGCGCTGAATTCGCCCGAAGGGATCTGGCCAGTGCGCAGGGCTTCAGCAGCCTGGGCACGCACGGCAGCGCGGTCAGCCGTGGACTTGTAAGTCACCACGCGCGAACCAGCAGGTTCGATGGAGCGGGTCTGGGCCACGGTAGCGGCTTCAGCAGTCACTTCAGCGCGAGTGCGGTTGGTTTCGAACTTGGTAGCGAATTGCGAAGCATCGGCTTCGTCAGCCTGGGCACCAAAAGAGGCGAAAGCGGCAACAGCGGCGACGGAGAGGAAACGAGCGGTCTTGTTCATGATGAAAATCCTTGAAAGTTAAAAAGCGTCTCAAAAAAGCCGGGTCAAAAACCATTCCTGAACCGGGTTCGGTGAGTCGCCTTGCGGGTTCGGCTCATCGATGGGATGAACTGTACGCCCATGGTGTTCAGAGAAAAACCACTCAGTCGCGAACTAACTGTTTCAGTATTGAAAACAATCCACCAGCACAACCACGCTTAACAAACCCTTCCCGACGGTTCTTTCTGAAATACACTTTTCTCTGGGGCCTGTGGATGTTGTGGGGTCACCTGCGCCGTTTTGAGGGGGTGGATGGTCGTGACAATTCGACGACGTTTCTCTGCGAGGACTCCTTTGCAGCGAGGCCGTGTGATAACGCGCGGAGAACTTGCCCGGCAGCAGCGCTACTCCGGCCCACAGTGGCTTACTCGGATTGGTTGGGCCTGCGATTCGTCTGAGGGGTCTTTGAGGTGCCTTCGGACGGCCGATTCCCGCTTACAGCGACCATTTCGGGCTCCTAGGCACCCGAAAGGCGCATTGCCTTCATTGTGTTTTCGAAGCCCAGGATGCTCAGGACGCGTTTGAAGTTGTACGCCAACACGCTCAGGCTCATTTCGGTGGACACGTTCTCGATGCCTCGGGTCAGGAAGTGCGTCCAGCCCATCCAGTGCTTGAGGGTGCCGAAGACATGCTCGACGGTGCTTTTGCGCACCGTCATGGCGTGAGGCATCCGGTCCAACCGTTGCTGAACCCTGTCCATGACCTCCTCGTGTTCCCATCGCCTGATGCGCCGGTACTGGCTCGTTGTGCATTGCGCTTTCATGGCGCAGGTGGGGCAGGCGCTGGACCAGTAGATGCTGATCTGCAATCCAGCTTCTTCCCGGTTGAAGCGGCGGATCGCTCGCAGGCCTGCTGGACATTGGTACTCATCGTCGCGAGCGACATAAATGAAGTCGGTTTTATCGAACCGGCCTTCGAATCTGGCATTGGATGTCATGGGCTTGGGAACCAGCGCGGCAACGCCGGCATACTCGCAAGCCTTGAGTGCAGGGCCGCTGTAGTAGTCGCGGTCGGCGATAGCCTTCAATCGCCGCTTGCCCATCGCATCGCGTGCCGCCAGGGCTATCGGGCTGAGCTGCGCCCGGTCACTGCCGTTGTTCGTGACCTCGTGGGCAACGATGAGATGGTTCTTGGTGTCTACCGCGGCTTGCACGTTGTGGCCCACCATGGCCGTGCCCTTGGCGCTGTAGGTGGTCATGGCGCGCGCATCAGGATCCGTCTGGGAGATATGACGATCCGGCAGGGTCTCCAACTTTGCTTTGATCACCTGCAGGCCTTGCAGGCCTTGCAGGCCTTGCAGGCCTTGCAGGCGTTGGCGCATCTTCTGGATCTTGCCTTGCAGCCGCTCGGTCTTGGCCTGCATCTCCACAGGCTGCGTCCGGTCTGCCGTCTCCAAGGCATCGAGGTAACGTTGGATGCTCTCCTCCAACTCGCGTTCTCGGCGCTCGATCTTGCCGGGCGTGAAGTTGCGCTCCCGATTATTGACGGCCTTGAACTTGCTGCCGTCGATGGCCACGACGGAATCCGTGAACAGTTTCAATTCGCGGCACAGCACCACGAAGCGCCGGCAGACGTTACGGATGCCCTTGCCGTTGTCGCGCCGGAAGTCCGCAATCGTCTTGAAGTCGGGAGCGAGTCGGCCGGTCAGCCACATCAGTTCCACGTTGCGCTGGCACTCACGCTCCAGCCGGCGACTGGACTGGATGCGGTTTAGGTAGCCGTAGAGGTACAGCTTCAGGAGCACTGCAGGATGGTACGAGGGCCTGCCGGTTGCAGCCGGTGTTGCACCATGGAACCCCAGGGCCACCAGGTCCAACTCGTTGATGAAGGCATCAACGATTCGAACCGTGTTGTCCTGTGCAATGAAGTCATCCTGGCTCTCTGGCAGCAGTGTGACCTGATGCCGGTTCTGTCCCTCGATGTATCTGGGCATATTGATCTCGATGTTCAATATGTCGCCAGACTTTACTGGCGCACGCGGCAGCCCGCGAGAGGGTTTTCACACAGCCTCCAGCGGTTGCGGTCTATCGCGTGTTCGATCAGAAGTGACGGTCATGGCTACCAAGCTGTCACAGAACTCTGCAGCCGCTTAGCACGGCAAGGTTGACAGTTCGGGGTGTACCTGTCGTATTCTCCGGGAGCAAACGACTACGAGTTCCAAGCATGCCTTGAGCACGCCTATTCAGACTGGCGTGTTCGGGGTTTCGATGCGCTAGGAGGGTACTCGGGCACAGGGAAAGGCTATGGCGCCAGTCAAGCAGTCGCGTGCTTTGTCGGGCACACCAAGGCAATGAAGCGCCAAACAATGGTAGATGCGCTGGTTCAACCGGGGCGGGAGGTGAATAACGATGCTGACAGACTGGAAAGAACGCAGCGAGGTGATCAAGAACCTCGTATCGACGGCAGCAATCATAGTCGGAGGTCTTTGGGTGCTCTACCAGTGGGACACCCTGTTTCCGAAGACCCGAGCAGATGTCCAAGCAGCCGCAGCATCTGTTCGAACCGACGTGTCTGGCAGTTTCAAGGTCGAACTCCAAATGGACGATGGGGGTTCGGGCGCACCATTTCTCCCACCGCCTGGAGTGAGCGAGGAGACCAGTCTGAGTGACTACTGCCTCGCGCACCCTAAAGAGGTGCTGGCACATGTAGCCCCCGTGTTCGGACAACTAGTGCTCAAGAGCGCCAGCGGCATTCCAGTCCGTGCGCGCGTGGACAACATCCAAGTCTTTACCGCGCCAATTAGTATGACGAACATCAGGCCGACAAGCACCTCGCGATTCGGCGCGACGTCGGTGCCCACCACGATGGTCGCGAAGCTCACCGACGAGAACATATTTTTTGGCGGGTTAAGGGAGAACCGCGTAGAGAGAGGTCAGGAAGTACAGGTGGCGGTGTTGTTCGATGCATCGATCCCCGTGCAGTGCGAACACCTTGAACGGCTGGTACTTTTCAAGGCTGAGGTGTCTCTGACGGCGATGGATCCTGCTAGGGACAAACCCGTTGGCTCACCTGTATCCAAGATCTTCGTAACCGCATGCCAGTTGAACCCACGATCGGCACCCACCTGCAACATAAACAGCATCGAAGCACGGGGGCAATGAGTGCATGCCAGAGGAACCGTCTTGTTCAGCCTATGGCTACCTTGCGAACTTGACCACCCCTCCCTGCAGAATGACTACGCTGCCATTCGGCGGGACAGCTTCAATCACTCACTCTCGTCCCGTCTGGCTCGCTGCCTTGCAGCGGTTGCTGTCGGTCGCCGGAGGACGCCAAGTGCCGGGGCTCGGTTTCAATGCGGACATTGGGCTACCCACCCAAACGCGGCGCCAACGCCCGGACTCAAAGGCGTTACCGACAGTGCCCCAGTCGGCGCCCCGATAGCCGCCAACGAGAGCGACCGCCCCAAAACAATCACCGACGAGGTCGCTTTCGCGTCCTCAGATTTCCGTCTGCTCGGAGATCTCGAGAGCATCATCGACCTCGATGCCGAGGTACCTCACCGTCGATTCCAGCTTGGAATGTCCGAGGAGCAGTTGCACAGCGCGAAGGTTCTTGGTGCGCCGATAGATCAGAGTCGCCTTCGTCCTTCGCATTGAGTGCGTGCCGTAGTCGGCGTGGTCCAGGCCCAGGTCGTCAACCCAATGCTGGAGGATTCTCGCGTACTGCCGGGTTCCGAGATGGGGCGAATCATGGAGCCGGCAGGGAACTAAGAAGGCTTCCGACTTCAGCCTGCGGTTGGGGTTCCTCCGGGGTTAGATCGTGAGTGTTCATCTTGTCAGCGGGATCGCGCCTTTCTGGCGAGCTTCGCCAGCATGTAGGCGGAGACGGCGCCGACGATTTCGATGGCGGCCTTGATCTCTTCGTCACTCACCGTAGGAAGCCAAGGGCGGCCATGCCCCGTCCCCTGCTTGTTCCGCAGGCGATTCACGCCGACAGCGGCCGTGAACAGCCCTCGTTCCATGGCTTTCACGCCTGACTCTCCCGGCTGCACGGGCATGGCCGCCGCCGTGATGCCCAAGGCCACGAAGGCCATTCCAAGCAGGCCCTCGAAGTTTGCTCCCTGTGGGTAGCTGCCGTTGAGGGTCAACAGCGCGTGCGCCGCTGTGGCCTCCATCAAGTCCTTGCCGGTGCCGGCGACCAGAGCGGCGTCTTCCGCCCCCTTCTGGGCGCGAGCCGCGTAGATGCGTAGGGCATCGGTCAGCTCTACACCGCTCAGCGCGTCGAGCAGCTTGGGCGCTAGCGAACCGTCGTCGCCCAGCGTGAACCCTTCGGAGGCGAACGCCGCCTTAGCGTTCTCGACAGCCTCGCGCCCCACGTAGTTTGGAGAAGCGGGGCGAAAGCCGCCACTCGCGCGAATCTTGGCGAGCAAGCCCGCCACGAACTTCGATGCCGCAGCAGGGGCGTCTTCCATCGCCGTGTAGAGGATCGCGCGGACGCGCTTGGCCTTGCCGATCGTGTTCTGCCCCTGTTGCCTCGGGTCCATTGAGGCCAAGGTGCAGGCGTTCACTTGAAAGTCGATGTCGCTATGGGAAGGCTCGCGCCACATGCCGTTAGATTGGGAATCGTCCACGAGTTGCGCTAATGCGTGGGCTATAGTGTCGGTGACGGGAGGATTTGCCATCGGTCAAAGCGGGCGATCTGCGCAAGCTTCGAGCGCAGCCTTCACGCGCGCGTTGTCCCGGGCCATAAGCTCCCGCACTTCGGCGACGCGTTCCGGCGGAACGTGCGCAACGTCTGGCACGGAACTGAGTTCCGGCGCCCATCGGTGCCACAGCCCCATCAACGAGAGCTCGTTGGTCTCTCCTTTCGGGGCATTGAACCTCACCAGCGGCATCAACGCTTCAGCGACAGGTTTGCCCTCGTCGAGCCGACGATGAATCCACAGCATCACGTCCACGAGCTCGAGGCCTGCACTCTTCTCGCTCGACAAGAATTCCACAGGGATCGTTGGCATGCCATCGAACTCCAACTTGGGCATGCCGGGCCCTTGGGCAAACTGAGTCCCTGTCGCCTTGGCATACATCTCCGAAAGCGTTTTTTGGGCCCCGTTGAACTCCGCCTGCTGATCGACGACGATCCGCGACGCCTCGGTGTTCGCTTCCAGAAGGCGTCGGGCCATCCCCTGCATCACAAACTGAAATCCGATCACGTTCGGGCTGATCGGGTGGAGCGCCGTCTTTTTCAGCTTCTTGGGAAGGTGTTCGCTGGAGGCGTTGTAGGAAATCTCCCCTGGGTTTTTGGCCGCCCAAGTAAGCCCATCGATGACGCGTCCGCGCAAACCTTCCTCTGGGATGTGGCCGCAGCGCGAAATCAGCTCGACGCACACGTCCCGAAGCTGCCTGGCTGCCCTTTCGTCATCTCCTTCGATACGGGCCTGCCAAGCTGCCTTTGCCAACTCCTCATCGAACAGTTCCGCGACACGAAACAGGACGCCATAGCGCATCGGTGTCCAGTAGTCGGCCCAGCGCACGGATTCGTTCATGCCGGAGTCGAACACTTGATCGAAGAACTGCGTGATGGCCAAGTCCACCTTGCGCACTTTGTAGAAGTCGAAGCGGATGCGCAGCTTGCGGAGCAAGTTAAGGACCGCCGGGGCGATACGAGGCAGCTTCTCGTTGCCTAAGTCCTTGGCATGGATGCGCGCGACGCAGAGAGTCTCCCGCATTTGCTCGACCTTTTTCAAGGCCGCTACGTCTAGGTCGGCCGGGCTAGAGAGAACGCCGTAGGAGAGGGTAGGCTGGTTGGGGTCGAACAGATGCAACCCTGTATTTCCGCCCTCATCGATGTAAAAGAACATGCTCGCTCCAACTCGGCCGCACAGGGAAAGACGCTAGTTTATGCATTTTCAAGGCCGCGCTATCCCTGTTTTGCTTAGTTAGAGGTAGTCGGCAGACGCGGCACGTGCAGAGACAGCTATCCGGCGATGGTCCTTTCGCCCAGTCAAGGTCCCCCTCCGTCCACGTCGGCCAACGTCAGGTGTCGGCGACAGCGGTCATCGCGCAGCCGAACCTGACCGTCCGCATCCAGCCTGAAGCTGCCACGCCGGGGGGGCGGCTCTGCAGCGACATCCGCCAGATGGAGCCGCGTGCACGGTTCGGGACGCAGAGCCGCCCTTGAATCACTTGTCGACGCGGCAGTAGCAATGATCGCGGCCAGGCGAACCAGCCATCGAAACGGTTTCGCCACCGCCCTTTCCCCCACCCGGCATCAAGGCCTACCGGCACATACAGGTGAGTGGCTCATGCATCCTCGACCGGTTTCGAGGCCGCAATTAATTCCGTCGGAGTGACAACGAAGCCTCGCAGCGGATTACCTCGCATGTCGACCAGTGGATCGATCACCACCTGAAAGCCGCGCTCGAAAGAGGAAGTTACCAGCATGTCGAAATCGCGATCTTCAGCAACCACAGCAACCGCATAGGGGGGCACCTCTATCCCGGCGGCGGACCAATTTTCCAGAAAGGTAGAAAGCTGGAAAGGATCCGAGATCAGGGGAATAGGGCCCTGGATATCCAGTGGCCGGCCGGTCTCCAGATCCATAAGCACAACGAGCGGCGTGTAGTGATTCCGCTTCGATGAGTAAGCAATCTCAATGGCGGCCGTGAATTGAGCAACTTCTGCATTGACGCATTTCAGCAGACGCTGACCCGGTTTAAGGCGCGGCGCGATGGAGGAGTAGGTTCCGTAGATCTCGCGGTCAGATGTGTAGCACCAGGGGTTGCGGGCTTTGATGGCCTTAGCGAAACTTTCGCTCATCTCCGCCGCGTACTGTAGGGCCTCCTCCCGGCCCAACCGGACTACCCTTGCTCGCTCGGTGGCGTAGGAGGAGCTCCCATCCTCCAGGTTAAATCTGACGCACCAAGTCCCTCGACCAGTTCCGGTGGGTGCAGCATTCCACGCGGCATATGCGATCCCATCACGCCCTGGACTCTGGGAGATCAGACTGGGCCCGAGTCGGTTCGCAAGAACCCAAGCCTCGTAGTCGAAGTCCGTGAGTACGGCGAACTCGGCAAACAATTCGGATCGAATCTCTCCGAGGACACGCAGACTGGGTCTGTGGCATCTTTGATGGACGTAGCCGACCGCCAACTCGACGTCTTCTTCGTCCACCTCGGCGACCAGCGCCTTATTCTCCGAGACCGGATCGCCACAAACAACGCACCGGAGTAGGTGTCGGTTGCGTTGGATCAGCCCTTCCAAGAGTGCGCGATGAGCCTTGGCCCAAGGACTCTCGTTGGGGTTGTCCTTTCCCCCGTAGGGCCAGAGCACCACCTTGCGGCCAGCCACCGAAGCCTTGTTCGCATCGAAGTAGCGTCGCGTGCCCTCAATGGTGGCAGCACGATACAGAACCTTATGTGCCGCTCCATTGAAGTGGGTGTACCCGTCATCCGTGAAAGTGAGCCGCCGCTTGCCATCTTCGGCGAAGCGGTAGAACTCCGCCACTGTGATTCCCTCTGTGCCGCAGAAGCCGTCTATCACCACGACCTCCTTGCCCGCGGCGACACTGTTCATCTGCTGCACGGGCAGGCGGAACTCATCCTCCGCTACCTTCTTCTCCCCCTCGGGCTTGATGAGCTGGCCCACCCGCTCACGCAGGCCCGCGAGATCGACAGACCCTCGGCGCCCAGCGAGCGTGGAAGCCAGTTCCAACAAGGACGCCCAAACCAGCTTGGGCTCAACGATGGAACGACTCTTGAGCAGGACTAGCGCCAGCGCCTCATCACTGCCTCCATCTTCAAGGTCGAACGGCAGGACCCAAATGCATCGCAGGATCTCGTCAATGGCCTCGTCCTCGACGGTGCTCTGACGTAATTCCCTGAGATGGTGTGAAATGAGCTTTCGGGTCTTCCCAAGCACCTCTTGCTCAGCCTCGGTGAGCGGGTCTGACACCAGCGCCTGAGCATTCAGGCGCACCGACTCGGTCAGCTTTCGCAGATCGAAAGTCACGCGATCGGAAGACCGGCGAGCTGTCGCCAGGGCGTAGCGATCTCCCGGCTGCCAATCAGTTTCGTGGTGATGAACAAACTGCGCTATGGCCTTAGAAAACGGCGAGTCAATGGCCTCCGATAGTGAAACGCTGCGCTTGGCCTGGATGAGCACGCGGAACTGTTCGCCGCGCAGCACGATATCGTCGATCGCCTGCGCAGTCTCCAGGTGAATGCTGCATATCGTTTGGCCCGTGCCAAGTGACAGTACAGAAAACCCGTCGCCTCCAATCAGCGCATGCACCATCGCAAAGGCAGCCACCCGCTCCTGGAAGCCTGCACCCGCGGCGACGGCCGCTCCACCCGCCGTCCCCTGCTTTTTTTTCCTTTTCTTCGTGGTCATCGATGCGTCTCGCAAGAGTTCGTCGGCAGCTTATGGAGATCGAAAAGTCGTCCCAAGAACTTTGCTTTCTCGAGGCGTCTCGACCGACTGGCCGCCTCCGAGACAATGGAGTGGATGATGTTCCTGCTGGTCAACTTGGTGATCTTCATGTGAGTGCACCGCTATTTGGGGTGCGTGGGTTTTGTACGCGCCTGACATTAGGAAGCCATCGACGCATCCCGCGATGGCAGGTCTTGATCGCCCGGAATGCCGGACCACAGTTGTACCGCAGAAAAATTGGCGAGCCGGTGGACCAGAGGCAGTCGGCACCAAATACAGCGCCCACCGCCTGAGCGGCAGGTTGAGGAGCCTGCCGCCGTTCAGTTGCCGAGACTGAGTGGCTAAGAGTAGCCTGAAGCTGCCACGCCGGAGGTCGGTTCTGCAGCGATTGCCGTCATCCAAATTTTTCCGTCGAATGCGTACTATCGGCCACTAGCCGCAATTCAAACAAGTTGGGACTCACAGAAAATGCGCGTTATACAACTAGTTTTTGGCGCTGTCTTCGTGCTCACACTTTCAAGCTGTGGAAAGTCCCAAGAAGCGCAGTCCACTATCGCCATACAGCGCGCAGCTCCCTCAGGTGAACAAGCTTTGGTAGTAGGGGAGATGGTCGGCTTCTCTATTGAGGTTCGGGCTCAGAACTTTAGAGGGCCGGCTCATGTGGGCCTCGTAATTCAATCGGCAGACCGGACAGTTTTGGCTTCGTTAGAGCCAGTGCCAATAGATCCTGGAAAGAGCGTGCAATTGGAAGCTTCCGTGACTGTTCCCAAGACAACGTCGATCCAAGTGTTCACACCTCTGTTCCTGGGTGATAAGTCGCAAACTTCAGTCTTGGACACCCGGATATACAAAGTGCTCTAGACAGCGACAGCCTACGGCCAGGAACAGTCGGTCGCCGCTGGCGAAAGCGGTATCTCAACGCTCAAGGTAAGCGGCGCCGGAGTACCGAAGGTGCGCAGGGCACCAACACTGGCCATGAAGATGGCGAAGCCATGGCCAGTGTTGGCGTCCGCTTGACCGACCAGTTAGGCGCTTGTTTTCGGTTCGTCATAACGGTGGTGGCATGCACTCTGGGTAGTGGGCTGCGAGGTCCAAGATGTCTCGTTGAAGCGGCTGCAAGCCGCTGAGGACTGATGCTTGCATGGCCGCAACGATGGCCAGCCCGTTGGCATTCCTGGCGATGCTTTCAATGAGTTGGACTGGGTAGCCCTCTGCATGCCGCCTAAGCGGGTGGATGCCTGCATGAGCATATGAATTGAGCGCCTTCCATGAGTTTTCTTTGAAGCGCTTTAATGCGTCATGTGCCTGTGGTGGTCCCTGCCGCTCAACAGCGCTCATCATGTCGGCCACCATGGGAAGGTTCTTGGCGGCTTGCTCGGCCTCAAGCGTGAGTTCGGACGAAAGTCTCTCGATTTGCGAGTCTGACGCCGCGTACAGAACCCAGATAGATCGAAGCAACGCTTCAAACTGTGCTCTGTGAACCGTAACTGCAGAAGGAAGCAACGCTGCCTTGAGCAAGTTGATGCTGGCAGACCAATGCTCCAAAGACATTGAACAAGCAACATCGCTAGTTTTCAGCCTTGTAGATTGATCGTATAGAGGCAAATCAATGAGGGCAAACAGCTTCGCTGAAAGTTCCTCAGTAGCCGTAAAGATGTTTCTGCTCATATGGCCTGCAAGCGCCTAACGTTGGCGCTGTACGGCGCGCAGCCCGCGCCGCGAAGCGGCAACCTGTGGCTGCGTGTCCGCGACGAGCAACCTGTTATTCGGCTTTTTACTAGGGCACATAGACCATATAAACGACGAATTCGAAGCCGCCTTGAGCCTCTGATACCTGAAGGCTCAGCACAAGATCGCTTCTCCCCTCTGAAAGCGACCAAAGATCAATAAGTGCATCCCATCGATCGCCTTGCCAGATGCATACCGAGGAAGCCCACGTTTCTTCCGGCAGCGCAACCAACTCTGCTCCGTAGTCTTGGATGTAACTTTTGATGTGCTCCGCCGTTTTAGTAGAAACCGGAGCCACGCCAGGTACACCAGCATTGAGTTGATAGTCATGGCGCACAAATGCATCAACAACGCTACAAATGACTGGGCGCCAGGCTGTCGGGATAGGAAGCTCCGATTCTGCATCCTTGATTGCCAAAACCACCGGTTCATTCTTACTCGAGTTCATTCACAACGCTTTCTGAAGCGGCATAACGAATGAAAGGGACTTCCCCGTCCCGAGTGAACCGCGCAGTTGCGGGATAAGGCATCCAGGTGCCACGATGGGAAGTTCGATCTCTCATCAACTTACTCGCTTGTTGGAAGGGGAAGTCCATGACTGACATTGTCACCATCGGAATCGATCTGGCAAAGAATGTCTTTGCTGTGCATGGTGTTGGCGCGCATGCCGGATTGACCAGATCTGTGCAGATTTGCCTATCAGGGTGTGACCACACAATGACGGTTTAGACCTCCCGCCAACATTCCATCTGGACCGAAAAACAGATGGTCAATGTTGGACCGGCATTCATGATCAGCTTGGCGCTGACGCCAACATCTCGGGATATCTTCGCTGGCCCACACTGCCGACAACGGCCATCCTGGCTTCAGGGAATGCCTCGCGGACCCACTTGGTCAGCGTTCCACGCCCTGGATAGCCCAGAGCCCTCATGGTGGCAGCGATGCATCGATCATGTGTCAGGTACCGGGCACGCCGCCAACGGTCTGGCATCGTAGACACCCGTCGTACAACACACTGGGTGCTTCGATCAACAAGATCACCATGAGCACCTTTGGCAAGCGCGAAACCATCGGCGGCCATGCGCAGGCGTTGCTGGATGCGATACGGGCGCGCTTTGGACAGGGCGTCGAAGACAAAGAGGCCCTTATCACGGAGATTGATCAGCAACTCGGAGACTCGGTAGAAAAGGTGCTGCTGATCAAGGCCATCCTTGATGGCGATCAGCCAGACGATGGGAAGGGGCAGGGCCGATGCTGTTTCCTTACACCTATGTCCGGCCGTCCACTCGGCTGGCATGTGCGTTGCGGCGCCACGCTGCATTGGCAAATCTCGTCCAAGACGGCACTTATTGACGACATCTTGCCTGCCATGCGGACCGACGTGGTGCTCGAACATGGTGGCGCGGGGCGACGTATCGTCATCGACACCAAGTTCACCTCCATCGTCACGACAGGGTGGTATCGGGAGCAAAGCCTGCGAAGCGGCTACATCTACCAGATGTATGCCTATCTGAGGTCACAGGTCGGCTGTGGCGATCCGTTGGCAGACTCGGCAAGCGGCTTGCTGCTGCACCCTCCGCTGGAACGATGATCGATGAGATGGTCGTCATACAGGGCCATCCGCTCCGCTTTTCGACCGTTGACTTGGCCGCCAAGCCTGCCGAGATTCGTGCGCAGTTGTTGGGGTGCTTCGAGGTGTGGTGCTGAGTCGCGTCGGAATCAGCCAGAGCCAGCTGTGCGTTCAGTCCAGCTTGATCTGGCTCGGATCACAATTGATGGCCGCATTCCGCACAAGTGTCGCTGCGCACCTCGACTTTGGGGGCGAAATTGGCGCTTACATTTCGCTGGCGTCCAGGCGGTCCGAAATCGACGCGAGGAGGTAGGCGTAGATGACGGCAAGGTCGCGAGAACGAGGCATGGGCGCCGAGGGATCGGACATCCGTTCAAGAATGGCTGAAGGCTCAATCAGCCCAATCATGCACCAAGATTGTGCGCCTTCCGCACACAAGGCGCCTTGCCCTACGTCTTAGGCCTCGCAGAAAACTTCAACCGGTTGGAGTGTTTTGGAACCGCAACGTTATGGCGGCCGGCCCAAGAAAACGAGGCCCACTCTACCCCGGTAGTCACACAACGTGGAAAGGACCCATTCACCAGTGGGTTTCGGCGAAAGGCTGAGCTTGTTCCTAGCTGCAGCGCCATACCTCATCTGTGGTATGGAAAAAATGCGGTTACAGTCAGAAACTGTCAAGAAATATTCCCTAGGCCGTTCATGTTTCTGAAATCAGCTGTCTTTCTAGCACTCCTCACGCCCTTTATGGCATTCAGTCAAATCGGGGTGGAAATGCCCGCCAGCCCACCGCCGGAGACATCAGGGCCCACATTGGAACAGACGGTAGATTGGATAATAAAAAAACTCAACGCTGTTCCACACCCGACTTCGCTTGCAAAAGCCGACCAGACCTACCCTCCACATAAAGTGAGAGCGACAGGGGAGGGTTGCAGGGTGAGAATTTCTTTCTCTTACGCAAACGCATATAAAACATTCGAATTCTCTCGAAGTTTCAACTACAAAGACCTTAACCCTAAAGCCATCAAGGTAGTCGACTATGAGTTCGATGGAAATCAGATGGTATCAATTTATGCAGAAACCCTTGGCGACAAGAGAGTGATCGAACATATTGATGATTCAAGAATATTCATGAGTTGGCAATTGGAGATTGCAAATATGCTAATAGACGTCGAATACGGCGAGAGCCTCAAAAATGCGATTATCCATGCTCAGAAGTTGTGTGCACAAAAGGCTTCCGCCGACAAACCTCCCAAAGCGAAGGACCTCTTCTGATGTTCGGAAGGCCGAACTCGTACTCGCTTCTCGGAGCCACTCGTCGATTGCTATTATCGTTTTCTTTGTGCGCCGGGGCGGTCTTTGCAGCCTCAGCAGCACATTCTGCAAGCTTGGAAGCAGCCGAAAAATTCTTCCATGCAGGCAAGTACGAAGAAGCCTACGCGGACTATATAGTTTTCGCGCGACAGGGCAACGCATTGGCTCAGCGTGTGGTTGGCGAGATGTACTTCCGTGGGCAAGGCGTACCACGAAGCTCCGAAGCTGCATATCAATGGAACTTGCGTGCAGCAGCCCAAGGCGATCACTTGGCGCAGTTCAGCGTCGGGTACTTTCACGAGAACGGCTTGGGTACACCAAAATCCATTGAACAGGCGCGGGAATACTATTTTCTTTCAGCCAAGCAAGACTACGGCCCTGCGCAAGAAAAGTTAGGCGATCTCTACAAAGCTATCGGCGATAAAAACTTGGCCGAGGCGTGGTACCAGAAAGCCGCACTCAATAACGTTCCTTCTGCTAGTCAAAAATACTCCAGGCTATCTAATGCCTCTCGGGCGGCTGCAGCCAAATCAAAAGAGGAGTATGCAGAAGAAGTTGCCAGATCGGAGGCCGATGACTTGGCCCGAACATGCAGTCAATGCAGAGGCAATGAATACCGCCAGTGCACCGAAAAACAGATTCCCTTCTGGTCATGCAACCAAACTGCGCCTTCGTTCGGCGACGCGCTCAGAGCGAACTTGGCGCAAGACAAGGCGAATCTGGAGAACTCGCGCCGACGTATAGACGCCATCACAGCGCAAGCGCTCCAGGAGCCAAACAGATTGCGGTCAGCCCTTCAGGCCAACCGAGGAACGGCTGACAGCACCCGCCCAAAGACCGCCCCAGACGCATCCCCGGGTCAATCAACCGCGCGGAACTCGTCGAATGTGGCGACGCCCACGGCCAGTGCTGATACGGAAATCATCGAATCGAACAATTACGAGCGCTTTCCCACTTCGGAAACATGGGGCGATCCAGTTCCGCCTTGGATGGCCTTCAAGGGACAAGGCCCGTCGCGAGCAGCAGCCTGCAGTTCGGCCACCAGCCTGCGTGAAGCGAGAATTTCTGAGGACATTGCGAGGGGCTTCGTTGAAGTCAAAGACCGAACCGAATGCGTCTGCCAAACCACCCCGCGTCAAAACTCGACTATTCGCCTACAAAAAGGCTGGCTTTGTGTCGCCTACTGGAGTCTTACCGACCTCAGAAAGCGTCGAGGTGACTCTTCTCGGTGATATCTGCCCTTCCGACGCAACAATAGAAACGGAGCGACAATGATAAAAATGTGTTTTCGAATTATTTTCGCGACGATCCTATCAACCTCCCTGATTGGATGCGGAGCCGTTAAAGCTCTGCATGCGCACAGCGATGTCCATGATGCAAAAGAAGGAAAGCCTGGTAATGATGTCACAGTGCCAAATGACAGCGATGACTGGTTCCTTTTGGACATGTCCCAAAAATATGGCCTCATGGCGGTTTTTGCCTTGACAGCATACCGCCTTGATATGGACGTTTCGGATCGCGACCAATTTGCTTGCGACTATCTGAAGCCCACCTACGCGGGCGACCGGAACTTCGGCATGCCACGCCACGCTGCGTCGGAATCGCGAGCAGAGTTCTGGGAGCGCTGGGTCCCAAGGGAAACCCGGGTTGGTGACGAACCTCCTTGCGTGAACGATCTCAGTGACGGCCTGTTCTACGAGACCTATGTGCGTCGCAATGCTGACGGAAAAATCCTCGCGTTTGTTATCGCCTACAGAGGTACAGAAAATAGGAAAGGCCAGTGGGCAATCGATTGGCGCTCGAACCTTTCAAACGTTTTCGGATTTGAACCTGCCGCGTATGCCAATGCACGCGGGCGCCTCGAAGGACTCGTCAAACTCATGCGAATCGAAGGACCCAGTGCGAGAATTTACGCTGTCGGCCATTCATTGGGGGGTGGTTTGGCACAGCAGGCCGGATATATGTCAGATGAAGTTTTTGAAGTCTACGCCTTCAACACATCGCCGGTCACGAATTGGACAAACCTGCGACTTCAAGGCAAGGTGAAAAAAGGCTACCCGATTATTCATCGCGTCTCAAATGGCGGAGAGGCCCTCACTTCTGTGCGATTTCTCACCGCTTCCGCCACCGGAACCAGCCATGGACGCCACGACACCCAAATTCAGTTCGGGCCGAAGGCACTTATCAAAGGGCACTCTATGGGCCTCCTTACCTGCAACTTCGCCAAAATCCTGAGCGACAACAAATCAGAATCAGCCCATCACTTGTATCCACCAAGCTATATTAATGAATACGTTCTACGCCCCGATGGCGATAAAACGCCTGGAAAGAGAGTTTGCGACGACGTATAGGTACGAGTCACGGTAGCCAGGCTGACGATCCGGAGCGAGCCATCGCAGCAGGGATGGCCTTGCGGTCCGGATACGCACTGGCTCAGGGCCTGCCCTGCAGTCGATGCGTGCACGCTCCAAGCGGTCACTCCATTTGGAGCGCCTGAACCAACTGCACAAGCTCCACCTGACGATGGCATCCTGTCTTTGCCATCAGGTTCCTCGCATGCGTGCGCGCCGTGTGCCAACTGCAACCTTCGGCCACAGCGAAGTCCTTGATGGACTTGCCAGCAGTGAGCAGCAGAGCGAGGCGGGCCTCGGCGGGAGACAGGCCCAGCATCTCCCCCACCACCCTGTGGTCCAAGCCCCCTATAGCGCCTGGGACCACCAAAATGACCACCGCCATGGGGATCTGCCAGGCTGAGGCGAGCGTATGACTGGATTTGAGTGGTAAGACGGACGCGATGAGCCGGTCCATTTGTGGGTGGCTGCTTTGACACTCCAGCGCGCCCGCGCGGCAGGGGCTGGCGCACGCAGTTCTCACCAGCAGCTGAAGACGCGCCTGGTGCTCACTCCGCGCACATTGCAATCTGCCATTCGCAGAGCGCAGTGGACTTGATGGCCCGAGAAAACGTTGCACAGCAGTGTTGGCGTACTCAATGCGGCAATGCGCGTCCACCACCAGCATTCCTTGCGGGAGGCTATCCAGAGCGGAAAGACCAAGGGCGGCTTGCCGAGACAGGTGACCCACTAGTGCTCGAAGTTTCGCCGCCCGGTTGATGTGGGGCATCAGCTGCTCGATAACCGCCCTGTGCTTCGATTCATAAGCCCGCCCATCCAAAGGGCGCATGAAGCTCAAGAAGTCCTGCGCAGATCCCTCCGCTCGAACCATGGACGCAGCAGTGTGTCGCAGGCCCAATGGCGCGAGCCAGTCGTTGTACAGGGCATCGCGCGAGAAATCCCTGCTGCCGATGTGTTCGTGGTCCAGCATCACTGCGCCCACTGGCATGCGCAAGGTAGCCGCCATGCGCAGGTCTGTATCGGCGTACCGCTGCTCATACTCGGCCATGCGGTCGCCAGTCAGCCCCGTACGCTCCGGATTGCCTGCGCTTTCCGGCACGCGCGCTCCGCTCGTATCCAGGGTGAAGTAATGGAATGCGACAGCCTCGATGTGGGTGCAGAGGCCATCGAGCGCGGCATGCCACGACTGGGGCGACAACACCCCGTCGTACAAGTGACTGACAGTGGTTTCGATCTGCTTTTGCATGTTTCGCCTGCTCGCAATTCGCGAATCGCCTGCAAATGGACCCAGGATACGACTTCAAACAGCCACACACGCGCAGGTACCTGCGCTGCCTGCCGGTTCGAAGTCTACTCAGGCGCGAATGGGTGGGCCAGGTCGGCACCCGACAGCGCCAGCTCAGCTAAGATGTTGTAACAAAAATCTTGAGGAAGCTGGTGATGGCAGCGACAAAAACGACACCTGACCACACCGCGCTGTGGCTGTACGCAATGTGCGCCGGCTTATCGGCGTATTGCTACTACGCAATGACTCAGACAAAGGTGTACGTGCTGCCGGCGATCATCCTTGTGGCCGCCCTGGCAGTGCTCCTGCCCCCTTCCCGCAAGCGGTTGAAGATCCGCCTCGGACTGAAGCCGAGTATCGCCCTGGCTGTGGCCTTGTTCTTCGGCATAGCGCTTTCGGCGGGATATCAGAAGGCGAAGAGGGAAGAGGCCGCGCAGCAGAAAATGCAGCAGGAGGCAGCGGCTAAGCGGGCGAAGCAGAAGACCGACCGCGAGGTCGAGTACGCTGCGAACAAAACCAAAATCATCGCTGAGGTCGAGCAGCAACTCGCGTCAAACCAGCCCCGTGAAGCCCTGGCGACCATCACCAGGTTCATGACCGTGACCAAAGACCCCGACCTGGGCAGATTGCAGCATCGCGCATCGGTGCAGGTGATGCGCCTAGATCTTGAGCAGAACGAGGCCGGGTTGCCGCCCGAGCGGCTCAAGACCATCTACGCCACGCTCATCCAGGAGGAGCCAGGCGGCAGGGACCGATACCAAAACAAGCTCAATGCGATCGAGGACAAGGTGGAAGCGCAGCGCAAGGTCCAAGAGGCCGCTGCTCAGCGGGCGGCAATGGATGCCAAGCTGAAAAGCCAGTTCTCTGCATGGGACGGATCACACAGGAACGTTGAGGCCGTTATCAAGGCGCGCCTGAAGGATCCCAAAAGCTATGAGCATGTGGAAACGAAGTACGTGGTGAATACAAACTCCATCACCGTGTTCACGACCTACCGCGCGCGCAACAGCTTCAACGCGCTCGTTCCGGGAACCGTCACTGCAACGGTCGATGCCGATGGGAACGTGCTGAGCCTCAACTGACCCCAACAGTGAGACTAGAGAAACGGAAGCTCACGGTTTGACACAAAAACCGCGGCTTTGATCATTTATTTATAAAGTTAGGACCCCATCGGGCTGTATTTGGGCACTCCTTTGCAACCTACTTCCTTCTCGTGGGTGCACGTAGCTAACATCTACTTCGCTGCTCACGATCAACGGTCAAGGTGCTCAAGTGGCCAGTTTCAGTGTTCAAGTGGACTGGGATACACACCTAAAGCTGTGCCATCAAGAAGGCCCAGCAACTGCTCGGTTGAAGAGGGCGATCAGGCGTCTTGCGATGGAAAGACCGAGGCAGCCAACTCCTGACGCCTCAGTTCGCAGGCCGGTAGGTCGGCGGGCCCAACTGAGGCCTGACATGACGCCGCGGACAACAACTGCTGAGGATGGCGCCTACGTCCAGCGGCTGGGCTGCGCCCATTTTGCGCACCTGCGTGCCGTCCTCGAAGACCTGTCCCCCACGCGGCCGCACAGCACTACCTGGCCGCAGACACGTCGGCCAGCTGAGACGACTGCTACTCTTGGCGAGAGCAGTCACCCAGTCCCAAACCGCGAACGACCGCGATCAGCCTTAAGCAGTAAGGATCCGTAAGACGCCCCCGCGATCACAAAGTCGACGCACAATTATTCTTGCCGGAGCCCCGGTGGGTTACGGTTGCATGGAAATTAACAGACCTTCCTTAGGCGAGTTCCAAAGTCCCTACATGAAACACGCCCGGCCCGAACAAATAGCCAGCCGGTATCGCCATCGCAAAGTTGCTGGATGGGCTCCCCCAGAAGTGCATGCCGTACAGGGTTCCATCACCGCCGATGACGGGCGATCCGCTGTCCCCCGGTTGGGTTGCCGCCTGGAACTGGTATGCGCATACGATCTGGATGTCTCCGCAACCTGGGTAAGGCAGTTGGACTTCGGGCCAAGTTTTCACGTAGACCGCATGCACAAGGCGACCAGGCGCATAGATCGTGCAGTCATGTGGCTTTGAAAGGCCCATGTCCGTGCTCCTGGGCTGCATACCACTGTGTACCCATTCGACCGTGCTGCCGGCCTCGACGCGGGCGATGGCCGCATCGATCTGAGAAGGCTGCTGGGGCGTCATGGGGACAGCCTCGAACAACTGGCCAAAGGGCACACCTTGGCGGTCAGCCACCAGCGTATCCATCACGACGCGGCATCCCCCAACCTTGGGTGACAACGTCAACACATGGTGGCAACTGAGCGCGAACAGATCTGGCTGTCCCTGAGCTCGAACTAGACAACAGACTGCTCCCGTGCCACGGATTGCTGGTTGGCTGGCCGATACAACAAGGATGCCAGATGCTGCGTCGGTAGCAAGGTGAGGGCCGCTATCGGCCAACTCCTCCACATCCGTGGGGACATGAACCTGACGCCGGCGACCATCAATCTTGATCGTGGTCCTGATGGCATGCGGCAATTGCTTGCCTGCCTCCGCTTTGCGCAGCACCAGAAACCCGAGGCAAAGCGTGGGCAAGCGCTCGCCAGCAGTCGTCTTGTGCCCAATGCCCACCGAAAGTACTTCCGGGAACTCTCTCTTCAGCAGCTTGGACCTGCTCCGGCAAAGCCGCGTGAGCACCTGCAATTGCTTTTCGGATGGCAGTTGCTCCCAGGTGCCTGTGGACGACGCCGCCGACTGCGCTTTAGCTCTCGAGACGCAGCTTGGCATCGCCTAGATCCCAGAAATCTCGATGTCCTGCGTAGCGAACTGCTTCGACTGCACCGACAACAGTTGCTGGAGCGAAGCCTTAGTGGCGTATTTGGTTGGCTTCTGCGACCCTCCCGTCAACCTCGCAGTCGCCTTCAGCTTCTTGCCTGCCGACACATCGGAGATGACCCAGAATCCACCGTCGGTGCCTTTCTCCGTCTTCAGAAGATCGTTCACCGTCACGGTGAACTTGACTGTATCGAACGCGGGATTGCTTCCCGGGGCAGCGGCAGCAGGTACCGACGCCGTCTTGCCTTGCCCTTCGACGTCAAAGTACCTCTGCAGGTTCATTGGTGTATCGCCGGTTGGCTTCGCGGCCTCCACGACGACGACTTCGTAGACATTGAATGCTACGTTCGTGTAAGGACGCTGGGGGATCAGCACGCGAGCTTTGTCGGTGTCTTGGTCTTTAGCCGCCTCGCTGCCGACTTCCTTTGGCTTGAGCACCGGGTACAAGCCGGGTGCAGCAACGAGCACCTTAGTGACTTTCACCGAGACCCGGGTCCCGGGGACCAGCCCTTTCGCCGTTTCTGCCGGTTTTCCGCCCTCACTATCACCAGACTGGGGAGCGCCCATGAGTGCAGAGGCCGGCAGGATCTTGCTCTGAGCGAGCTTGGACAGCGCGCCGAGACCGGTCGAATAGAAATCCAACAACGGGCGAACAATGGCGCTGTTGTCGATGCGCGCATCCAGCCCATAAAGTCCCCAACCTTGGACCATCGTGACGCCGACGGTGGCATTGCCCAGGCCCTGCTGCCCTTGAATGACATACTTTTCGTCGAAATCCGGCATCCAAACTACATCGAAGAAACGACGACCCAGCGTCGTAGGAAATGGAGTAGCCGACTGGGTCACTGACATGTTGTACTGCCCGACTGGCGTGCTGCTCGGCGCTTCCGGAGCACTTGCGGCCGGCTTGGGAGCACTGGCCCCAGTTGCAGGTGTGCTCGCTGCGGCGGCCGGGGCCTGGGCACCTGCATCGCCCATCTGCGGCCCAGCTGTCAGCACGGGCGGTGAAACAAGCGATACGGCCGAGGCTGGAAACCGTACCGAGGACTCCTTGCTGAGATCGGCGGCCAGCATTCCTCCGAGGTCACCCTTGACGTTGTCGATCAACAGATACTGTCCATCGGGCGTAAGTTGGCCCACTGACAGAAAAACTTTGGAGGAGACGACAAATGGTTCGTAGACCTGAACGTAGGGCCGCGGCAGATAAAACGGAATACCCTCGGGCTGTGGCTGCCCTTCATTCACTTTTATGACCTTGACACTAGCGCAACCGGCCAAGACAAGCAGCGCGCAGCAGACTGATGGGAAAAATAGCTTCTTCATGGACCCCTCCCCCTATCACAGTATTGGTTAAATGGATCAAGGCGATGGCCGCACTGCTCCTTAATGAGCAAGCCGCATCCGCCTTTCAACTGGCTCAGTGGTCACGATGGTTACACCGTAACGGATGCCCATTTGTATCTACCCCAGCACTTTGCCAGTCGCCGCGAATCTACATCTGCCGACATTCACATGCAAGGATATTTTGGCTACAAGGGCTTCCCCCAAAAAGTCAAACGAATACTTCCCCGCAATGAATCGAGCAGCGATCGATTGCGGAATTTGAACTCACTTCACTTTCAGATTGAACGGACTCAGCCCGGTGGGATACCGGCTGAGAAACACCGCCTGATTGGCGGCAAGGCAACCGTCCAACTTCTGGGGGGCAGTTCAAACACGGGGCGATTCACCAGCGTTGGCGTTCTTCGCGGTTTCCTCCCCCGAGGCTTGTGCGACACCTGCCCTCAGGTCGGGGGTGGTCGTCGCTCGGGGGAGGGGCCGGGCAGGTATCTCACAACCAGAGTGGTCGGCGGAGGCTGCTGAAAGAGGTCGCTCAACGTCATAAATCACCGGCGCTGCGCGGCTAAATCGCACAGCGTCCAGTGGATTGATGAACTGTGCCTATTTCTCAGTAGTGTGCGCGGCTGTCGCAGAAGGGTTGGCAACAGTAGGAGAAGAGGGGTTGTTTTGAGATGCGCCAAAGTAGAACCCAATGATGAGCGTCACAAGCGGCGGAATTACTTTAACGCACGCATCGAAAATAGTCTTCCCGGATGATTCAGTTGATGGCTGACTCGGCTCAGGTCCGAGTGCATAAAAGATCATCGCCAATAAAAAAATGAAGGCAAGGAACGCAAGTACTGAAGCAGCAAAGTACATCTTGCTCTTCTCGAATTCCGACATCGTACCTACCGCAAACATGCCATAGGCAACGCCACCGGCTAGAACAGAAACCACCAATAGAGTGACCACGAATAGCATATTGCGTGACATTAATTTCTCCTTAGGAAATAGGAAACCTAAAACCGCCGACGATGCGATGACGCCCTATGTCAAACGTAAGGGGCTGACCGTAGGTCAGTTCTCTATGAGCGAGGGTCGCCCGATAGGTAATGGCCAAACACGAGCCTATATGCGTCCGAGGTGCGCGGTCCAAGCTCGCCATCCTCTCTCAGAAAAATGCCAGGGAACGTGTTCAGGAATGCCTGCAGCGCAATCCCTCTGTGGGTTATCACATCGGGCGCGTAGCGCAATGCGCCAGATTCAGCGTCGGCAAGCGCATCCGCCAAGTCGGGTTCTGTTGTATCGAATTCCACCCCGTCTAACTCTCCCAGCTCTGCCAACCGACGCAGCACGCAGGCGGCGCCAACCTGTTTGGAAACGGCATCCGGATCCCAGATGCCATCTTTCACATACTTGCCCCGGCTATATTGATTGGTGAAGCTCCACAGATAGGGACTCTTCACGTCTGGATGCTGGTTGCGATAGCCCCATCCGTTGTAGCGCTCCCATTTGAAGAGCATGCCAGGGATCGACCAATCATCCCAAGAGTCATAGCCCTGCAGAGTTAACGCATCCACAGCACTGGTTTCCCATGTGAATGGCGGATTGCCCTTGTGAGGTCTGCCTGCGGGCACCTGTACGGTGCGTGCAGACAAGGGATCGCCATTGTGAAGGTGAGTAGCGAAATTCAGACTTCCCTCCATGTTGTGGATGACGCCAACCACGTACCAGGGCACGTTAAGCTCATCGGCAACGTTGGCGTATCGAGCGCGTGCGCTAGTGATTTCGTCAACTGCCTTCTGGACGATGGCGCGCTTTTCGGGACGGATCTGGCATGTATCAAAGAGCAATTGATACTCATTGCGCAGAGCAGGAGTAAGCGTAGGCTTAGTGACAGACATCGGCGATCCTTTTGTCTAGTTCATGGATTTAAAATGCTAGTACCGATCCAACGTTGATCATCTGGTGGGCGATATTGGGTCAGCCCTAAAACTCCTGAGCTGTCGAATTTCCGGATCGCTGCACATAGTCGAGCTGAATCCGCTTGCTTTGTACCGTGGCATGTGCGGAGAACCCACGCCGCATTTCAGCCACGTCTACGGAAAAAGGAAACCCAGGCTTGCTGTGATTTTTCAGCAAGCCTGAGACCTGCTTCGCTTTCTTGTTGACGAGTGGAATTTACTGATCAATAACTTTTGTTTGCTTTTTGTGCTCGTCGGCTATTCGATAGGCTCCGATTAAGTGGGCACGAGTGTTCTTGTATGCACCCCAATCGAACTTGGTTAAAAAATCGAGAGCCGCTTCAGCCCCAAGTACGAACAGATCAGTCATCTCCTTCTCGGTCATTTCGAACTTGAGCCAATGATGCTCTTTGGTGTCGATGTAGCCGACCAGTTGCTGGAAATCAGGATTCTTGCGTATGAATTCGTAGTCGAGACAATGTCTGGAAGCATTGAACGTTTGTCCGATCAGCTCCAGTACGTTGTTGATTTCATGGCTGCGCTCGTCATATTCGAGCTTTACGCCAAACGTAGGTCGTGACGGGATCTTGTGGGTGGAGTGGAAGACATCGATCGGAAAATTGGACATCACCCCGCCATCCACGAAACACGCTTGTTTTGGAGGAAATCTGGGATTTTTTGCAGAATCCAACCCCGCATGCTCTTTCCAGCGGTCTTTATTGGGCACCGGTAGCGGCACACGATAGGGGCTGAAAAAGACGGGAATCGACATGGACGCCCTAACGTAGTCGGCTGGGTGCACGGCGTCTGGAGTTTGCCAATACAACTCCGCCATCCGTGGGAATTCCACCTTGGTTTCGGTGGAAATATCTGCCGCGACCAGGCAGAGATGGTGTTTTAGAGGATCAAGGGGCGGTAGCGATACATTGCCATCAAGCTGTGAGGTTTGGTGCAGGTTGGGGCGCAGGGTCCAGCCCTCAGGTGTCGTGGCCATTCGGGCCCGCAACTCTGCAGTGCTTGTGATGCCCTGTTTTTCCAACACGGATTTGAGCCACTGGTGGAATTTCTCGCCTCTATTGAGGCCCTTGATCTCCTTGAGGTTATCGACGACTTGTAGGCCCTTTGCCATGCCCTTCAAAAAGCTTGGCTCGGACAGCATCGTGTTGACGAAGTCCGCAGCATCCTCATCATCGTCGTCCTTCCCATCCATGAAGCTGGCCATGGGAACGTTCGCCAGTATCTCCATAAGGCGGCCGCTTTTACTTTGCGATGGGGGCCCTGAAGCACCCAATATCAACGCTGCGATCGACCCTGCCGACGCGCCTCCGATACCGACAAAACGCAACTGGACCTGTTCAAGAATGTAGACATAGCCTGCCAGCGCTATGCCTAGAACCCCGCCACCCTCCATCACCAGGTCGACGTATTGATTTCCTGCAGCGTCAATGACATCGCTGTAGATCTTGTCTTTGAGCCCTCGCGGCTCCAGCATATTCACCACATGGCTTGCGGCCGAGTAGAAATCACCTGCTGTCAGCGTCATGCTCCCTCCCTTTCATAGATTGATGAACCCTGGGCCCTCTAGTTTTCAGTAGTGGCGGGTGCAAGCGGCCGCCCCAGGCTAGGCCATGTGGGCAGTGGCAGCTCGCGCGCCTTCTGTATACGGCACACACCTGCTGGGCTCGGGTAACGCGGTTTTAACCCTTGAAGCTTGTTTAGGGCAAGCCCGGAATGCGCAAGAGGTCGCAGCTTTCATCTCAGTGCCCCGGCAGCAGATATGCAGCAGAAAAAAGCGAAGCGCTATCAAAAATCTGGGCAATTTTCTGTCGCAACTCCACACCAATGCGCGCGCAGTTCCTTCTGGGGGACGTCGTGCAAAGGTTGCACTGGCCTCTAGTGATCTATGTGGGGCGGCATGCGAACGCGAGCATGGGGTCTGCATTCGCGTTCCTTCTTCATAGGAGAGGGAAGCAAATTTTGAGGGCTTAGCAGGACGCTTAAGGATCATGAGCAGGCCGCTCAGAGCGGCGCAAATACCGCATCAAAAAGCGGTTCTTGTCAAGACGGACGCTTGCTGACGCGGCCTGATCCCAAGCAGTTGAGTTTTGCTTCACAACTGATTGCGTTGTACTTGAGGTTCTGACAAACCAATACGGAGAAAACCTTGTCCGATAAAGCAATATTTTTCCCACCTAAAGGTTCATCTTCAGATGCACCTCCCCAGTTGGCTATTCGCCGCAAGCAGTTGGCCCATATGCTGGGTATCTCGCGCTCAATGACCTATCTGAAGGAAAACCCCGATTCTCGTTATTTCGATGATCGGTTCCCGGAATCGATCCGCCTCGGCGCGCGCATGCGGTGCTTTCTCATGTCCGACGTCAATAAATACCTGGAAAACCTGGCTGAAAAGGACCGTACTTCTTAGAAGGGTATTAAATTTCTTGCGACATGAGTAAAGATATTTTTGCCGTCAGAATTTCTTCTGCCAAGGAGCGTTTGACTAATATTCAATGTATTTTTCCTGGTGTAGGCTAGATTTCTAACTGGGTATTTAGATACTACATATAGGAGTGAGTGTATAGGTGTAGATGGATGTGATTCAGCAGTCGATGTAGAACATGTGCATGCTCAATCAGTTGAGCATGCCTATAGAGCCGAGGATGACCACTAGTTCATCTTGGGGAACTTCTAGCCGTGTGAATTTAATTGAAGGGTGTATATGGATAAAGAGCAATACTACTTTGCCAAGAAGTATGTTGATGTGCAGCAGTTTCTTGAACCAGAAGAATGCCATTCCAGTAAGTTGATGATCGGATGCGAAGAACGTGTGTGGTTTGAGCACAAGCAGGCTGCCCGCATGTGCCAGGACTTGATTGCGCACAACTACAAGCCACCTTTCTGGGCAAGGTTCAATGCGGACGTTTTGATTCCTAAGAATAGTGTGGGACGGCGAATGCTGCGCTTTTTGGGCTTGCTGTGGAATGAGTTGGAGGCACGATATCACTCTGAGGTGCCGGCGTATGAATACCGCGTCTTTTGTCCTGAGGTTGATTTGATTCGTCGAGCGGCGACTGCGGCATTGACTGTCGGTGGTGGTGAAGTAGATGGCGTAGGCTACATCTCCCCCCTTTCCTTTGAACCTTGGGAGTTCTGTTTGTTGACAGGGAGTAAATTCATAGAAGCAAGCAGCGAGTTGAATGCGCTGGCGGATCTGATTCGGCGTGGGCTCCTTGCGAAAGATTTGCGCAATGCCATCAAGAACTTCCGTCGAAATGCTACTGAGCGCTACAAGCACGTGATGCTCGTCGCACAAGCCGGTTGGCGCAAGAACGCACGCAATCTGCTGATGAGGCTGGATTGGGGTTACCGAACTACCAGTCCTTCTGTGCCTGTGGAGTTCAAAAGCCAGCGGGATTTTTTGAAGAATTGTGAAGAGATCGATCGCTACCGAGAGAAGATGCTGGAAATCTTGCGAAAGATGTTTAGGAACGATTTGACGTTCTTCGCTTGGAAGATTGAGTGCGGTGATATCCGTGGCTTGCACGTGCACTGGCTTATTGCGGTTGACGGTGCTAAGCACCAAGATCGTATTAATGTGCCACGTCAGATCGCAGCGGCTTGGGATGCTGAGATCGATAGAGGCAAAGGGCATACATTCAATGTCAATGCTTTGCCTAAAATCGAAAAAACTGGACTTCGCGTGTTGAGCTACAACGATCCAGATCTCTTTGAAGTGCTGGGGTTGTATTGTGACTATCTGACCAAGGTGGATTACACGCTCAAATTCCGAATGCCCAAAAATATGAGGTCGTTTGGTTGCTCGAAGCTGAAGAAAGAAAGAAAGAATAAGCCTGGTCCAGCGCGCTGGTACCAGATGCAGGTGAGGGATTTTCAAGCCGTTCGGGGTCCGAAGGGAAACCGCTTCTTCAAGAAAAATGGTGGTAGTCATGTTTAACCCTTGGTATCACAATTTCGTTTATCCCGTGGGCAGTTTGCCCTCGGAAATCAGCAATGCCATTTCTGCTGTCACCGGCAGCACTAAAGCCTCCGACGCATTGGTTGCCCCTATCGTTCTGTCGGCAGCAGCAGCGGCCGTACAGGGCGTGGCTGACGTGCAAACGCCGTACTCGCGTCATGAAGACCGTATGCCGACCAATTTGTTCGTTGGCGTAATCGCGAGCTCAGGCGACCGCAAGTCGTCTGCCCTAAAGCAGGTGCTGGGGCCCTTTGACGAGTTCGAACAGGGGCTGTTGCAGATCCCTCAGGATGGCGTGGACGGGGCTGCTGAAACGACCCACCAGTTTTTGCTGGAGCAGGCGACAGAACTGGGGGTGGTAGACCTGTTTCGCGCCGGTGCTAAGTCGGTGTTTTATGCCTTGGACGAGGGTGCCTTATTGATTGATAAGCGCCTTGATGTGGCCGCAATGTGCAAACGTTTTGATGGCACTACCATCCGCCATACCAGCCGCAAAGAAGGCTCCATCTTCGTGACGGACACTCGGGCCTCCATGTGCATGCTGACCCAGGGCGTGACCTTCGATCGGGTCATGAAGAAGAAAGGAGACATGTTGGTGGAAGCGGGGCTGTTGCCCCGGATGCTCATGTCCTTCTGTGCAGACGCGGCTCCTGCGGGACGCTTTTTTGCACCAGTGGCAGTGCCAGGCCAATACGAGGCACTGATAGCGCCGTTTCATGAGCGGCTTCGCTCCCTGCTGCGTCAGTATGCCCGGAGCCTGAAGGCTCCTGGCGGCAAGCGGCAACTTCTGATCTTGAGCCCGCAGGCTGCAGACCTGTGGACTGCATTTGCGAGAGAGATGGATTGCGAATACGCGAACAGTTCGCAGTGGCGGGACGTGGCGGTGTTCGTGAGACGGGCACCAGAGCAAGCTTTGCGTCTTGCGGCCGTGCTGCATTATTTTTCTTCTGGCGATACGCAGGTCTCGGAGGCGGCTGTGCAAGCTGCTTGTCGTGTTGTTATGTGGCACCTTGGCCAGGCCAAGAAAGCCTTTGGTGAACCGCCCCTTGAGATTCGGGCGCAGCAGTTGGCGGGCTTGCTCTATGACTACCTTGTTCGTGCATCGCCAATCGCAGGCCCAAGCCGCATCAGTCGTAGTCAAGTGTTGCGTTGCGGCCCCCCAGAACTGCGCAAAGCCGCACATCTCAATCTAGCCCTTCATTCCTTGAGCAGTGCCGGGCGAATCGCTGTTATTTGCCAGAAAGGGAAGGAGGAGATTGCCCTGATCAATCTCCCTCCTTCGCTGCTCTCCTACGGTATGCCTGTAGTGCAAGGGAGGTGGACCTGATGAGAGTTCAGATCTGCCGCTCAAGCCTTCAGCTTGCACAGCTTGGCCAGTCGCTCACCGAATAGAGGGTTTTCTTTCGCCCAGCGGGGGAGGTTTCGGATGACGCCTTCCGCAGTTATGCCGAAGGCGTAGCTCGATGGGACTTTCTCTCCCCGCTTCTGACGCTCATGCAACTCCTGTCTGTGTGTGGCAAGGACCGTCTCTATCTCTGCTGGGTAGGCGTGGCCCAAGGCGGTTGGGCTTTGGTACATCTTCCCTTTGCATGCTGACTCGAGGCATCGAATGACCACTTCCTGCACGGCTTCCATGCCACGGTTCGCGCCCCGACCACCCTTGGAGCCACGGTCTTGGCGGACTGCTAGTGCCAAGGGAACACCTTTGGGTATTTCGAGATGCTTTCGCAGAAAGGCTGCCTCCAGCTGCAGGGCGAAGAATGGTGAGACAACCCGGTCCAGGAAGGCTTTTTCCTTGAGGTTGTCTGCGGTAAGCAGGCGTTTCATCAAGGCCTCATCGGGTTCCTCGTTGTGCAGTGGGGCGTTCGGTGGATGCAAGTCGTAGAAGGCATCATGGATCCGCTGGACAAGTGCCAATGCGCGGAAGTATGCGTATTCGAGAACCTGATAGGCGTCAAGGTTCAGCGATTCTTTGCTCTTTGCCAGCGCAGCACGTTTCAGCACAGAAAAATCTTTTTCTGTCGGGCTTTTATCGCCCCAGACTTTTTGCAGTCGGGGCGCGTGTTTTTCTTCTGTGCGCTTCAACTGTTCAACAGCCTCGTCCCAAATTGCCCCCAATGTTGGGAGCAGTGCGGGAGGAGGGCTGGTAAGCGCCATTGCGGCTTGAACGACTTTGAGGTCGAAAGGAGGTTTTTGGTTGGCGTCTGCACTCATGGTGAGGTAATGAATTCGGTTGATGTCTATGTCTGCTTGCGCAGGCGACCAGCGATCATGCAAATCCGATGGCACGAATGCCGTCGGACTCTTGAGCATTCCCAAGGATTGCTCGGATGTGATTGCTGGAGACTCCCAGCGAGTGACGACAGCGTCCCTGGGTTCAACCAGCGTCGAGGTTGGCGTAAGCAGCCTACTCGAGCAGGGCGTGCACCAATTTCTTAGCTACGAAGCCCCGGGCTGCCGTAGTAGTTAGTGCTGTATGTTCAATGGAGCTACGAAGCTTGTCGCAATTCCAACCTCAAATTTGCATTCTTGGCGTCGAGGCCAGTTTCGTCTTGAGGTCACCCGGTCCATTTTCCTAGTGGACACATGGCAGATGACGGAGCCACATCGCAGCTGTAATGCAATCGTGACTGCTCCAACTCTTTTGCCCATGTTTGTACTTGGCTGCACTAAGGATAGCAGGTCTGAAAAAGAAAGTCTCCTGGCCGGAAAGTGATCTGCGCTACACAAGCGGTCACAAACGTCGTGCCGATGTACCCGTTCGCTCGGGCTCCATTGGACCTCTATAGATCACGGCTGTCGATGGATCTGGAGCATTCCCGCGCAATTGGAGGGAAGATCGCATAGGCAGAGGGCTGGATCGAATAGATCATGAAGCAATTTTTCTTGTATCGAAAGATCGCTGCCATTCTGGACGGAGGGGCGATGACGGCATCGGTTATGGGGTTAGCAAGTGCAAGGTAGTGGCACTGCTCAATCAGAAGTAAACAGTATTGGTCGGCAGGGGTGCCCCCGCCATGCACTCAGCGCCGACGGCAAACATGGGCAGAGGAGGTGCGGTGGGCTGCTTTAGGCTGGTTGCAGTCGGTCAACTCAACATAGCCAATGACTGCTGCCTCCCAAAGCAGTCATTGCGCCAAAGCTTCCACGGAGGTCTGCTTCAATGCTCAAAGCTGTCACCGGCGTATGACCCATTCCGAATGGCCGCTTTGCATTTGTTGAAGTGGTGCTATTGACCCAAGGCAGTCATTCAGGTCGTCCAGAAGCAGTCGCTTGGCATATTTGGCCGATGCCGAGCGTTGAACTAAACGCTGCTCTTGAAGTAGTCTGCATCTGGAACGACGTACCCAGGATGTGATCTCACGTAGCCGCAGAAGAATCCAAAAACCTTGTCCATGGCGATGTCGCTCGGTGAAAAAGTTTCCGGCGTGAATACCACCGCTGCTGACTTCTCGATTATTCCGACATGAATGAAGGCGGACGTGGTGAGCTCGGAGCAAAAGTAAACGCCACGCGCGCTGGTGACTTCAGGCTCTGTGCCCTCAAAGTAACCTTCAACTCGCTCCATGAGGTCAGCTTGGTACTGTTCCTTTCGTTCGGGAAACTTCTTCAAGCCCAAGTAATTGAATTTCTTGCCAGAGACTTGGGCAGCAAAGTCCTCCAGCGACTGCAACCTAGACTGGTCCCAAAGTTCAGTATTCCGAAGCACAGCAATGTGATCGTAGTCGTCAAGGAGACTCGCCAGCGAGATGACGCGAACGCCCATGTTGGATGCCTCAAGCGCTCTCTGCCCGGTTAGGGCAATCGCCGTGTGCGAGTAGCCCGTCCCATTGGCCAGTTCCTCTTCCGCAGTCATGTTTGAAAAGCATAACAATACGTCGCCAGCCCGAACGTCTGCAATTTCCAACTCCAACGCCATCATTTGCTCCCCGTTTGAATGTCTGATTTGGCCGGTCGGCCATGGTAGGCGCCTTTCGGGCGGGCTAATTGGTCTACAAGCGGACCTTGATGGTGCTAACGCTTCAGCGTGCTAGCTTGATGCGACGAATACCTTCGACTAGGGTAGAGGTGCCCTGCCGAGTGGTCCAGAGCCGCCGAAGGCCGATACGTCTGAGTTCGCTGAGCAACTGCTCGCGCAGGTTCTTCTCCCAGTCCGCAGCTCGGATGCCGTCGGCTACCGATGGTTCATCGCCACGTTCGAGTTCGCGCAGGATACGGATGGCATTTGCATTGAGAGTGCGCTCGATATAGTCCCCTTCAAGGCGGCCCAATGGCGTATCCACGGGAACTCTACGCACAGTGATGTGCCCGCCAGAGCTGGAACTTCCCTGAATGTCATACCCGAACCATTCGGGTGCAAACAGCAAGGCGTCGGGGTGGGCATTGAGGCGGACATAGGCCGCTTCCCGGATTTCAAGCAAGCCTGGGAAATGCTTGCTCAGAACCTCCTGAAGCTCGATCGCCAAGGCTAGCAGCTGCTCGTTGGCAATCTTCATCCAGCCACGTCCGAGCACCGCAAGACCCTGCGCATCGCTGATTTTCCACCCCTTGGCGTGCCCTCCTAGCAGCAGCAGCAAGTACCACGCCGTCTCGCCTAACGAAACGGGGCATCGCCGCTCCTTTCCGGGCTTTCCAAAGTTGATGCCTGATGTAGGCGAGGCCGGTAGATCGAGCGGCTCGGCGGCCCCAAGGCCTGGGGTCGCGTCAATGGATTGCGGAAATGCCAGCAATTGCTGGCGCAACTCGGAGCCCCAGGCGGCATGCAAGGCATCCACGTATGCAGCATCACCGTTAGCCCGCTGCTGCGCGGCAATCTCGTCCGCGGTGAACCAAGTAGGCCGCAGCGCACCTGCTAGCTCCTGTTCCAGCAGTCGAGTATCGCCTGCTGGTGTGAGCCGGATAGCAAAGAGGCGGAAACTGTATTCCGTGTAGACATGGCGGTTACCTGCCCCGCTGACACGCCGATAGGGTTTCAGGTCTTGCAGAGGTTCAGCCGAGTAGTGGGTGTCTGGCAGTAGCTCCAGTTCCTCACGTAGTTCGCGCACAAGTGTGGCATGCAGGTTGTCACGAGCGGAAGATGCTTGAGGGTTCAATAGCTGGCGCAACACATCCGGTTCCGCACGGGTATCGTTCGGCAGGTCGTTGACATTAAGTCGGCCACCTGGCAGCACATGGGTCTTCTCGCCGGGCCGTGCGATGTCCTCGCGGCGGCACAGCAGGAAACGGTCCTGCACGCGGATCACGGCCCAGGCCACATGCACAACCCGGATCGGACGTGCAACCGGGTTGGTTAGTACGCGTTCGTTCTCAAGGCACTGCAGCAGGCGGCGTTGCTCCTCCTTGAGCGCCAGTGGACGGTGGTCGCCCTCCTCCCAATAGTCGGCCGGTAAGAAAGACTGCCCGGGGGTTCTTAGGGTTTCGAGCAGGCTTCGGCCAAGCAGGGAGGCCGGGAATGAGACAAATGCCCAGCGACCGGCTGACAGTTCTACAGGGTCAAGCAAAGCCAGCGCCTGCAAGATGCGGCGCAGCAGCGCGGCAAGCAGTGCGGCTGTTTCCGGAGTGCTGCCTTCGGCTGCGGCCAAGCGCGCCACCAGAGTGGCCTCCAGCATCGATTCGCGCTGCGTGCCTTCTTCAGCGTGCAGAGGCAGCGCCTGTAGCGAGATTTCCAACAGCGCCTTCATACCGTCGGGATCAGCCAGTCGCTCTCTGGCCTGGCAATGAGGCGCGCGTTTTTGTACGCCCAGTGGATTGGGTAGATGGTGTGCCCCTGGTAGTTACCGGAGAGAGGTTGGCGTTCGACGACCAGAGCAAGATCGACGGTATCGGCAGACAGTAGCGACAGTGGTAGCAGCATGCTCATGCTGTTGCGGGCCGGGTGATAAACGGGAATCGCCGTCTTATAGTTCCACAGCGCCTTCTTGCTGGCCAGGGCCAGGGCGCCCTCGAATGCCTGGATCAGCATTCGGTAGGCGAAGTCGTCATTCCTAATGTAGGCGGCAAAGGCCTGCTTGTAGGCAAAGGCACCCTCTTCCGATAGACCTTCCAGCGCTTTCACCTCGAAGCCCTGCGTGGTTCGTTCGAGCAGCCTGACGGGAATGCGCTCGACGTTTTCCTCTATCACGTGCTCCCAGTCCACATGGACTTCCGCGCGGGCGTCGAAGACAGCGTCCGCCGGGTTGTCAAAGTAATAGGCCGATTCGGGCAGCGGCTTGAATGCGTTGACGAGCTGTTTGCCCAGGCGATTTTCTCCAGCCACGCAGAAGCCCTCCAAGTACCAGAGTCGCCGTCCGGGAACCTTGACGATCTTGTTGGGAACCAGCAGCGCGTAGATGGGCCGGAACCGGCGGTCTACCAAACCCGTGTTGAATGACGCCAAAGGCCCTGAATCGGGCTTAGCAAAGGCGATCTTTTTCTCGTGAACTAAGCGCGAGAAGGTGTACTTTAGGTAATTGGTGAGGATAGAGAGTTGGTCGTCGCCGTCCCAGTTTTCTGCGCGCGCTAAGTCCGCCAGATTTTCCCAATTTTCGTCGTGAATGTAGGCGAAGTCGTACAGATCGTTCGTTAGAGCAGTGGACTCATTGGTGATGGTCCTCGGGAATTCTTGTGGCGTACGTGAAATTGGGGCCTTATCAGAGGTGCTGCCGTCGAGGCGACTTGCAAAAAACCGTGGTGGGTAGACTGCGTCATCCTTGACCAGCTGCACATGGTTAGGAAATTGTTCAATCAGATGACGTAGCGTCGTGGCCCCGTAGCGTTGATGCGAGAAGGAATCGTCGGCTTTGCGTAGATATGAGCCAAGCCTGGCCAGATCCATCGGTTGGGCAACCTCGTCTTGAGCAGCCAAGTCAAAGGCCTCGTTGAGAAGCGGAACGAGGTTTGCGAAGGTATCAGTCATGTTGCTGGCGCGGTTTGGGTCGAATTGATTTTCCATGCTATTCGATACATAAGTTGCATAACAATACATCACCCGGCGGCGCACGCCGGGCGACTGCGATCACTCAAACAGGCTGCAAAGACCCGCTATCGCTGCAGAGGCCAAAGCGACGGGGATCACAATCGGAGCTGCGGCGGTTGCGAGAGCCGTGGCGCCGAGGGCTCCAGCACCGATAGTCACAGCACCAGTTGCGGCGGCCCCCAGCATTCCGCCAGCGCCCACGGCGACAGTGGTGCGGCCGACGCTGACTTCGTCAGTGCCCGTGATGGTGCGTGAGAGTTTGTCTCCCGCGATACCGGCAGGAATAACTTTGTCGAACATGTCAAATCTCCTTCTGGGTTTTTTGCCGGCACGACTGTCATGCCGGTGTCGTCAGTATTTGGCGGGTGGGCAAAAATCAACAGGAGATCTGGGGGAGAGTTTGCCTAATCAGGGTTGCGCCTGCCGATTCAGGGCGAGCGAGATCAGTACGGCGTATGTGACCTCTGGGTCGAGGCTGAACTTGGCCCGCTGAAGATTGACGGTCCGCTTGTGGACGGTCAATTCCGCCTGCTTCAAGTCCGCAATGGGTCGACAGTGTGAGATCGGTCTGAACAGAAGCAGTCAGCGACGAGGTGCTGATGACGTCGCGAAGGGTCTCCGGCCGCTGCACCCCGCATACCTGACCTTCACGCCGCCTGAGGTCACCAGTCACAGCAGCCGCTTGTATACCGTCAGCGTAAGTTCGCCACTCGAAGGCCATCGTCGGCAACCGCTGCAGAACCGACCTCGGTGTTGCAGCTTCAGGCTGGATGCCGACGCTCGGTACAAATACCTCCAACAGCATCTATGCGCCCATACCTGTCGCTGACAGTGAAGCAATTACGACGGTCGGAGGGGGGCTGCATCGGGTCTAAAGCTAACCCCCGGAGCCATCACCCAGCTATCGAGAGACTTTAGATTGGTGCCCCGCTAGTGCCGCCTCTCCTGCCTGTCGTGTAGTGGCGAGGCAGTGCATCAAGGACCCTTTGCGTGCATTTTCAGATCGGAATGAACGCGAGCGCCTGCTTAAAAAGATGTCGTTCAGAAGACCTTTGACTACTGTGTTTTTTCACATTACCATTGTGTAGGAGCCCCATATTTGGCGGAAATTCGAGGTCGAAGCGCTAGCTATAGTGGTTGTGCTTGGCTGAGGATATTCATCGCTCTCGGCCCTTGTGATATCCAAGTGTTCGAAGTTCGCCCACTACGGTTTGCTTCTGTACCGGCGAGAAAGGTCTGGCAATGCTGAATCTGAGTGCACTGTTCTACACCGAGGAAGAAGGTCAGCCTTGTTTCTTATCCAACCTCAACCTATCCGACTGGGAGCGTTCTAGCATTCGGGAGGCAAGAACGGAAGTCCGCCGCACGCTCAAGCGCAACGTACCACGTATCTACAAGGAAAAAGGCTACGACGGGGTTCCCGAGCCTCGCTTTTTCACCCAAGGGTCCTGGGCATACAAGACTTTGAATGGTCCGAGTCAGGTGCCGCAGCAGGCGGACATCGACGATGGCTGCTACCTGCCCATTGGCTTTCTCTCGATGACAAAGCGGCCAAAAGTGGCCGCGAATGTTTTCTTCGAGGTCGTACTTGAGGCGCTGGAACCGCTTACGAAAGAGCGCGGGTGGCCAATAGCAACGAAGCCTACGTGCATACGTATCGAGATCAGTTCAACAGCGCACCTCGACCTGCCGCTCTATGCCATCCCAGACGACGAGTTTGAGACTTTGGCGAAGGCTGCACTGACCGCAGATTTCTCAGACGCGCTGAGTGAAGAGCAAGAGAGAGACCTGTGGGAAAAGTTACCCACGGAAAAGGTGATGCTGGCGCACCGCGACCTCGGCTGGCTCCACTCCGATCCTCGTCCCATAAAAGATTGGTTCCTCGACCAGGTCGGCGTGAAGGGCGAACAGTTCCGTCGCGTGGTTCGTTATCTCAAAGCTTGGCGCGACTGGAATTGGGACGAGGGCGGCCCAAGCTCGATTCTGCTTATGGCGGCAGCTGCGCCGCTCTTCGAGCGCATGGTGCGGCGGGAGGACGAGGCTCTGCTTAATGTTGTTCGCCAAATGCCTTTGAGGCTTCGCCAAGGTGTGTTGAATCCGGTCAATCCCACAGAGAGCTTCACAGAACGGCTCCGTCGGTCCAACAAAGAAAAGGACTTGCTGGAAGAAGCCGCCGAGAAGTTCCAGGAGTTCAGCAATAACCTCTCGGCGACTTTGGCAGCTGGCAATGCTTCGCAAGGCTGCACTTGGATGCGGCAGATGGTCGGAGGACGTTTTCCTGATCGCCCAGACATGGTCAAGGTCACACCAGCTGCAGCCGCAGCCGCTGGGGCATCCGCATCCATCGCTGCCGCCATTGCGTCCTCGCCAGCTATGGCGGGCCCTGAAGAGATTCCTGACCGGACTCGAGCCGGATGAGGTATTCCGGCGTTGAGTTGCCGGACCTCGCCGAAGCGCTCAAACGCAAGGGGTTTGACTACGTTCGCCCCCTTCCGTCGTCAGCGGAGCTAGAGTTCATCGGCACTTTGAAGGCGAATGGGCAAGAACACCCTTGTCGGCTGCTCGTGCCAAAGGCATTAGATGATGTACCCACCATCTGGTTGACCCATATGGAGGCGCGTCTCCCGTTGCTTCGTCCACATCTGAGCGCGTCGGGCTATCTTTGCTACATCGCACATGGTGCTCACCCATTTGACTCATTCAGCCCGATCGGCCAGATACTCGGCTGCATAGTTCGGGCAGAGCGGGTTTTGAGCTCCATCTTGCGCGGCGAGATGGTTGAAGACCTTGCTGATGAGTTTCATGCGCACTGGGGAGAGCTCTTCTGCCTATCAGACGTACAACCGAACAGCGGAAAGCGGGAGTACGTTTTTGAGGTGTCGAAGAATGGAAGGAGCTGGTACGTTCTTTCCGACGATAAAGATCGAACTGATGCCAAGATAAAGTTGACACTAGGTACCTCGCTTGAGCTCAAGACGGGTCTTCTTTTGAACCGAGCCAAGACGGCAAGTCGACCGATTCCGTATCAGCAAGACTGGCCTCCAAAGACTGTCGGGGAGCTACTGAATTGGCAGAAATCGCTTGACCTGGATTGCGCTAAAGACATCGAGCGTAGCCTCACGGCAATGACTCGCGTTGGAGCAAAAAAGGCGGTCTTCACCATCGAATCTCCGAAGCTCACCTACGGGTTCTCGACGACTATTCCTCAGCTAGTCCGGCGCAAAAAGAAGCCTGTTCCGGTTAGGGCTGAACTTTATCGTCAGAAGATTGTTCCGCTGCTCCTCTACCGCATCGACAACGAGTACATCGCGGAGAGGAATCTTCCGGCGGGGAAGACGCTGATTGGTATGGAAATTCTCCTCGTCGGATGTGGGACGATTGGCGGGTACTTGGCGGACATGTTGGTCAAGGCTGGCGCAGGGACAGGTGGCGGGCGGCTGGTTTTGGTTGACAAAGACAGACTAGGCCCTCAGAACATCGGCCGTCATCGACTGGGCCTGGATGCTGTCTTTTTTCCCAAGGTTCACGCACTAGGAACAGAACTTTCGCGCATCTCGCCAGGGGCGCGGATTGAAGGCGCATTCGATGACATAAAGAGGGTCAATCCGGGCAAGGTGTCTCTAGTGATAGACGCCACAGGTGAGCAAGCTTTATCCGATTGGGTGACTTGGAAATACCTGCGAGAGGCTGTCGTACTAACTGTCTGGGTCGAGGGTGCTGGACTTGCTGTTCGAGGGCTTTTGAAAGACAAAGCGAATCACGCCTGCACGCGTTGTATCAGCAAGCTCCCCTTGGCCAGGCAGGTGCAGGTGTTCAAAGAGCCGACAGAGGTGCTGTTGAAAGGGCAAGGGTGCGAAGGGCTTTACGTGCCATTTCCCGCTTCAGTGTCGTTGCAAGCCGCCGCGCTGGGTATGGAGATGGTCCAAGCTTGGGTCGATGGTGTTGCTGCCCCCACTTTGCGAACGCGAGTTTTGGTTCCAGGTCGCGAACTCATGACCCCTGACTGCACTCCGTTGAAAGTAGAAGGCTGTCCGGTGTGCGACACTTAAGCGACTGGTCAAACTTGGACGGTAGCCTGCTGCTTCACTTCGACCCAGCGGTTATGCAGATTTTCGCTGCTCACGTTCAGTTGCGCGGCCGCCCAGAAAGCGGCGGCATCTTGCTCGGAACCGTGCACGACAATGGACTGCTTGTGCGGATAGCCACGCAACCTTCACGTCACGACAAGCAGTCCGCATACCTCTTTGAACGCATGGCGTTTGGGCACCGCGCTGCCGCAAGAAGGCATTGGAGGTCCAGCGGCGGAATCGTTCGATATCTGGGTGATTGGCACACGCATCCACAAGATTTTCCGACTCCTTCCGGCCTTGACCTTGAAGAATGGCAGAAGCTCGCGCGAGCAAGAAAGGATGAGCGTCCCACTCTCTCTGTCATCGTCGGTCGTAAGGCCCTTCATGTGGAGATGATGGACAAACGAGGAAAGCGCAGCCCGCTATCGGCTACCCATGAGAACTTGTAGCTCCGAAACGAATTGCCGACACATCATCGGAACAATTCAACTTGAGGCTCGTGCGCCAGAAATGGCTGAAGGTCGGTGCCCAGGATGTCTGATGTTGCCTTAGCGGCGAGTGCGAGCAAGGTTTTTTGCGCGGTCTCTGAAGCGATGTCCAGCCCGAGGTCCGAGGCCTGAGCATCGGAAGGCTCTTTATCCAAGCGAACGTAGTTGGCCTGAAGCTTGTGTCTCATGAGCTGGTCGACGAGTTGTTGCTGGGCAGAGATGGTCACAGAGAACAACCTAGCATCGTCCATCCAATCCATGACGCCAAACTGCTGTCCCGCTGAAAACGAGACAGAGTAGCTCTTGGTAGTAGTGCCAACGCTCAGCAGCCGAAATTCGCCTTCGCCTGGCCGGACGTTGAAATAGTTCTCTGCCTCATGCAGCGCCAACAGGTCGGGCGCGTTTGCGAAGAGTCCACCATCCGCATAGAGGTCATCACCAACTTTGGCCAATTCAAAGAATGTTGGCGCGGCTGCCGTCGCTACGCCAACGTCTACTGCGTTGAATTTCCAGTCTCTCGTCCAATGCTTCTGGTGGCGAGTCTTGAACACTTGCGGCCTGCCTTGGGTGACGTTGACGGCCGGGACGCAACAAGGATGAAGAGCGTCGTTGAGCGTTGCGTCGGCGGGGAGTAGCTTTGAAATGACGTCCCGCAATACAGCCGCTTGGTAGCGCGGCTTGTTGCGATGGGCATATAGGTCCAAACCTTTAGCCAATCCCCCGCGGGGAGGCTCATGGGGCGGAAAAATATCCTGCCCATGTGAAACGAAAGTCTCTACTACTTTCCGCATCGGGACCTCGAACGCGACGGCTAGGGCAATGATCCCGCCGATGGAAGTGCCGTACGTCAGGTCAAAGCGTCTGCCAATCGGCATTTCGAGATGGTCCTCTATCTCTTGCAATGCTCGAGCGGTGAAAAGGCCTCGGTAGCCACCACCTGTTAGGGCAAGTGCTTGGAACGGTCGCTGACGGGTCCACTGCATGGGCATCTCGCTGTTTGGTATGTTTGTCACGGCTCGAGGCGGAAAATGCTAACTCAAAGTTGGCAGTCCTAATGCAGATGAAGGCCGGACTACCGCGCGGGGCAAGGGTTACCGCAGACAAGCTTCGCCGCTTATGGTTCGCCACGGACCCGTCCAACATCAGCTGTCACGCTATGACCTGTATTCCAACGACTGCGCGGGCCAGATTGCCTTGATGGCGAGCCCGACTCGGAGTCGGGCCAAACGCTGCCGGTGGTTATGAAGTAGGTTCCCGAAGGGCTAAGGTGGTTGGATTAGATCACCGAATTCCTGAAAGACAGGAGCATTTGAACGCCGTGACGAGCCAATGACCGTGCGCCCGCTCCTGACACCATAGCTGCCACTGGAACCTTGCACGCGAGAGGCCGCAACCGCTGCAGAACCGACGTCTGCCGTGGCAGCTTCAGGCTGGTTGTGACCCTTAGCTCCTGTTCCGGCGAACGGCAGCTTACGGCCATTGCAGTCATACGAGGGGACGATCTTGTTGCGCTATTGGGGGGTACTCAGTTCCGCATCAGTTGTACGGTACCCGGCAAGAATGCTCGACCTTCACGGAGCGCCTTGATCAGCAAATCTGGCGTGGCGCGGATGTGCGCCTCCAGCGCGAGCGCCGCGCGCGCGTCCTGGCCTGCCATGGCCAGCTCGTAAATCTCGGTATGCTCGATGTGCACGTCTCGCACGCTGCCAGGCAACCCCATGGCGCAGAAGCGGTACCGTTCGCTGTGGCGCGATAGCAGGCGCAGTACACGCAGTGTCCAGGGAGAGGCATGACCTGACAGCAGTGCTTCATGAAAGCGCACATTCAACGCCTCCCACTGCCGTCGGCGCGGGGGCGTGATGGGCTGCTCTTCGGCCGACAGTGCGGTGAAGGCTTCGGCCAGCGCAGCGCGCCACTGCGCGTCGCCTCCGCGGATGGATTGGCGCAACGCATCGATCTCGATGTGTATGCGCAGGCTGGTGATGTCCTGCAGTTCCTCCAGCGCTATGGGCGCCACACGAAAGCCGCGCTGCCCTTCCACTGTCACGAGGGCGTCGCTCACCAGCCGCGTGACAGCCTCGCGCAGCGTGCCTGCGCCGACCTGGTACTGCGTGCGCAGGTGCTCGATGCGCAGCTTGCCGCCGGGGGGGAGGCGCCCTTCGACAATGTCGTCGCGCAGGGTGGCGTAGGTGTGTTCAATGAGGGTGCGCGAGGGGTCCCCTGGGGGGGGGGCGCCCTCGGCTGTGTACCCGCCCGGCAGTGCGATCAGGGGGGTAAAGCTGCGTTTGGCCATGGCAATGTGGTGTGGTGGCGTTTACGTTACGGGGCCGTTTGCCGACGCTCCTGCAGGCGCGACAGGCGGTAGCTGAGCTGTGGACGGGTCAGGCCCAGCGCGCGCGCCGCCGCCGCAAGGTTGCCACCCGCGCGCGCCACGGCTTCGCGGATCAGGGTGTCTTCCAGCGCGTCCAGCGTCAGGCCGCTGGCCTGCAGCGTGTCGTACAAGTTGGCGCTTTGCTGGGTGTGCGACTCGCTCTCCAGCGCACCGGCCGCGTTCACGGTGTGCGCTGTGGGTATGGCCGACGTAGGAAACAGCATTGAGGCATCCACCAGGTCGTCCTGCGGCGCCAGGATCACGCCGCGCTCGACGAGGTTTTCCAGCTCGCGCACGTTGCCGGGCCATTCATGCTGGCGCATGGCGGTCATGGCCAGGTCGGTGAAGCCCGCCAAGCGCTTGCCGTGCATGGCGGCGTAGCGCTGCAGCAGGTGCATTGCCAGCAGCTCGATGTCGTCCACTCGATCACGCAGCGCCGGGATGCGGATGGGATAGACGTTCAGCCGGTACAGCAGGTCGCGCCGAAAGCTCCCTTCCTCCACGGCTTTTTCCAGATCCACGTTGGTGGCGGCCACCACGCGCACGTCCACCTTGCGCGGCTGCGTGCCACCCAGGCGTTCTACCTCGCCCTGTTGCAGCACCCGCAGCAGCTTAGCCTGTGCGGGCAGAGGCAGCTCGCCCAGTTCGTCCAGCAACAGCGTGCCGCCGTGCGCGCGCTCGAAGCGGCCCACGCGTGCGGCGGTGGCGCCGGTGTAGGCGCCCTTCTCGGCTCCGAACAGCTCGCTCTCGATCAGCTCGGCGGGCAGCGCCGCGCAGTTCACGGCCACGAAGGGCTTGTCGGCCCGCGGTCCCATGGCGTGCAGGGCGCGCGCAAAGCGTTCCTTGCCCACGCCCGTTTCGCCGGTCAGCAGCACCGTGACCTGCGTGGGGGCGGCCTTGCGCAGCAGCTCCACCGTGTCGTTGAACGCGCGTGAGTGGCCCAGCAAAGGTCCCTGGTCGTCCACGGGCTGCAGCTGGGTGCGCAGCGCCTCCACCTGGGACTGCAGCTCGTCCAGGCGCACGAGCATCGAGTCGGGATCGTAGTCGCGCGCCAGCTGTTCGCCGTCGGGCCACTCGTGCACGAAGCGGCCTTCGATCAGGCAATGCGCGTGGCCGCAGGCCGTGCACTGCACTTCCTTGAACAGGGTGGGGCGGCGAAAGAACGCGCTGGTATAGCCCGAGGCATAGCCCAGCAGCATCCAGCACACGGGTTCGTCCTGCGGGCCCCAGGCACGCTGGTGCACCTCGGCCTCCCAGCTGTGGTCCCACTGGAAGATGCCGTGAAAGTGGTCTGCAGCCTCGTCCAGCTCGAACACCTGCGGCTGCACGCGCACCGCGCCTTCCAGCATGTGCAACTGTGGCCCCACGGCAAAGGTGTCGAACAGCGACGCGCCCGGCCGCACCTGGCGCGCCAGCAGCGCGTCGCGCTCGCCGGAGGCATACCCCGCGCGCATCAGCAGGCGGCGCGTGTGCACCGCCCCCAGGCTGGCGACCAATTCGCGTCGCAGCGCCTGGAAGGCCGCCGCGTGCACCAGCAGCATGCGCTGGTCCGCCAGCCAGATGCGGCCATCGACGGGGGAAAAGTGCACCAAGCGGCGCAGGTCCGCGTCGGAGGGGAAGGGCGGCAGGGCGGTCGCGGGCATAAGGAAAGTATCGATAAACAGGGTTTCTGTGTCCATCAGGGCGGACCCTTGGCCACTTCTTCATCATTTCATCAATTGGCCGATAGCGGTGGTGAGCAAAACATCATGCTGCTGTGCAGCAATCGCATGTACCGCCACTCGGGCAGACGCGGCGACGGGGTCCAGCAGGGCCGGATGGAGTGGGTTTTGTAGGGACTAACCCTGAATTTATCGAGATTTTTGCGATAGATGGCATGCGTTGGCACGGCCCGTGCAAAACGGTGCATGCAAAGCCGCACAGGAGATCACCATGCACCGCCCCGCCAACGCCGAACTGCACGCTACCGCGCAACCCGTCTGCGATCTGTCGCAGCGATTCGTGCGCGTGCTGGGGCGCCGTGACAACGGCTTTGTCGAGTTCGCGTTCTCGGTCGGATGGCCCGAGCTGACCGTGGAGCTTCTGCTCCCGGAGATGGCGTTCGAGGCCTTCTGCGTGGACCACCGCGTGCGCCGCCTGGACGACTGAGCCGGGTTCCCATAAACACCAACAGGAGACAAGCCCCCATGAACATCGACCTGCAGGCGCGTGAGATCCAACCGCTGCGCCACACTTTTGCCCGCGTGGCGGCCCATACGGGCGACAAGCCTTCGTCGCGCTACCTGGAAGCCACGGTGGGCGTGCAGCCCACCGCGAACTTCCATTACCGCCCGACCTGGGAGCCAGAGTTCGAGTTGTTCGACACCGCTCGCACGGCCGTCAAGATGGCCGACTGGGACGCGTTACGCGATCCGCGCCAGTTCTATTACGCCAACTGGACCATGGCGCGGGCCCGTCAGCAGGAGGCGATGGAGGCCAATTACCAGTTCGTGGAATCACGCGGGCTGATCGACAAGATTCCGGACACGCAGCGCGCTGCCGCCTGCGAAGTGCTTATGCCGCTGCGCCACGCGGCCTGGGGCGCGAACATGAACAACTGCACCATCTGCTCACGCGGTTATGGCACGGCGTTCACGGCGCCGGCCATGTTCCACGCCATGGATCACCTGGCCGTGGCGCAGTACATCACGCGCCTGGGGCTGGCCCTGGGCGAGCCCGGCGCACTCGACGCGGGCCAGAACGACTGGCTGCACGACCCGCGCTGGCAGGTGCTGCGCCGGCTGGTGGAGGACACGCTGGTGGTCCAGGACCCGTTCGAGTTGTTCGTGGCACAGAACCTGGCGCTCGATGGCCTGCAGTACCCACTGATCTACACGCATTTTGTGGACGACCACCTGGCAGTGCAGGGCGGCACGGCGGTCGCCATGCTGACCGCCTTCATGCCCGAGTGGCATGACGAGAGCGCGCGCTGGGTGGACGCGGTCATCAAGGTGGCCGCTGCAGTATCGGACGACAACCGGGCGCTGATCACCGATTGGTTCAAGACCTATGCCGATCTGGCGCAGGCCGCGCTGGCACCGGTGGCGGACCGCGCACTGGGTGCGCAAGGCGCCGAGGCCCTGGCCGATGTGCGCACAGCGCTGGACGCGCGGGCTCGCAAGTCCGGCTTGGTCGTCTAGAGGAAGTCATCACCATGAACGCATCTACCGTTTCCGCCGTCTCCAGCGTCTTCATTGCCTTTCAGGACAACGAAGAGTCCCGCCCGGTCGTGGACGCCATCCTGGCGGACAACGCCCAGGCCAGCGCCACCTATCCACCGGGGCTCGTGAAGATCAACGCGCCCGGCCGCCTCGTGATCCGCCGCGAAACCATCGAAGAGCAGACCGGCCAGCGCTTCAACCTGCAGCAGCTGCACGTCAACCTCGTGACGCTGTCCGGTTACATCGACGAAGACGACGACGAGTTTTCACTGAGCTGGCAGCACTGAGCCTGCAGGTCATTGCACGAAACCAATAGGAGACAACACCATGGACGCACCTGTCATCAAGAAGAAACTGGGCCTCAAGGACCGCTACGCCGCCATGACGCGCGGCCTGGCCTGGGATACGACCTACCAGCCAATGGAAAAGGTCTTTCCGTTCGACCAGTATGAAGGCATCAAGATCCACGACTGGGACAAATGGGAAGACCCGTTTCGCCTGACCATGGACGCCTACTGGAAGTACCAGGGCGAGAAGGAAAAGAAGCTCTATGCCGTGATCGAAGCCTTTGCGCAGAACAACGGCCAGCTCGGCATCTCGGATGCGCGCTACGTGAACGCGCTCAAGCTGTTCATCCAGGGCGTGACACCGCTGGAGTACTACGCGCACCGCGGCTTTGCGCATGTGGGCCGGCACTTCACAGGCGCCGGGGCCCGCGTGGCGGCGCAGATGCAGTCCATTGACGAACTGCGCCACTACCAGACCGAGACACACGCGCTGTCGCACTACAACAAGTACTTCAACGGCATGCACCAGCCGACCCAATGGTTCGACCGCGTGTGGTACCTGTCGGTGCCCAAGTCGTTCTTCGAGGATGCGCTGTCGGGTGGGCCCTTTGAGTTCCTCACGGCTGTGAGCTTCTCGTTTGAGTATGTGCTGACCAACCTGCTGTTCGTGCCCTTCATGTCGGGTGCTGCGCACAACGGCGATATGTCCACGGTGACGTTTGGTTTCTCGGCGCAATCCGACGAATCACGCCACATGACGCTGGGCATCGAGTGCATCAAGTTCATGCTGGAGCAGGACCCTGCCAACGTGCCCATCGTGCAGAAGTGGATCGACAAGTGGTTCTGGCGCGGCTACCGCCTGCTCACCCTGGTAGCCATGATGCAGGACTACATGCTGCCCAAGCGCGTGATGAGCTGGAAGGAAAGCTGGGAGATGTATGTCGAGGAAAACGGCGGCGCGCTGTTCCGCGACCTGGCGCGCTACGGTATCCGCGAGCCCAAGGGCTGGAAAGAGGCCTGTGAGGGCAAGGACCACATCAGCCACCAGGCCTGGAACACGTTCTACAGCTACGGCGCTGCAGCCCCCTTCCACACCTGGATCCCCAAGGAAGACGAGCTGCAGTGGCTCAGCGAGAAGTACCCCGACACCTTCGACAAGTACTACCGCCCACGCTTCGAGCACCTGCGCGAAGAGCAAAAAGCCGGCCGGCGCATTTACAACAAGACGCTGCCGATGCTGTGCAACACCTGCCAGATTCCGCTGCTCTTCACCGAGCCGGGCGACCCCACCAAGATCTGCCACCGCGAGACCGAATACAAGGGCGAAAAGTACCACTTCTGCAGCGACGGCTGTCAGCACGTGTTCGAGGACGAGCCCGAGAAATACGTGCAGTCGTGGCTGCCGGTGCAGCAGATTTACCAGGGCCACTGCTTCAAGCCCGGTGTGGATCCCACCGCCGAAGGCTTTGACCCGCTGCTGGCCGTGCTGGACTGGTACGGCATGAACGTGGGGCGTGACAACTTCGACTTCGAAGGCTCGGAAGACCAGAAGAACTTTGCCACCTGGCGTGGCGACCCCGCGCCGGTGAGCGCCACCGCAGCGCAGCAAGGAGCCCAGTCATGAGCGTGACCGCCCTCAAACCCTACGACTTCCCCGCCAAGGACGTGCGCGAGAACTTCCCTGCGCCGCTGCTCTTCATCGGCTGGGAGGAGCACCTCATGTTCCCCTGCCCGGTGGCGCTGCCCCTGCCTGCCGATATGCCCTTTGGCGCCATCGGCCAGGTGGTGCTGCCCGGCGTGTATGGCGTGCACCCCGACTTTGCCCGCATCGACTGGAACACCACGCAGTGGTTCAAGTCGGGCCAGCCCTGGACGCCCGACCCGGCCAAGAGCCTGGCCGACAACGGCCTGGGCCACAAGGACATGATCAGCTTCCGCACGCCGGGCCTGACGGGCATCCAGGGGTCCTTCAGCTAACTATCGCAGCCCGCACCGACGGCGGGTGCTGCCTTTGCGCAGCCCCGTCGTCCAGGACAAGCCATGAGCTACCAACTGACTCTCGAACCCCTGGGCGCCACCATCGAGGTGGAAGAAGGCCAGACCCTGCTAGATGCCGCCCTGCGCCAGGGCATCTACATACCGCATGCATGTGGCCACGGCCTGTGCGGCACCTGCAAGGTGCAGGTGACTGACGGCGAGGTGGACCATGGCGCAGCCAACCCGTTCGCCTTGATGGAAATGGAGCGTGACGACGGCAAGACGCTGGCCTGCTGTGCCACGCTGCAGTCGGACGCCACCGTCGAGGCCGACTTTGACGACGACCCCGACGCCCAAGTGATTCCGGTGCGTGACTTCACCGCCACGGTGGCGCGCATCGAGCAGCTCACTCCGACCATCAAGGCCCTGCACCTGCACCTGGACCAGCCCATCCATTACCAGGCCGGGCAGTATGTGCAGGTGCAGATTCCGGGCGTTGAAGGCGGGCGCGCCTTCTCGATTGCCAATGCGCCCGGTGCCGACGGCTTGAGCAGCGAGATCGAGCTGAACGTGCGCCAGGTGCCCGGCGGCGCTGGCACCACCTGGTTGCACCAGTCGCTGCAACCAGGCGACCGGCTGCTGCTGACCGGGCCGTACGGTCGCTTCTTCGTGCGCCGCTCGGCGGCCATGCCCATGGTGTTCATGGCCGGAGGTTCGGGCCTGTCGAGTCCGCGCGCCATGATTCTGGAGTTGCTGGCCAGCGGCTGCACGCAGCCCATCACGCTGGTGTACGGGCAGCGCAGTGCGCAGGAGCTGTACTACGACGCCGAGTTCCGTGACCTCGCAGCGCGCCATCCGCATTTCACCTACGTACCGGCGCTGTCGAACGCAGCCGAGGGCGATGGCTGGAACGGTGCGCGCGGCTTCGTTCACGAAGCAGCCAAGGCGCACTTTGGTGGCAGCTTTGTCGGCCACAAGGCCTACCTGTGCGGGCCACCGCCCATGATTGAAGCCTGCATCGGCACGCTGATGCAGGGGCGCCTGTTCGAGCGCGACATCTACACCGAGAAATTCCTTTCGGCCGCCGATGCGCAGCAGGCACGCAGCCCCTTGTTCAAGACGATTTAGGAGCCGCCATGGGAATCCACCCCTGTTCCAAAGTTCGCGTCAGCGTGTCGCAGACCGGCGACTGTTATGACTGCGCCACCACCGAAAGCCTGCTGGCCGGCATGTTGCGTCTGGGCCGCAAGGGAATCCCGGCCGGTTGCGTCAGCGGTGGCTGCGGAGTTTGCAAGGTGCGCATCGTGGAAGGGGCGGTGCAATCGCTCGGCCCCATCAGCCGCGCCCATGTCAGCAGCGAAGAAGAGGCCAACGGCTACACGCTGGCCTGCCGCGTGGCGCCCACCCAGGCCGTCTGCCTGGAAGTGGCCGCCCGATTGCGCAAGCCTTTCCTGGGCAGCGCCACCGCGGTGGTGCAACGCCCTGCCAGTTGAGTCAGCCAATTTGAATCAGTGAAGTTTTACCAACCGAAGGAGACATGAAATGGGTGTACTGAGAATCGGCCACGTGAGCCTGCGGGTCATGGACATGGCCGCTGCTGTGAAGCACTACGAAGAGGTCTTGGGCCTCAAGACCGCCATGAAGGACAACGCTGGTAACGTGTATCTGAAATGCTGGGACGAGTGGGACAAATACTCGATCATCCTCACGCCCAGCGACCGTGCGGGCCTGAACCACGTGGCCTACAAGGTGAAAAAGGACGAGGACCTGGACGCGCTGCAGGCCCGCATCGAAGCCTGGGGCATCAAGACCACGATGCTGGCGGAGGGCACGCTGCCCTCCACCGGCCGCATGCTGCAGTTCAACCTGCCCAGCGGCCATGAAATGTGCCTGTACGCCATGAAGGAATACGTGGGCACCGACGTGGGCACCGTCAACCCCGACCCGTGGCCCGATGGCGTCCGGGGCGCGGGGGCGCACTGGCTCGACCATTTACTGCTGATGTGCGAGATGAACCCCGAGGCGGGCATCAATACCGTGCAGGACAACACGCGCTTCATGGCGGAGTGCCTGGAATTCTTCCTGACCGAGCAGGTGCTGGTCGGCCCCCAGGGCGACATGCAGGCCGCCACCTGGATGGCGTGCACCACCACGCCGCACGACATTGCCTTTGTGGGCGGCCCCGTCAGCGGCCTGCACCACATCGCGTTCTTCCTGGATTCGTGGCACGACGTGCTCAAGGCTGCCGACGTCATGGCCAAGAAGAAGGTCAAGATCGACGTGGCGCCCACGCGCCACGGCATCACGCGCGGCGAGACCATCTACTTTTTCGACCCCAGCGGCAACCGCAACGAAACCTTTGCCGGGCTGGGTTACCTCGCACAGCCCGACCGCCCCGTAACCACCTGGAGCGAGGACAAGCTGGGTAGCGGAATCTTCTACCACACGGGGGAATTGGTGGCGTCTTTCACGGACGTGTACACCTGATGCCAGGCGCTGCCCTGCCACCTGCCACGGCGCTCAGTGTTGCGCAGTCGGTCATCGACGCGGCGGCCGCGCTGCGTGCCGTACAGGCCGCCGTGGCGCGCGCCGCTGCGTTGGGCGTGTGCGTGAATGTGTCGGTGGTGGATGCTGCTGGCGTGCTGGCGGCCTTTGCTCGCATGCCGGGCGCACCACTGCATTCCGTGGACATTGCCCATGACAAGGCCTACACGGCCGCGAGCTTTGGCCTGCCGACGAGTGCATGGCATGCCGAACTGGCCTCGCACTCCGACGCAGTGCGCCAGGGGCTGGTGCTGCGGCCGCGCTTCGTCGCCTTTGGCGGCGGCCTGCCCATCGTGGAGGACGGTGTGCGCATCGGCGGCATCGGCGTGTCCGGCGGTAGCGAAGTGCAGGACGAGGCCATTGCGCGCGCTGGCTTGCAGGCGCTGGGCCTTGGCGCCTGATTCATTCCACGCGCGAAATCACACCCCGCATCCATACCTCGCATTCGCGCTTGATCCATACGAAAGCTGAAGCATGTCAGTATCCCAACTAGAACGGCCAACCCTGAGCAACCCGGAGGTTGCGCACACCATCACGGCGGCCGGAATCCGCACAAACTATCACGACGTGGGCAGCGGCGACCCGGTGCTGCTGATCCATGGATCCGGCCCGGGCGTGTCGGCCTGGGCCAACTGGCGACTCGTGATGCCTGCGCTGTCCGAGCGTGCGCGCGTGATCGCGCCGGACATGGTGGGCTTCGGCTTCAGCGAGCGGCCGGCGGGCTTCCACTACGGGATGGACGCCTGGGTGCGCCAGGCCGTGGGCCTGCTCGACGCGCTGGGCATCGAGCGCGCCGACCTCGTGGGCAACTCGTTCGGCGGCGGGCTGGCGCTGGCGCTGGCCATCCGCCACCCTGAGCGCGTGCGCCGCCTGGTGCTGATGGGCAGCGTGGGCGTGCCGTTCCCGATCACGCGCGGGCTGGACGCGGTCTGGGGCTACACCCCCTCGGTGCAGAACATGCGCGCCATCATGGATTACTTCGCCTTCAACCGCGACTTGATGAGCGATGACCTGGCCCGCATGCGCTACGAGGCCAGCATCCGCCCGGGCTTTCAGGAATCGTTCTCGGCAATGTTCCCCGCGCCGCGCCAGCGCTGGGTCGATACGCTGGCCAGCGCCGAGCAGGACATCCGCGCCATCCCGCATGAAACCCTGATCGTCCACGGCCGCGAGGATCAGGTGATCCCGCTGTCCAACTCCTACACGCTGGCCGAGTGGATCGGGAACGCGCAGATGCATGTGTACGGCCATTGCGGCCACTGGACGCAGATCGAGCACGCGGCGCGTTTTGCCCGCCTGGTCGGCGACTTCCTGGCAGAGGCCGCGAAGGACTGATCCCATGTGCGTTGCTCCACCGCTCCACGACGACGCTGCGGCCTGCGCTATGTGCCGCCGTTGCTCTGCCGCGCGGCAAATGAGCGCACCACTTGCAGGAAGGCAGTCAGTACCGGTGAGCTGTCTTCGGTGCGGTACAGACAGCACAGCGCGATATCACGCAGGTAGCGCGAGCGCAGCGGTCGGTAGGCCACGCCCGGCAAGCGCAGGCTCATGGCGGACTGGGTCGTGATGCAGCAGCCAAAGCCACTTGCCACCAGGGCTACGCAGGTCAGCACGTCTTCGACCTCCTGCGCCACCTCCAGCCGTGCGCCCTCGCGCACGAAGGCGGTGGTCACCTCCTGCGCCAGGCCGGGCAGGGGCGCATTGGGGTACAGGATCATCGGCACGCCGCTCAGGTCGCGCAGGTCGATCTGGGCGCGTTCGCACAGAGGGTGGGTTTCGGGCAGGCCGACCACCAGCGGCTCGCGTAGCACGATCTCCACACCCAGGCCCGGCTCCGCCTGCACCAGCCGGTTGAAGCCCACGGTGACGCGGCGCTCGCGCAGCGCCTGCAGCTGCTCGGCCTTGGTCATGTTGTGCAGCTTCAGGCGCACGGCAGGGCGTTCGCGGTGGAAGTCCGCCAGCAGCCGCGGAATCACGTCGAGCACGCCCGAGCCGAAGATGCCCACATCGAGTCGGCCGATCAGCCCCTCACCCGCCATGCGGGTGCGTTCGCTGGCGCGCTCGGCCAGCGAGAGGATGTTGGGCACCTCATCTAGCAATGCCTGGCCCGCTGCCGTCAACTCCACGCCCTTGGGCGTGCGCAGAAACAGTGGCGTACCCAGTTCTTCCTCCAGCCCGCGGATCTGCCGCGTGAGTGGCGGCTGGGCCATGTGCAGCCGCTGCGCAGCCCGGCCGAAGTTCAGCTCCTGGGCCAGAGCCAAAAAGTATTTCATCTGTCGCAGGTCCATGGCTGCCTCTTTTTTAAATACCTTGAAGGTATCAATTTTAGAAAATTCGGTATTGGACAGTATGGCGCCTGCGACCTATCGTTGCCCCTATCGCTGCAAGGACAACGTGAACCATCACCCCCTGACAGCCCATCCGGAAATGAGAGAGACATGCTAGCCAACCAGATTTTGAATTTCATCAACGGCGAATTCGTGGCCACGGACAAGTGGTTCGACAACCGCACGCCGACCTCCAACGCGGTCATCGGCCAGGTGGCCGAAGCTGGCAAGGCCGAGGTGGACGCCGCCGTGGCCGCCGCGCGCGCGGCGCTCAAGGGGCCGTGGGGCTCCATGCCCCTGGCCAAGCGGGTGGAGCTGCTCGAAGCCCTGGTGGCCGAGATCACGCGCCGCTTCGACGAGTTCCTGGAGGCCGAGTGCGCCGACACCGGCAAGCCCATGAGCCTGGCCTCGCACATCGACATCCCGCGCGGTGCGGCCAACTTCAAGGTGTTCGCCGACGTGGTGAAGAACGTGCCCACCGAGTTCTTCGAGATGGCCACGCCCGACGGCCGTGGCGCCATCAACTACGGCTTTCGCAAGCCTGTGGGCGTGGTCGGTGTGATCTGCCCGTGGAACCTGCCGCTGCTGCTCATGACCTGGAAGGTCGGCCCGGCGCTGGCCTGCGGCAACACGGTGGTGGTCAAGCCATCCGAGGAGACCCCGCGCACCGCCGCCCTGCTGGGCGAGGTGATGAACCAGGTGGGCATCCCTAAGGGCGTGTACAACGTGGTGCACGGCTTCGGCCCCGGCTCGGCGGGCGAGTTCGTGACCACGCACCCCTGCATTGACGCCATCACCTTCACGGGCGAGACGCGCACCGGCGAGGTCATCATGAAGGCCGCCGCCAAGGGCGCTCGCCCCGTGAGCTTGGAGATGGGCGGCAAGAACGCCGCCATCGTGTTCGCCGACGCCGACTTCGACGCGGCCATCGAAGGCACTCTGCGCTCCGCGTTCGCCAACTGCGGCCAGGTCTGCCTGGGCACCGAGCGCGTCTATGTCGAGCGCCCGATCTTCGACAAATTCGTGGCCGCGCTGAAGGCTGGCGCCGAGCAGATGAAGATCGGCGTGCCCCAGGACAAGGACACCGGCATGGGCCCGCTGATCAGCAAGGAGCACCAGGCCAAGGTGCTGTCGTACTACCGGCTGGCGGTGCAGGAGGGCGCCACGGTGGTCACCGGCGGCGGCGCGCCCGATATGCCCGGCGACTTGAAGGACGGCTGCTGGGTGCAGCCTACCATCTGGACCGGCCTGCCCGAGACCGCGCGCGTCATCAAGGAAGAGATCTTCGGCCCCTGCTGCCACATCGCCCCGTTCGACACCGAAGAAGAGGTGCTGGCCAAGGCCAACGACAACGAATACGGCCTGGCCACCGCCATCTGGACGCGCGACGTGTCGCGCGCGCACCGCGTGGCGCAGCGCATGGAGGTCGGCATCTCGTGGGTCAACAGCTGGTTCCTGCGCGACCTGCGCACGCCGTTCGGCGGCTCCAAGCAGTCCGGCATCGGCCGCGAGGGCGGCGTGCATTCGCTGGAGTTCTACACCGAGCTCAAGAACGTCTGCATCAAGCTCTGATTTCCAGCAAAACCTGCCTCTGGTGCTTATTGATGAAGCACTGATAGCTACTCTTTCAATAGCAAAACCATGACCATGAACTCTCAACAGATCGAGCAGCTCGGCGATGAGCTGTACCAGGCCCTCGCGGGCTGCCAGGTGGTAGAGCCACTGACCTCGCGCCATTCCGACATCACCATCGACGACGCCTACGCCATCCAGCAGCGCATGATGGCCCGGCGTCTGGCTGCCGGCGAGAAAGTCGTCGGCAAGAAGATCGGCGTGACCTCCAAGGCCGTGATGGACATGCTGGGCGTGTTTCAGCCCGACTTTGGCTGGCTCACCGACGCCATGGTCTACAACGAAGGCCAGGCCATCCCTGCCAACACGTTGATCCAACCCAAGGCCGAGGGCGAGATCGCCTTCGTGCTGAAGAAGACGCTGAAGGGCCCAGGCGTGACTGCCGCCGACGTGCTGGCCGCCACCGACGGCGTGATGGCGTGCTTCGAGATCGTCGATTCACGCATTCGCGACTGGAAGATCAAGATCCAGGACACCGTGGCCGACAACGCCAGCTGCGGCGTGTTCGTGCTGGGCGACCGCCTGGTGGACGTGCGCGACGTGGACCTGGGCACCTGCGGCATGGTGTTGGAAAAGAACGGAGACATCGTGGCCACCGGCGCGGGCGCTGCGGCCCTGGGCCACCCGGCCAACGCCGTGGCCTGGCTGGCCAACACGCTGGGCACCCACGGCATTGCACTGGAGGCGGGCGAGGTGATCCTGTCGGGCTCGCTGGGCATCATGGTGCCGGTGGTGGCGGGCGACAACCTGCGCGTGACGATCGGTGGCATCGGCGGCTGCTCGGTGCGTTTCGTCTGAGGAGCGCCGTATGGACCTGCAACTGGCGGGCAAGCGGGCCCTGGTGACGGGGTCGACGGCCGGCATCGGCTTTGCCATCGCCACCGAACTGGCGCGCGAGGGCGTAGCGGTGGTGCTCAATGGCCGCACGGCCGAGCGCGTGGCACAGGCGGTGCAGCGCCTGCGCGCCCTGGTGCCGCGGGCCGATGTGCTAGGCCACGCAGCCGATGTCGCCACGCGGATTGGCTGCGAGCACCTGGCGCAGGCCAGTGCGGGCGTTGACATCCTGGTCAACAACTTCGGCACCTTCGACCCGCAGCCGTTTCAAGCCATTGACGACGCGCAGTGGCAGCGGTTCTTCGAGGCCAATGTTCTGAGCGGCGTGCGCCTGACCCGTGCCCTGCTGCCTGCGATGCAGGCTGCAGGCTGGGGCCGGGTGGTGTTCATCAACAGCGAGTCCGGCGTGAACCCACCCACCGAGATGCTGCACTACGGCATGACCAAGGCGGCGCAGCTGTCCCTCTCCCGGGGCCTGGCGCAAAGCTGCGTGGGCACCGGCGTGACGGTGAATGCCGTGCTGCCCGGCCCCACCCGTACCGAAGGGGTGGCGGACTTCTTCGCCAAGCTTGCCGTCGAACAGGGTGTGGGCCTGGCCGAGGCAGAGCGCCGCTTCTTCGCGCAGTCACGCCCCACCTCGCTGCTGCAACGGTTCATTGAGCCGCCCGAAGTGGCAGCCCTGGTCGCTTACGTCTGCAGCCCCCGCTCGTCCGCCACCCATGGCGCAGCGCTGCGGGTGGAGGGCGGAATCCTGTCTTCGATGTGTTGAATCCTTTTTTTGAGAGAGATTTCCCATGAAACGAAAAATCAAGTGCGCCCTGATCGGGCCCGGCAACATCGGCACTGACCTGCTGGCCAAGCTGCAGCGCAGCCCCGTGCTGGAGCCGGTGTGGATGGTGGGCATCGACCCCGAGTCCGACGGCCTCAAGCGTGCCCGTGAGATGGGCATCAAGACCACCGCCGAAGGCGTGGACGGCCTGGTGCCGCACATGAAGGCCGATGGCGTGCAGATCGTGTTCGACGCCACCAGCGCCTATGTACACGCTGAGAACTCGCGCAAGGTCAATGCCGAGGGCGCGATGATGATCGACCTCACGCCCGCGGCCATTGGCCCGTTCTGCGTGCCGCCCGTGAACCTGAAGGAACACATCGGCAAGCGCGAGATGAACGTCAACATGGTCACCTGCGGTGGCCAGGCCACCATCCCCATGGTGGCTGCGGTGAGCCGGGTGCAGCCGGTGGCGTATGGCGAAATCGTCGCCACCGTCTCCAGCAAGTCGGCGGGCCCGGGCACGCGCAAGAACATCGACGAGTTCACCCGCACCACAGCGGGCGCCATCGAGCGCGTGGGCGGAGCCAAGAAGGGCAAGGCCATCATCGTCATCAACCCGGCCGAGCCACCGCTCATCATGCGCGACACCGTGCACTGCCTGACCGAGGGCGAGCCCGACCGCGAGGCCATCATCCGGTCCATCCACACCATGATCGCCGAGGTGCAGAAGTACGTGCCGGGCTACAAGCTGGTGAACGGCCCGGTGTTCGACGGTAACCGCGTCTCGGTCTTTCTGGAAGTCGAAGGCCTGGGTGATTACCTGCCCAAGTACGCCGGCAACCTGGACATCATGACCGCCGCCGCCGCACGCACCGCCGAGATGTTTGCCGAGGAAATCCTCGCGGGCAATCTCCAACTCCAACACGTCGCCGCCTGAAGGAGCAGCACGCCATGACACTCAACGGCAAAAAAATCACCCTGCATGACATGACGCTGCGCGACGGCATGCACCCCAAGCGCCACCTGATGACGCTGGAGCAGATGAAGAGCGTGGCCCAGGGCCTGGATCAGGCGGGCGTGCCGCTGATCGAGGTGACCCACGGCGACGGCCTGGGCGGCGCATCGGTCAACTACGGCTTTCCGGCGCACAGCGACGAAGAGTACCTGGGCACCGTCATCCCCCTGATGAAGCAGGCCAAGGTCTCGGCCCTGCTGATCCCCGGCATCGGTACCGTGGATCACCTGAAGATGGCGCACGGCCTGGGCGTGCACACCATCCGCGTGGCCACGCACTGCACAGAGGCCGATGTGAGCGAGCAGCACATCACCATGGCGCGCAAGCTGGACATGGACACCGTGGGCTTCTTGATGATGGCGCACATGAACGACGCCGTCGGCCTGGTCAAGCAGGCCAAGCTGATGGAAGGCTACGGCGCCAACTGCATCTACGTGACTGACTCGGCCGGTTACCTGCTGCCCGACCAGGTCAAGGAGCGCGTGGCCGCCGTGCGCGCCGCCCTCAAGCCAGAGACCGAGCTGGGCTTTCACGGCCACCACAACCTGGCCATGGGTGTGGCCAACTCCATCGCCGCCATCGAGGCAGGTGCCAACCGCATCGACGCGGCCGCCGCTGGCCTGGGCGCGGGCGCAGGCAACACCCCCCTGGAAGTGCTGGTGGCCGTGTGCGACCGCATGGGCATCCAGACGGGCGTGGACGTCTGGAAGATCCAGGACGTGGCCGACGACCTAGTGGTGCCGCTGATGGACTTCCCCATCCGCATCGACCGCGATGCGCTGACGCTGGGCTACGCCGGTGTGTATGGCAGCTTCTTGCTGTTTGCCAAGCGCGCCGAAAAGAAATACGGCGTGCCCGCACGCGACCTGCTCGTCGAACTGGGCCGCCGCGGCATGGTGGGCGGCCAGGAAGACATGATCGAAGACACCGCACTGACCATGGCCCGCGCACGCGGCCTGCAGATCAGCGCCTGAATGGAGCCGCACCCATGGCACTCGCACAAAGCACCATTGCACAACTGGCCGAGCACCTGGAGAACTGCCAGCTGCAAGCCAAGGACACCCCCAAGATCACCGACGACCACCCAGAGATGGACTGGGACGATGCCTACGCCATCCAGGACGCCATCCTGGCGCGCAAGCTGGCGCGCGGCGCACGCTTGGTGGGCCTGAAGGCGGGCCTCACCTCGCACGCCAAGATGCGCCAGATGGGCGTGACTGACCCGGTGTTCGGCTTCCTGGTGGACGACTACACCGTGGCCGAGGGCGCGGCAGTCAAGACGTCCGAACTGATTCACCCCAAGGTGGAGCCCGAGATCGCCTTCGTGCTCAAGCGCGCGCTCAAAGGGCCGGGCTGCCACATCGGCGCTGTGCTCGCCGCTACCGACTTCGTGATGCCTGGCATCGAGGTGATCGACAGCCGCTACCGCGACTTCAAGTTCGACCTGAAAAGCGTGGTGGCCGACAACACCTCGGCTGCGCGCTTCGTCGTCGGCGGCCGCGCAATGCGCCCCGAGGACGTGGACCTGCGCACCGTGGGCCTGGTGCTGGAGAAGAACGGCCAGCCCGTGGCCCTGGGCGCCGGCGCGGCCGTGCTGGGCCACCCCGCCGCAGCCATTGCCATGCTGGCCAATCATCTGGGCCGGCGCGGGCAGGAGATTCCCGCCGGCAGCGTGATCCTGTCGGGCGGCGCCACCGAGGCTGTGGCCGTGGCGGCGGGCGACAGCGTATGCCTGCGCGTGCAGGGCATGGGCAGCGTGTCGCTGCGCTTTGCCTGAGCCGCCGGGCCTTTCACACAGAACGACAACAGGAGGCAAACCATGCAACGACGAGACTTCATCACGGCAAGCGCCCTGACCGCACTGGGCGCAGCCCTGCCGGCAGGCGCCTGGGCGCAGGCCAGCTACCCCGCCAAGCCGGTGCGCATGATCGTGCCCTTCCCGCCAGGTGGGCCCACCGATGTGATGGGGCGCACGGCTGCCAAGGCCATGGGCGACAAGCTAGGCCAGCAGTTGGTGGTCGAGAACAAGGCGGGTGCGGGCGGCAACATCGGCACCGACGCAGTGGCCAAGGCCGCGCCCGACGGCTACACCATCGGCCTCACGGCCATCAGCAGCTTGGCCATTGCGCCGCACCTGTACGCCAGCGTGCCCTTCAATATCGAGAAGGACTTTGCGCCGATCTCGCTGGTCGGCACAACTCCCTGCGCGCTGGTCGTGCACCCCAGCGTGCCGTTTAACGACCTCAAGGGCATGGTGGCCTACGCCAAGGCCCATCCCGGCAAGCTCAACTACGCCACCTCGGGCATCGGCACCAGCAACCACCTGGCGACCGAACTGCTGCAGTCGGTGGCGGGTATTCAGCTCACCAACGTGCCGTACAAGGGCTCCAGCCAGATCGTGCCCGACCTGCTGGCCGGCACCATCACTATGAGCATGGAAAGCTCGCTGGCCACCACCTTGCAGCACATCAAGGCGGGCAAACTCAAGGCCATTGCCGTCACCTCGCCGCAGCGCGCCAAGGCGTTGCCCGAGGTACCGACGATCGCTGAGTCCGGCTACCCCGGCTTCAGCGTGGAGACCTGGTTCGGCCTAGTGGCCCCCGCGGGCACACCCCAGGCCATCGTGGCCAGACTGCACGACGCCTGGGAGGCCGGGGCCAAGTCGCCTGAGGCGCAGCAGGCGTTCGACAACATCTCAGGCAACCTGCGGGTCACGTCGCCGCAGGAGTTCGCTGATTTCATCCGCGCGGAGAATCGCCGCTGGGGCGAGCTGATCCGCAAGTTGGCCATCAAGGCGGACTGACCCTTTCTGACAGGACCAAGCACCATGCCATTTGCGCAGATCTACATGATCGAGGGCCGCACCGAGGAGCAGAAGAAGGCCGTTATCGAGAAGGTGACGCAGGCCCTTGTCGATGCCGTGGGCGCGCCGCCGGCCAACGTGCGCGTCTGGATCCACGACGTGCCCAAGGAAAACTGGGGCATCGCGGGGGTGAGCGCCAAGGAGCTGGGGCGCTGACCCTTTCATGGCTAAACGCGCCTGCAGCGCTTGCACTTCAGAGGCCGATTTTTCTTTTAATTTCTTGTTGCATACGGTGAATCGCCCCGGATTCCCTAGACACTTTTGAGCCGTTGGAAATGGCGTCTTTCGAACTCTACCGGTGAAGTATCTCCGGCAGTGCCGTGGCGTCGCTTAGGGTTGTAAAACATCTCGATGTAATTGAAGACATCGGCTCTGGCTTGATCGCGGGTTGGGTAGATCTGGCGGCGGATTCGCTCTCGTTTCAAAAGTTGGAAGAAGCTTTCGGCCACGGCGTTGTCATGGCAATTGCCCCGACGGCTCATGCTGGAAACCAGGTTGTGAGCGCGCAGGAAGTCTTGCCATGCATGCCCAGTGAACTGACTGCCCTGATCAGAGTGGACGGTGACAGCGGCTTTGGGTTGCCGGCGCCAAAATGCCATCAGCAGCGCGTTGAGCACTAACTCAGTGTCGATGCGGTGCCCCATGGACCAGCCGATCACCTGCCTGGAGAACAGGTCGATGACGGCGCTCAGGTACAACCAGCCTTCATGGGTGCGGATGTAGGTGATGTCGGTCACCCATGACTGATTGGGCTCGCTGACATTGAACTGGCGCTGCAGATGGTTTGGTGCCACCACCGCTGGCTTGGCGCCACGCGGGCCAGGTCGGCGTCGATAGCCAGTCTGTGAACGCAGGCCTTCAAGCTTGAGCAATCGGGCCACGCGGTGCTTGCCGCAGCGCTCTCCCAGGTCGCGCATGTCCATCGTGAGCTTGCGATAGCCATAGACGCCGCCACTCTCCAGCCACGCGTGCTTGAGCAGGCCCAACAAGCGTTGATCGTCCTTGCCACGAGAACTCACCGCATCGCACTTCCAGGCGTAGTAGCCGCTGGGGTGCACGGTCATGAGCTTGCACATGCGGCGAACGCTGTGCTGGTGTTCATGCCGCTCGATGAATGCGTACCTCACCCGGACTGCTTGGCAAAGTACGCTGCGGCCTTTTTTAGGATGTCGCGCTCCTCGGTCACACGTTTGAGCTTGGCCTTCAGTTTGCGCAGCTCATCCGCCTGTGACCCCTGCGCTTGCCGTTGTGCCGCGGGCATTCGATGGGCCTTGATCCACTGATACAGGCTGTGCTGGCTAACACCAAGCCTGGCGGATACGTCGGCCACCTTGTGGCCACGCTCGGTGATCTGTTTGACCGCTTCGGTCTTGAATTCTTCGGGGTATCTTTGCTTACTCATGGCACCTCCTATTGGGCCTCAGGTTTGAGGCTCAGAGGTGTCTAGAAAACCCGGAGATGGCATGGTCCGCCCACCTCTGCCACTGCTGCTGACGTGTGGTCGTCATCCCGTAAAGCCGGGGTAGATGTCGCAAGTTCAGCTGCAAAGTGCCAGAGTGGCCGCTCTTGCAACCACTGATCCTGGAGGCCACCATGCAATCGACTCTCAATCTGCCCGTCATTGGTCTTGACTTGGCAAAGTCGGTGTTTCAACTGCACATCGTTGATGTGGAGTCGGGCGAGATACAGCGACGCCAAATCAAACGCGCCAAACTCACGGAATTCTTCGCCAAATGCAACCGCAGCCTGGTGGCGATGGAAGCTTGTGGGTCATCGCATTACTGGGCCAGGACGATCCAGGCGCTGGGACATGAGGTCAAGCTGTTGCCTGCCCAGCATGTCAAAGCCTTCTTGCTCCGTGACAAGACCGATGCGATGGATGCACAGGCAATCTGGGTGGCCGCACAACAGCCGCACATCTTGCCGGTCCCCGTGAAATCGGAGCGCCAGCAAGCTTGTCTGGCACTGCACGGCATGCGTCGTCAGATGATGAAGATGCGCATCATGCAAACCAATGCCCTGCGAGGCATCCTGGCCGAGTTCGGCATTGCCATGCCCGTGGGGCACAACCAGTTGCTCAAGATGATTCTTGCCGAAATCGCCGAGGCCCAGGAGAAGGGCCACCTGCCTGCTGATCTGGTCATCTGCATCCAGGAGCAGCTCAAACGCATCGATGGATTGCAAGATGACATCGACCACATTGGCCAGCGGCTGGGCGCCATAATTCGAGAGGACCGCCAGATGCAGGCCATTCAGCAAATTCCTGGTGTCGGAGACCTGACAGCCTCGGCGCTGGTGGCGGCGGTCGGAGACTTCTGCGCATTCAAATCCGCGCGGCAGTTCGCCTCATGGGTAGGGTTGGTTCCTCGTCACGTGGGCACCGGCGGGAAGACGCAGCAGTTGGGTATCTCCAAGCGCGGAGACACCTACTTGCGAACCTTGTTGATCGCGGGTGCCAGGGCCGTGATTGCCCGATCCGGAAAATCTGACTGGATTGAACGGTTGCTGCAGCGGCGACATTACAACGTCGTGGTGGTGGCGTTGGCCAACAAGATGGCGCGCACCGCGTGGGCGGTTCTAGCCAGGGGTATGGCCTTCGATCGCACCCGTTGGAATCCGCTTGAGACGGTAACTGCCTGATCCGTCAGCGCGGAGCGCCTCAGACCTACAACACCGATTTGAAGGAGAACCTGCACAAAGCGTATTGATGGAATGACGGTCAAACCGGGTTGGGAAATTCCGATGAATCGCCAGTACCTTGAGTACATCCCGGAGTACATCCCGGAGATAGGAACCCCAGCCGCGAATAGCCATCATGGGCAGCCGCAACCACTGCGTCAACAGCCCGGATGTAAGGCAGCAAACCCTTCAGACCATCACGACGCAAAAGCTTGTTCTCCTTGGGCGGACCATGTAGGCGATTCAGCGGACGTCAGTCTGCTGTAAAGCTGGTATGACCTCGATCGGGTGATCAACCTAACAGCTTGACTTCACTTTCTGATCAGCGGTGCGCAACCACAGCTCAACGCCCGGCGACGCACCGCCACCAGACCCGCCGCCAGCAGCGAAAGCAGCGCCAGCGCCCAGGGGCCGAGTGCGGGGATGGCCTGCGGGGCCAGCAGCACTGGCATGCCGGGGTCGGTGATCTGGTGGGGCACGGAGTCGCTGTCGCCCACGCCGCCATCGGCCAGGGTGAAGGTCACGCTCAGGCCGCCGGGCGCAAACTGCGCGCCGGGCAGCGCATACCAGTGCGGCTGCGCGCAGGCAGCGCCGGTGCAGCCCAGCCCGTCGGGGCTGGGGCCGTATTTGTAATAAATGGCCCCCTGCGGCACTGGTGTGGTGAAGTGCACGGTCACCTGCGCATCGCCATTGCCAGCGACACGCCCTAGCACCAGCCCCAGCGGCGCATGCACCGCCCGCACATGGGACGGCAAGGGCGCGGGCAAGGTGGAGGCAAAGGCGGCGCTGCTGATCTCCCAGCCGTTCGCGCTGTCCACCTCCACCGCCCCCAGATTGCCGTTGCCGCCCGCACCCTGCCACGGTGCGCTGCACTGCTGCGCTGCGCCGCCATATTCACCGCTGCACTGCCATTGGTATTGGCCGCTGGCGGATAGCACGGTCCCTGGCGTGCCCGTGGCGCACAGATTCGCGCTGGGCTTGAAGGCCGCAGCGCCGTTGGCCGCTGAGCCGCAGGTGGCATCGACCGGGTCGTGGGTGAAAGCGGCCGAAACGCTGCGCGGGCTGGTCACATTGGTGAGCTGACATGCACCCGTGCCCGCGCAATCGCCTGACCAACTGGTGAAGTGATAGCCCGTATCGGGCGTGGCGGTACAGCTTGCGTCCTGCCCATGGTTAACGGGGTTGGGTGCGCAGGTGACCGTGCCGTTGGTGGTGACGGGGGTGATGCTGATGGGGTAGGTGTTCAGCGCGAAGGTGGCGCTCACGCTGCGCGGCGCGGTCACGTTGGTGAGCTGGCAGGTGCCCATGCCCGAGCAATCGCCCGTCCAGCCTGTGAAGTGATAGCCCGTATCGGGCGTGGCGGTACAGCTTGCGTCCTGCCCATGGTTAACGGGGTTGGGTGCGCAGGTGACCGTGCCGTTGGTGGTGACGGGGGTGATGCTGATGGGGTAGGTGTTCAGCGCGAAGGTGGCGCTCACGCTGCGCGGCGCGGTCACGTTGGTGAGCTGGCAGGTGCCCATGCCCGAGCAATCGCCCGTCCAGCCTGTGAAGTGGTAGCCCGTATCGGGCGTGGCGGTGCAGTTTGCATTCTGGCGGTGGGTGACGGGGTTGGGCGTGCAGGTGACTGCGCCGTTGGCGGGGGAGGGAACGATGCCGATGGAATAGGTGTTGAGCACAAACGTGGCACTCACGCTGCGCGGCGCGGTCACGTTGGTGAGCTGGCATGCACCCGTGCCCGCGCAATCGCCTGACCACCTGGTGAAGTGATAGCCCGTATCAGGCGTGGCGGTGCAGCCTGCGTCCTGCCCATGGTTAATGGGGTTGGGTGCGCAGGTGACCGTGCCGTTGACGGCGGCGGGGGTGGCGATGGAGTGGGTGTTTGGCGTGAAGGTGGCCGAGACAGTGCGCGACGCGGTCACGTTGGTGAACTGGCATGCACCCGTGCCCGTGCAATCGCCCGACCAACTGGTGAAGTGGTAACCCGCATCGGGCGTGGCGGTGCAGCTTGCATGCTGGCCGTGGGTGACGGGGTTGGGCGTGCAGGTGACTGTGCCGTTGGCCGGGGCGGGGACGATGCCGATGGAATAGGTGTTGAGCACAAATGTGGCACTCACGCTGCGCGGGCTGGTCACGTTGTAGAGAATGCACGCGCTGGCAGAGCCCGAGCAATCGCCCGACCAATGGGTGAAGTGATAGCCCATAGCGGGCGAGGCGACGCAGATCGTGTCTTTCCCATGGTGCACGGGGTTGGGCGTGCAGTTCACGCTGCCGCCGGTCACGGCGGGGGTGGCGACGGCGTAGGTAATCGGCGCGAAGGTGGCTCGCACGCTGTGCGCGCTGGTCACGTTGGTGAGCTGGCATGCACCCGTGCCCGCGCAATCGCCCGTCCAGCCGGTGAACTGAAAGCCCGTTTGCGGCGTGACAGTGCAGCTAGCGCTCTGGCCGTGGGGCACGGGGTTGGGCGTGCACGACATGCTCCCGCCCGTGGTGGCAGTGGTGGTGATGGCGTAGGTGATGAGCGTCGTGTTGGCAGAGACGGTGGTAGTCCCTAGAACCACGGGCTGGCAAGCCCCCGTGCCGCTGCATGCGCCGCCCCAGCCGCTGAAGGGGCGGGCGACTGGGTCGTGCACCGTGGCCGTGCAGGTGGCGCTGGAGCCATGGGTCACGGGGTTCGGGGTGCACTGTGCGCTGGCAATGCCAGCATCCGTGTTGAGTGTCACCATGTATTGGCGCGGTGCCAGGCAAGCGGCCGTGGTGCCGCCGCTGATGCCCGCGCAATCCCAGCGGAAGGCATCGGCCGCGGCAGACTGGTTGGTGGCCGAACCGGCTCTGCACAAGGGGGCGGGCCAGCTGAGCGAAGGCGCAGTGCTGCCACACGCGCCGTTGGTGGTCGGCGGGGCGAAGGTGGCGCTGATGGTGCAATTGCCGGTAATGGTCGCAGTGGTGTAGGTGTTGCCCGCAAGCGATCCGCCACAGCCGCTGACCTGCACCGTGTAGCCCGGTGGCGTGGTGAGCGTGAAGCTGGCCTGCTGCCCCGCCGCAACATCGCGCCCCGCCTCGATGCTGCCGCCGCCCGTGGCCTGGGAGGTAACAAGGTGGGAGCGAGGCACGGAGCATTGCGGCGAAGGGTTGCCGCCGTAGCTGCTCTGGCACACCCAGGAGAAGGAGTAGGTATCACCCATCACGCCGCTGGTCGTGCCCACGCTGCACAGCAAGGCGTCTGGCGGATAGCGGCGAGGCGTGGTGCTGCTGGCACTGCCGCACACGCCATCGAGCTGCACGGAACCGGCCTCGACCGTCATGCCGATGGAGGTCTGCGGCTCGGCCACCCAGGCTGGGTTGTGGCTCGCGCCTGAATACCAGGTCAGCCCGTCGTTGGTGGCCGTGGTGATCTGGCGGCGGATCATGGTCTGGCCGATGCTGCGCACCACCACCCAGGCAAAGTCGCCCGCCGCCACGATGCGGTCGCCCGTGAAAACGCGCACGCCTGGCGTGGCCGCGTCGGCGGTGAAGGGGGCGCAGGCCGTCATGTCCACGAACGGCGTGGCGGCGCTGGCGTCGGTTGCGCACACTTGCAGCTCGAACCGGTCGATCTGGGTGAGATTCATCTTCACCTGCGTGATGCGCAGCGACTGGCTGCCAATCGGGATGCGGTTGGCCACCCACAGGTTGGTGTGGTAGCTGGAGTTGTGCTGGATGAGCCACGGGTCATTGGCGGCTGCCAGGTTGTCGAATACCGTGACTGCACTAGCAGACACTGAAGCCGCCGCCGTCAGCAGTAGCATGGCAATTCGAAGGGCAAGGGTTTTCATGGCGATGTGGTGGGTGGGTGGAGCGGTGTTCCACCCAGCCGCGATCGGCCATGAAAAGTGCTTTCAGCGCTTGTGTATCAAGCGCTGAAAGGCATGTTTATGGAAGCATGTGGCACGGGTGGATGCGCACTGCCGGCCATCTTGCGGGCGCGCAGCCCTGGCGGCTTGACTGTGCGTTCGTGCAGCGCTTGACTGGACGTTTCAGACGTGCAGGCTGAGCAGCCAGTCGGCGTACTCGACCGACGCGGGTGTGGAGGGCGTGGGCGGCGCCATGCCGGTGGCACGCGCTTCAGCTCTCGCTATCGTCACAAATGGTGTTGGCGTCGGTGGGAATATATCTTTCAGGATCGACTGACTATGCCGCTGCTGAGTCGGCGGTACGGGAGTCCTGTTGGAGGCTGGTTGCGGTCAATCAGCCCAGCAAGCGCGACGTCTGCTTTCGCTGCAAAGCGGAAGTCAATCGCCTTTGGCTACGGGTATGGTCCACGAAAAATCGCCAAAAAAGAAACCCTAGACAATCGGTCCACACGCCCTAGGGCGTGCAGGCCAGACATACTGTCCAGGGCTTCTTGATGCGGTACGCTGACGCCAACTGTCAGCCCCAAGATGACCCTACAGATTCCCAGCCACCATCCATCCATTGTCCGTCTTGATCATCTGCCGCTCGCCTTCGATGGAAGTCTCCACCCCGGCGTAGTAGTCGTCAGACGAACCTTTGCCATCCATCACCGCCCGGTACAGGATCCCCAATGGCTTTCGAGGGTCCCGATAGCCAAAACATGCCAGCGGGATCTCCGGCTTGGAGGGCTGGGCATACGTCCGGACCTTGCCCGAGCTGGTCGCGTACAGCAGGTTCGCGGCCCGGTCTGTGTACTTGTCAAAGACTCCGTTGGATGCTGAAAGCCACTCCTTGCCGAGAGCCTCTTTCTGGCTGTACAACTCGTGCATTTCCGCACTGTGCTTTTGCCTGTCGCCAATGAGGTAGCCCCGCTCATCCTCCTGAGCCAAGTACTTGTCCTGTGCAGCTTTGCGCACCGCATCGACGGCGTCTATCTGCTCTTTGTAGCTGCGATCGAGCTCCACCATTTCCTTCTCATATTCAGAAAACAGTGCCGAAGCAATGCGGAACTTCTGCAAATCCTGAGCCAATTTGCCCTCGATCTTCACCCTGACGGTGGCGGTGAATTTCACGTTGGCAATGTTCTTGTTGTCCGAGTTCGGAAAAAACGTGTTCGTGATCTGCGCGTTGTCGACGCTTGCATATTCGCAGGCCTTTTGCAGCTCACTGGTCATCGAGCTTGCAAGCTCAGACCCCGACGGGCTGTTGGAACATGCCGCCAGCAAGCAGGCCACGCCGCAGAGAGACAGTTTTGTTTTCATGGTGATTGGAGGGTGTAAAAAAATGATGTGGATAGCTCTAGGAAGGGCAGGGGAGAGGCAGGGACAGGCCGGGGACAGGCATCAAAGCCCGTTCTCCCTGATGCACTGAACCACAGCGGCTGCGAAGGCCACCTGAATCTTTCGGTGCTGCTCCGTGCCCAGGATTTCCCCAAAATTGATGTCATCGAGCTTGTGTGTGGCTTGGACCTTTTTGTAGGCACAAGAGCAGTTCTCGCGACTGGCGCCCATGCCCACGCAGCCCCCCACAAACGCCCGCTCGTTCTTGGAACTGCAGGCCGACAGCGATGCCGCGAACAGGACTGCCAGGGCGGTGGTCCTGACCATTGCTTCAAACTTCATAAAACACTTTCATGGATAAGGCCGGGGGAGGGCGCCAGAACGGGTCCGCAGGACCGTCTGGCCATCTCCCGGGCCGTGTTGGTGTTGTCTATCTCTTGCCAGCTGCGATGTGGACCAGCATCCACAACACCAGGAAACCGACCATTTCCCAGGAGCTGAAAATCAAGAAAAACAGATAGATCCCGAACAGCGTCAGGATCACGCGGGCGATGAAAGCCATTGGCGGTCCTCGGTAGGCTGGCAAGTACTCCAGGCACTACGAGCTCATCAGCACGGCCACAAAGACCAAAACCACAATCCCCGCGATCACAGGGCCCAGACTCGGAAACAAGGCAACCGGCCACAACACGCCTTGCCCCAGATGGAACGCAAAGCTGCGAAACGGCTCCGGACCCCAGAAATGCGCATAGACCGCGTACAGCAGTCCGACCAAGAAATACCCCGCGATCAAGATACGACCGAGCTTCATTGCAACAACTCCCTCAAAATGGAACGCCCCGCGTTCCGTGGTTAAAAACAAAAACACTTACGGATCAGCTTGCAATTGAGATGCAAACTCCGTAGATACAAATAAAGCAGAACCGCATCCTTGCGCGGTGCCTGCCAAACCCACTCCACCCACACGGCTGCCCGATCCGACCAACCTGCGCGAAGTCCTCGCGTACTGGGTGCGGCTGTTGCGTGTGCAGAAAGAGTGGTCCCAGGAGCGCCTGGCCCACGAGTGCGACCTCGACCGCACCTATGTGTCGGCCATCGAGCGCTGCAAGTGGAACGTCTCGCTGTCCAACATCGAGCGCCTGGCCCATGTTCTGGGTGTCGCACCATGGGCTCTGCTCAAGCCGCCCGAGGTGCCAGTGCCCGTCAAGCGCCGGGCGAGCCAGGCACAGGCCCAGTAAAAGGCCGGAGCCAGCAGCGCCTCACTGTCCAACCAATCTTTCGGCTCAAACCGCCATCCATCCTCCTCTTGGGTTTGTCACATTATGTGATGCAAACTCATCAAATCAACGCAGCCACAGGGCAGCGGTTGACGCCACCGTGGCAAAGTTGGCAGGAGTGCGGTGCCGGCGCAGTGATGCCCTTTGGGGAACCGGGTCCCTATCAGGTTGCTACCATTGTGCTACCCACCGACAACACCCCGCTGCAAGCCCTTTCCGAGACATGCCCCCGAATCCGCCTGCCACTGTCAACCGCTGCGGCTACTGCGGCGCCAGCAGCTACCACCGGGTGGTTGCGCGCGACGAGACGGGCGCCATGCGCTACACCGAAACCCTTCAATGCACTGGATGCGGCCGTGAATTCACCGATCTGCGGGACTGGCGTCGGGGCGGGCAGGCGGCACAATCCACTGCTGCGGCCCAATAGCTGTGCCTGAGCCGGAGCGTTGAGGCCGACCGCCACACCCCTCTGACTCGTTGCCATCGTCGCATTCTTCTTCTTCGTTTCCCTGCTATTCCATGCCCAGCTACTCCGAACTCCTTGCCCAGAAAAAATCCCTCGACGCGCAAATCGCCCAGGCGCAGAAGGAAGAATCCGTGCAGGCGCTGGCCACCGTCCATGAATTGATCAAGGAGTTCGGCTTCACGGCCCAGCAGGTGTTCCCCTGGAAGCCGCAGCCCAAGAAAGTCGCCGCCAAATACCGCGATCCCGATACCGGCGCCACCTGGTCCGGCCGGGGCAAGCCGCCCCAGTGGATTGCGGGCAAGGACCGCGGGCCTTTTGTGATCGCCTGATCGGCACTGAAAAAGAGCCAGACAGTGTGGATGCACTGTCTGAGCGCCCGCCAGATCACTGGGCGCCCTGGCCCTTGCCGGGAGACAGTGTGATCGCCGAGAGGACCAGCCCACAGTCCAGTCCCCCCTCCACAGTACGCGCCGACCAAACCCCACGGAACTCCGCCACCCGTACGGCTGCCTCATGGTGCGGATAGGCCCCAGGGACCAGACACTGGTTGTGCCCCAAGCCCCATCCAGGATGCACCTGGGTATCCAGGATCAGAAGCCCGGTGGCCTCCGTGCGCACCGCGCTGCCAGATCCATCACCCGCCGGACTCCAAGGCCCCTCCACCCCGACCACCAGCATCCATTGAGGCGCAGGGCAGGGTTGTCTGGTAGCCCCCCGTACCTCCCTGGCTATCGACTGCCAGAGCAGCAGCACCAGACCTCCGTGGTGAATTGCGTCGTGGCACAGCGCCAGCAAGTCCGAAGGTGCTTGCTCCCAGACCCACTGTGCATGGAATCCAGGAAGTAAGCGCTGCGCATGGCGCAACACCCCGGCCGCACTGGTCACTGAGGGCACGGCCACCCGCTCGCCAGTGAGCAAGGTCACTGCCTGCTGCAGTGCCACCGCCCCCGTGCGATGTGGCGGCGCTCGATGCCTCACCAGAATCCCCGGAAGCACCTTGGCACCAGGTTCTGAATCCGGACCACATCTGTAGCACGGCACCGTCTCCATCACCAGGCCCACGGCATAGCGCCGGACCAGCCCCTCAGGTGCCCGCATGGGAAGCCCCCGGATCACCTGTTGCGGTGGCTCGTGCTCCCAGCGCCTCCTGCTTGCGATGCAGCTTGCCCCGTAGCGAAATCGGAGGAGATGGCGCTCTGGCCCTGCGTGTACCCAAGTCGTCACCATCCCCCGGATGCGCTCCCCCCATACCAGGCTCTGGATAGAACTCCTCGACAACCTCCACACCTTCCTCTTCCGATTCCTCGAACTCCCCCAGCGCCAAGCCTTGCCGTGCTGCTTCGTCCAGCGCCGCCTGATCAAGGCCCAGCGCAGCTTGCTGCTCGCGCTCCTGCCGTGCCAACGCCACAACCTGGGCTAGGCTGCTTCCGGCTCTCAGCGTCAGATCCACGTAGTAGATCGGCGTGCGGTGCGACAGCGTGGTGGACTTGCCCCGCAGCCGAAGCTCCAAAGGCAGTCCCGCCAGCAACCCACCCGACACCGCAAACAGATATCGCAGGCGTGCCGACAACGTCCGGATGCTGTTGAACCCCGTCGTCCGAAACACAAAGCTGCCCAGCTCATCACCAGCCGTGCCTGTTTCGGTACTGCCATCCGCCTCCACCCGCACATGCAACCGCCCATACGGCTTGCAGTTCCCGTCCTGGGCCAGCGCACACACCGCAGGCGAAGGGCAGGGCAGGGACTGCATCCCCGACAGAGTCACCCGCTTGCAGCTCTCCCCATCTCCCACGCACAGCGGCCTTCCTGTGGCCCGGTCAAACATCGTGTAGTTCGCCCTGAGGCTCAGATCCGGGTCATCAAACAGCAGCCGCACTGGAATGCTGCGCAGCTTGGCTCCCGGGTCCTTGCGAAGCTGTGCATCCACGGGATGCAACACCCACCCCTCCTTGTTCTGCACCTGGCTGGTCAGCGTGAACTCATCGTCCTTCTCGGGCAGGCGACGCCCGTTCTTCTCCATCACCCGCCCAATCGCAATGCGCCCGATCACAGGCGGTGTCAAAGCCAAACCTTTGAGCATGTGAATCTCCTTGTTGAATGTAAAAACACCCCCCAAAACAGAACGGGCCTCACCGTCACCGATGAAGCCCGTCTGGGGAATGCGTTGAATGACAATGAACCCACCTCAGGTCTGCACCAGAAACCTCCGACTCCCAGGTTTGGGCACCGTGTAGGCCTTGATGATCTCCGGCTGCTCCTTGGCCAGCCGCGCTGTATCGAGCTGAGTCCCATCCCGGCTGCGTTTGAAGCTGACCTCACCGTTCTCAAACACCGCCCGGCTGGAATCCCCCATGCGCTGCTGAATGGCTTGCTTGAGCTGGGCTTCCAGGGCGGTATTGGTTGCCAGCACCTCCCGCACCGCCAACAGGTCCGAAAACACCGCCCCCATCACCAGGTCATGTTTGAGGTTCAGCGTGAAACCCGTGTCCCGGGGATACAGCGCCCGCAAAGCCCGGTCTGCCGAATCCGACCCATCGGCCGGAGGCGCCTGGCCCCGCTCCACATAGCCCCAGAACTCCCGCTCCAAGGTGATGAGCTGGGCGATCAGCTCCTCATCCCGCTCGATCCGGAAAATCTGCAGTTCCTGGCCTCCAAGCAACACAGCCACATCCGCTCCCTGTTTGCCCGTCACGGCCAACTGGTGCTGGACTTGCAGCTGCACATACTCCGGCACCCCATCCCGCCAGAGCCAGGCCCCCTGAATGCCTGCGGTCTTGCACTCCAGCAACTGGACATCGGGGGCTCCCAGCACCTCCCGGTCGATATTGGCCAGCATCCATGGGTGCTCGGGATGCTGCAGCACCGCATTGATACGCCGCACCCGGTTGCCGGTACGGCGGGTGTAGTGGGCTGCAACGATGGGCTCCAGCAGCGAACCCCAGTACATCGGACTCAGATCGTCCGCACCCCCGTCACCCGGCGGGGCGACAGGGGCACGTCCGGTCTTCTCCATCCATAGCTCCAGCTGCGACTGGTAGGGATTGAGCCCGACAGCAGCAGCCGCATCGGAACTGCCAATGCCACCCTTGCGCACCTGCAACCACTGACCGCGATCCAGGTCCTGGGTCTTGACCAGCCGAAGGGCAGGGCGGGGATGCGGTGACGCCTCAGACCCTGGTGAAACAACAGGACGAACCATGCTGACTCCTTGAAGTGAAAACAACAACAACGACAACCACCACGCCACACCGCCCCCAAAAGCAAAAGACCTCGGTCCACTGAAGGAGCCGGGGTCTATGCCGTGAAGGGCGGTGAGGTTGGATGGATAAACCGCAAAGAACGGCAGACACCGTCACGACGCCAACTGCAACGCCTGCTCCAGCGCCCGCTGCTTGAGGTTGGCCCCCTGACCAAACCAGGCACTGTCCAGGCGGTACTCCTGACTGCGCGCCCGGCGCTCGTGGTCCACGAACTCGGTGACGGCGCACAGCAGACCCCAGGCCGTGCCCTTGGCGGCTGCCAGCTCTGCGCCCCGGCCCTGACCCTCATACATGGCCTGTACCTTCTTGAGCGCGCGTTCGTTGGTCAGGCCTGCCGATGCATCGGCATGCCCATCCGTCTGGCAGAGCACCTTGAGAAAATAGTTCATGGACTCATGGCTCTTGACCTTGCGCTCGGACAGGGTCTTCATGCGGTACATGAAACCGTCCCATTGGGAGACGGCAATACCCAACTGCTTCTTGACCGCCTGCGCATCAAAGCTGGTGCTGTGGGGCACCTTGATCGCACTCGATGTTCCGGACAGGGCAATCGAGAGGGTGTTGTTGCAGACCACCCGAACGGTGGTGGGCGTGGCCGTGGTCGCCAAGGTCCCATCGCAGGAAGTGGCCAGTAGCAGATAGCCGTTGACCACATCGTTGCCCTTGAGCGCCGAGGACTTGCCGGTCCGGGCCAAGGCCCAGAACTTGCGCCCAGCCTTGAGAACCCCGGCGGTCTCCAGCTCATACCCAGAGACTTCCGTCAGATCCCGGTAGAACTCCAACACCTGCTTGGGCTGCACGACCTGGTAGCGGGCACTGACCACCGACAAAGGGGCCTTGGTATCGCTGCGGTACAGCACCTTCTGGTCGGGAAACTCCATGGGTTCGGCATACAGCGCGGAGACGGAAGAGGGGGCCTGGCCAGCCGGGCCGGATTCCGTGGCCATGTAGCGCACGGGGGCCTCACGGATGGTCCAGTCCATGCCCGCTTCACGGGCCCAGACATCGATGGGTTGTTTGGCGGGAAGTTGCTGACCCAGGTTGTGCCATGGGGTCTCGCCGACATAGGCCATGGTTTGAACGAGATGTGCCATTGGAATGCTCCTTGATAAATGAATGAAAAGAGAACGAGGGGAGGGAAGTGAGAAAAGTGACAAGCCTGAAGAGCGCGAAAAGGGCAAAAAGGGCGAGCGCTCAGGCGTACGGATCCCGGAAGCGGTACCCGCACTCCAGGCAGTGGTGGTTCTTGAGACAGTTCTGATCGACGGCCTTGCCGATCTGGCTGCCGATCTCGCAGCCGACGGCGCCGCCGCTCAGGCCGCCCATGGCGGCTCCGGCGACGGCACCGAGGACAGTTCCAGCGGGGCCGACGAGCGAGCCATAGGTGGCTCCGAGTTGAGCGGTCCGCAGGGCGGCTGCGGCGCCGCTGGCTGCACCGGCAACAGCACCGATGGCGGCGCCTGTGGTGCGGCCGCGGTCGAGGGTTTCGATGCGAGGGGATTGGCATTGGGGGCAACTGGGCACGGGGAAATCTCCTTGGGGTGTGTGATGTGAAGGACGGAAGAACGAGGAACGAACGGCCAAAGAAAAAGCCCCGGGTGGTGAACACGCGGGGCTTGGAGTAGGGGATGCGGACCGTTCTGGCGCTACCGAGACGGCATAGCGCCCGGCAGCGCTGCTGGGGCGTGCCGGGTGGGGAGGGTGTCAGACCGGGGCAATGCAGAGGTCATTCAGTTGGCAGTTCGAGGGGGTGATATGTGATTGAACAAATCTGGGATCGGATTTGGGTGGATGGGTGTTTGCACGGCAACAGGCTGGTCCCAGAGGAACTGAGACGGGAGCGTGATCTATTTCATCCAAGAGCAAAGAGCTGTGTTGGGGGGCGGAGTTGCTTTGATCCGACATTGCAAGGCGATTGATAGATTGCTTTCCGCCCACTCGATTGATGCGGCACACCCTGCAAAAAGAGCCTGAACTTTATGCTGAAGCTTGTGGCCAGCTCGCTCCTGATAGCAGTCGTCGAATGCACTCCCGCAGCCACCGGTGCGCCGAATCTGAATTGAAACGTGCATGCCAAGCAAGCACGACTTGCTCGACTTCGAACTTCAACGGCAATTGAAATGTCCTGAGTTGAAGTGGCCCCTGAACGCTTGAGGCGAAGCGTGCGGGAGCTGTTGCAACCAGATTGGAGCGCGCAGCAGCCATCAGCGCGGCATAGGGGCTTGGAACGGTCAGCAGAACGAAGCGACGATAGCCCATTTCCGCGAGAGCTGAGTCGATCGGATTGGACATCCGTCCTCGCTGGCGCACGGCGACGTGACATTCAGCTGCGAATCTCTTGGCAGTGATCGGCACCGAAAGCATCGGGTGCTGCTCACGCACGACGCCAACAACTTTCTGCGAAAACAACGGCACGGACTGGATATCGGAAGTCTGCTCCCCAAGCGCGCCAATATCTAAGTCGACGTGTGCCTCTCTCAGATCGGAGAGATCTCCTTCCGAGTCGGGGATGAATTGCAGCTTTGCGCGCGGCATCTCCTTGTGCAGCGCATCGGCGAGCGCTGCGCCAAAAACGATCGCAACCCCATCAGGAGCGCGGATGACAAAGGTGCGAGCTACATGGTTCAGTCCTCCATCGCCGGGCGTCAACAATGAGGCGGCCTCTTCAACGAGCTTGCGCACTCGCTCACGCATCTCCTGTGCGCGAGGCGTAGGGACTAGTTGTCGCCCCGCGCGTACCAAAATTTCATCGCCTGTCACCTCACGAATTCTTGCAAGAGTGTGACTCATTGCCGGCGTGCTGATATGCATCCGTCGAGCGGCACCGCCCACACTTCCTTCCGACAGAAGAGCATCTAGAGCCGACAGCAAATTTAGATTCATGATTAAATTTTAGTTAACTAACAGTTCTAAAGATTGCACTGTACTTTATGTGTGCATGCCTCGAAACTCCTGCATCAATGGAGAGAGGTGTTGCATGCAAGGTAGAGAGACATGGGACCGGCCGGTTCTGGCGTCGTTAGTGATCGTGCTTGCGTTGGCAGCGCTGGATCAGACGATCGCGTCAACTGCGCTTCCCACGATTGCGGATGATTTGCAAGGTCACCGGCTGCTTAGCTGGATTTTTTCCGTCTACCTCATCGCTTCGACAGCCGTGATACCGCTGTATGGAAGGCTGGCGGATCGATACGGGACCCGCTCCACGCTTCTCTTTGCTGCAGGCATATTCGTCATGGGATCGGCCGCATGTGGTCTGAGTCAGCAAATCGAGGAACTCCTCCTGGCGCGTTGTCTGCAAGGTTTGGGCGGTGGTGGCTTGATGACGCTCTCGATGCTGGCTGCCAGGGACGCGGTTCCTCAGCGCCGTCTTGGCCAGGTTCAGGGCATGCTGGGTAGTGCCTACGGGCTGGCTGCACTCTTGGGCCCGCTGCTGGGTGGATGGCTTGCGCAAGAGTACTCCTGGCGCTGGGCGTTCTTGTTGAACGTACCCATTGGTCTGATGGCGCTTGCTGCGCTGTTCTGGATGTATCGCCCTCTCGCGAAAGCAGCAGCTATTGCCGTGGATTCGATTGGGTGCGGCTTACTTGCCGTTTTTCTCGCGCTTTTGCTTGTCGCAGCTCGAGGCTTTGGTATGGCGCACGGGGCTAGCGTACTGGAGACTGTGGTTGCGCCTGTCTTGGCCGTGGTGGCTGGGCTCCTCTTTGTCTGGCGCGAGCTTGTGGTCCCCAGGCCACTTCTACCTGTTCACATGTTTCGGCAGTGTGTGTTTTTGCTCAACGGAATTCTGAGCGTGTGTACAGGGGTTGCTCTCTTCTCGGTTGTAGTGTTCACGCCGCTGTATTGGCAATACGCCATGGGGATGACGGCTGTACAGGCGGGATTGCACATGCTTCCTTTGATGGCTGCCATATCGTTGTCTTCCGTCATGGGCGGAAAGTGGCTGGCAAGCAGTGGACAGTTGCGCGCGATGGCCGCTGTCTCGGCACTACTGATGGCCGGAGGCTACATGGGTCTCGCCCTGGGTGTGAACGCTGCCAGTGTGTCGGGAAGCCTCTACGCATTGAGTGTCCTCGGGGCGGGCATTGGCCTTGCGATACCGCTTTCGATGATGACTGTGCAACGTTTGGCTCAGCCGCGGGATCAAGGGATCGCCACTGCGCTTCCCATCATGTTCCGCACCGCAGGGGGGGCGCTTGGGGTTTCGTTCCTGGGAGCTGTCCTCACGCAGCAATTGGAGGCCGTGCCCGGCGGAACGGGGTCGGCAGAGGGCGTTGCCGCAGCCTTTGCCTCTGCATCAGGCGCAATTTTTTGGATGTCTGCACTGCCGTGTGCCTTGGTGAGCCTGTCGATGCTGGCCATGCCGCGCACCTTGCCAGCCCCACAGGTTCTTATCGCCAATCACTAAAGGAGGGAGTTATATGAAATCGTCAGTTAGCGTTTCTGCAAGTTCGGCTGGAGTCCCACCACCCCCGCTTCGCGTTGTGAACAAAGGCAGTGTGCAGCGCGAGGAGATGGGTGCGGGATCCAGCACATGGTGGTTTGATGCTCGTGGCCTCGATGATGCAGCTCTGAGGCAGGCAGTGGAACGCTCCAACTGCACGCATTTGCTCGTCGACCACTCGGCGCTCAAGTCCATAACGAGTGCAAAAAAGCTAGTCGTTTGGGTCGACAAGGTCGGTGATCTGTCCGACTTAGCTCCGAGCGTTTCGGTGCTTACACCGCACGAAGAGGTTCGGAAAGCCGCTGTGGCTAGTGGAAGAGCTGCGGGCCTCTTCATCGAGGTTCGGGATCTCGAAGCGGAGTTCCCCTACTGCGTCATGGTGTGCGAACGCGGCGATGACTTTGTGGTGATTGACATCGAGCACGCAACGTACATTCCGTACGAACTTCTAATCGCAAAAACGATTGGAAAAAATACACAAGTGCTACGCAGCGTTCCAATCAAGGGGCTCGCCCGAGTGGTCGATGATATCCATCAGTCACTCAACGCCTTCGCCACCATGGAGCACGGCATCGGTGTCGTCTTTCGCTCCAAGGATGTCGCGGCTGTTGACAGCCTGAGTAAGAACCTGCGGCACCGCCAAGCTTCGATCATGAACCTGCTGCCGGCTCGGGTCGAAGAAATTCAGCACACGGGGTTGGGACATCGCGTGTGCGTCGATACCACCTCGATGATGAGTGCGGAAGAGGGAATGGTGGTCGGGTCTACCGGGTGGGGCGGCATTCTGGTTTGCTCTGAGACGCATCACTTACCACACATGAACCTGCGTGAGTTTCGGGTGAACGCGGGTGCCGTGCATTCGTATATATGGGGACCTGATGGTTCAGCGTTCTACCTGAGCGAGATGCGTGCTGGCGCCGAGGTGATGTGCGTTGACTTGGCTGGACGGGCACGGGTCGTCTCGGTGGGTAGAGCCAAGATCGAGCGTCGGCCAATGTTGAAGATTCGTTGCAGCGTACCGCTTGAATCAGTTCCGCCTCAACTTCAAGCAAGAGTCGAAAGCATGCTCGAGATGCAAGAGCGAGTTACCCCCAAAGGGGAACGTGTCGGTAGTGGTGATCGTCGCGTCCACATCAATACCTTCCTGCAGAACGATTGGCATGTGCGAGTCATGGGAGCCGACGGGAAGGTGCGGCACTGCACCTTGCTGCAGCCTGGCGACGAGTTGTTGGCCCATGTCGACGACCCGGGGCGACACACGGGACTGCGAATCGAAGAAAACATCATCGAAAAATGAGATAGGAAGGAGGGAAAAAATGGCTTCTGGCCGCGAACTTAGATTGAATCGGCTCATCAACCCCGTTTCTCAGAAGGCACTTTTGGTACCCCTGGATCACGGTGCTACCGTGGGGCCCATTGAAGGTATTTCGAAGATTCGAAGAACCATCGCAGGAATTGGTTCAAGTGGTGCCAATATTCAGGGAATCATTGTGCACCGCGGTGTTGCACACAACAGCCGCAGTCCAGTGTGGGACGTTCCTGCGCCCCTGATTTTGCATCTATCCGCATCTACATCGCTTGCGCGGGATTCGACGCACAAAGTTCTTGTTGCTCAGGTCGAGGATGCCTTGGTGATGGGCGCTGATGCTGTCTCTATTCATGTGAACCTTGGCTCCCTCGCGGAAGTCGGCATGCTGCGTGATATGGGATCCGTCGCGAGCCAGTGCGAGCGATGGGGCGTGCCCTTGTTGGCGATGGTTTATACGCATGGTGAATCGGCCTCAGCGTCATCCACCGCACGTATTGCGCATGCGGCAAGACTGGCTGCCGAGCTCGGAGCCGACTTGGTGAAGGTCAACTACCCCGGTTCGCCCGAAGCCATGGCGGAGGTCGTGGAAGGCTGTTTCGTGCCGGTGCTTGTCGCAGGAGGAGAACGCGCGACGACGGAGGCGCAGGTCCTCAGCGTGGTCGATGGCGCGTTGCAAGGAGGTGCCAGTGGGCTGTGCATGGGGCGAAACATATTCCAGCATGCCGACCCGGGAGCGTTTCTGGCACGGCTGTCCCGCCATGTACATGGCTTTGACGCCCATCGCCAAGCCGTTTCACTGGCCGCAGTGAGGTAAACAATGTCCTTTCTAGCCAAGAACTACCACCGCCCTTTGCCTGCGATCGTTCGGAAATACTTCGCGAACGGTAGTGAGCATGTCGACATCTGGCCCGAGGATCGGTTGAAAGCGTATCAGGCAGAGGCGTTACGCCGCATCCTCATGCACGCGTATGAGCGCAACGGCTTCTACCGCGAAAAGTTCCAGGCGGCAGGTGTCGTGCCTGCCAGGCTAAGTTTGCCTGACGACCTTGCTCGGATCCCCTTGACGACCAAGGACGAGATCCGAGGCAAGCCTTGGTTGCTGCTGTCGGTGCCTCGTCAGGCTGTATCGCAGATCCATGTGTCAACAGGAACGACGGGGGGTGAAGAGATCTACATACCCCATACCTGGGAGGACTTGCACGTCAACAACATGTCGCCAGCCATGCGTCTGCTCATTCCCGTGGGTGAGTCGGATGTAGTGATCAATGCTTTGCCCCACGAGATGAGTTCTTCTGGATTGGCGTTTCACCGCACATTTCAGAAGAGCTACGGTGCCATGGTCGTTCCAATGGGGAAGGGCGGGTATTACTCCACACCTGAGCGCACGCTCCGTGCTTCGGTGGATTTGGGGGCAACGGTTCTGATCACCACGCCATCCTATGCAGTGCTGCTGGCCGAAGTTGCGCAGCGTATGGACATCGACCTAGGTGCGCTACCTTTGCGCTTCATGTGGCTGACTGGCGAGGGCTGTTCCCCGGCGCTACGAGATCGCATCGAAAAGTTGTGGGGCCATCCAGCCTATTTCTACTACGGCTCCCTGGAGGCAGGCCCCATAGGCATCGAGTGCTCTGCACGCAATGGCTATCACATGGCAGGCGGGCATGTGCATGTAGAGGTAGTTGATCCAACTACCGGGGAGGCTGTGGCTCCAGGTGAGATCGGAGAGGTAGTGGTCACCGAGCTCACACGGATGGCTTCTCCGCTGATTCGCTATAGAACTGGCGACATCGGTTATGTCGAAAAGTCAAGGTGCTCTTGTGGCGTCACGCTGGACCGTCTCATTCTGAGAGGTCGGGCAGGTGATCAGGTTCGAATCGGAGAAAAGACATATGGCCCCTACTACTTGGAGCAGTTTCTCCTTGAGATTCCAGATGTTGGAAACTGGTATCAGTTCTTGCCTCAGGGAGATCAATTGCTGATACGTCTGGAGGCGAATCACGGATCAGAAGACAGGGACCGGCTGGCTCGCGCCATAGCGAGTCGGTTTGAATTCTCGACGGGTATTAAAGCAACCGTTGAGTTCGTGGACAGCATTCCCCGCACCGGTGGGAAGACGATCCGAGTCATCCAGCCCGCCGCGTAACTTCGAAAGAACCAAATGCGTTTTCTTCATGAAAAGTTCAGGCCAACGACCAGCACGCTTCATCGGGTGGTCGCGCATGCCTATGACCGTAGCCCGATGTATCGAAAGAAGATGCAGAGTCGCGGCGTCGCTCCGCACCAAATTGACACGGAAAACGACCTGCCGCAGCTTCCTTTCACGACACGGGAAGAGCTCGGGTCGGATCCTTGGGCGTTGCTTTGTGTTCCCCGTTCGACCTTGGTGCAGGCCCATATGTCCACCGGCACAACAGGGCGCAATCCGCTGTATGTCGCTTACGACTGGGAGGATTTGTACACGCGGGGGCTGATGCCCCTCAGTTCCGATAAATCCGTCCCACGGCTCCTTCGCATCGAGCCTGGCGAGATCGTCTTCAATGCACTGCCGTACGAAGTCAGCGTCACTGGCTTGGCCATCCACCGCTCCGTACAGGACGGGATCGGAGCATGTGTTGTGCCTTTGGGCAAAGGCGGTTTCTATTCCGAGCCACTGAAAGCCTTGAAGATGATGCGCGAGATTCGTGGCGACCATTTGTTCACTACTCCGTCTTATGCCGTGTACCTGGCGGAACTTGCAGGTGCACCCCAAGCGGGGTTGAAGGAGATGTTTGGTCTCAAGTCCATCTGGCTTGTTGGTGAACTTTGCTCAGACGCTTTGCGACGGCGTATCGAACAATTGTGGGGGGCGCCAGTGTTCCTCTACTACGGAACTATGGAGTGTGGGCCAGTGGGGGTGGAATGCGCTGAGCAGGATGGTTATCACCCCGCGACGAATTTCACAGCAGTGGAGATCGTGCCTCTCGACGAGCCAATAACCGATGCGATGGGAGCCGCGCTTGGCGAAATAGTAGTCACTACGCTCTGGCGCTACGCGACCCCACTGATTCGCTATAGGACAGGCGATCTTGGCCGTTGGGATGAGCAGTCATCGGGTTCCGGCGGATGTGCTCGACGGCTGCGCGTGCATGGACGGTTGGAGGATGTTGTGCGCGTGGCGGGGAAAGTTCTCCACGTCCAGGACATTGAACAGGGCCTTCTGGATATTCCCGAAGTGAGTTCGTGGTTCCAATTGCGCCCCGAAGGGGATGTCTTGTGCATTGTGCTACCTGCTCAGAAGGGAGTGGATGCAGCCGCTGTAGCTCGAAGGGTTCAGCATTGGGCAGTTACCTACCTGGGCCTTGATTGCAAGGTCGAGCATGGTCCAGCCCGTTCTTACTCGGGTGGAAAGTTCATGCGCGTTGTTCGTGCAACACAAGGAGAAATTAGATGATCATTGACGCTCATGCGCACGTGACTCGTGCGGACTACGGCTCTATCGATCGGCTATCTGCTTTGATGGACAAGCACGGCATTGACAAAGCTGTTCTTTTTCCGGGGGGCATGATCGATGTGCGTCAAATGTCGCAGTACGTGCGAGGCGCAGCCACTGCTGATACGGATCAGATCCCTAATGACTTGGTCGAATCCATTTTCACGAAGGACCGTGACCGGTATTTTGGCTTCTACTGTGTGAATCCCAATAGCGCGGGCGATAGCACTACGGCATTTCGAGCAGCGATCGCGAGAGGGTTTAGTGGGCTAAAGCTGGCCCCGATTGTTCACAAATTCGCACTGTGCTCCGAGGGAGTTTTCGAGTTGGCGCGAGCATGTGGCGAGCTTCGCGTTCCACTGTATTCGCACGTCGTCTTCAGCCCTGGCGCCACTACTGAAAAGTTTGGCGAACTCGCCAAGGCGTTTCCTGACACGCAGTTCATATTGGGGCACATGGGCTTCGGTCCAGCTGATGTGCAAGCCATTGAGGTGGCTGCGACCTGTGACAACGTCATGCTCGAGACATCCGGCGGATCTTTCATGATCATCAAGATGGCGCTGGAGCGGCTGGGAGCAGGGAAACTCATCTATGGATCGGAGTTCCCCATGCAGCACCCCCACGTCGAACTCGAGAAAATCCGCATGACTGCTGGTGGCGAGGATTTCAAGAAGATTTCCTCTCGAAATCTTTTGTCTCTTTTCGAGCAGCGCAAGCTGCCGCAAAGCGTGGAGCTTTCTCAATGAAGGCGGCTCACTTACTTGCACTCATGCTAGTCGCCCTTCTCAGTGAGCATGCGGCGTTCGCTGCTGATCTGGTGCTTGAGGTCAAAAGTTCGCAAGCCTCGGGGCGAGTCAATGTTGCGCTTTATGACAGTGCCACAAGCTTCCTTCGCAAGACGGTTGCTTCCAGCGGAGGTGACCTGAAGAACGGTGTCGCGATACTTAGTTTCCCGAACCTGGCACCTGGCAACTACGCAATCTCGGCTTATCTGGACGCCAATGGCAACAACAAGCTTGACACTAATTCGATGGGAATTCCTTCCGAACCCTATGCCTTCAGCCGCAGCGCCAAGGGTCGCATGGGACCTCCAACCTTCGAAGACGCAGCTTTTGCGGTGGGTTCTTCCGGGACGAAACTCACGATCGAACTGTCGAAGGGACGGCCATGACTGCGCTGCTACATGGCGAAGGGGTTGCAACCCCGGTCGCCGTACCAGCAAAGCCCTTGGTCGCAATCAGTGGATTGCACCGATCATTTTCACTTGGCCACACAACGGTTAAGGCGCTTCGGGGAGTGGATCTGAAGATCCATGCGGGTGAAATGCTAGCAGTCTGGGGACCCTCGGGGAGTGGTAAGTCCACTCTGATGAACATGATCGGATTGATTGATAGACCAGATACCGGTAACGTTTGCTTCAAGGGCATTGAGGTGTTGGCACTTAGCGATGATGAACTCAGCGACTGCCGCAGCCGGAACATCGGCTTTGTGTTTCAGTCCTTCAATCTCGTTCCCGTCCTCACTGCGTTGGAGAACGTCATGCTTCCCCTTCAATTGCAGGGGGTCGGTGCGCAGGTGGCTCGTGCCAAGGCACAGGGACTTTTGGATGCCGTGGGATTGGGAGCCCATCTGAATCATCGACCGGATCGTATGAGTGGGGGGCAGCGCCAACGAACCGCCATCGCACGAGCTCTGGTGGCTGACCCAGAACTGGTGATCGCGGATGAGCCGACGGCGAACTTGGACTCCGAAAGCAGCCAGAACGTGATTTCTCTCATGCGGGAACTCAACCGGGACACGGGGACGACATTCGTGTTCTCTACGCACGACCAGCGTCTTTTGGACCACGTCCCACGAGCCGTGCAGCTAAGGGACGGGATCATCGAGCATGATCAGGAGTGTGCCCAATGAATGTGCTGGAGTTGAGCGTACGAAATCTCCTGCGGAATCCGAGAAGGACAGCAGTGACTGCGTTGAGTTTGGCCGTGGGATTCGCAGCCATCGCCTTGTTTGCAGGCTATACGGCAACCGTCTACGAGAGTCTGAAATCCCAGGCCATCTATGGGGAGCTATTGGGTCATCTGACCATAGCGCGCCCCGCCTACTTTGAGGCCAGTCGGCAGGAGCCGACAAGGTTCCTGTTGGGAAAGGAACAGGTCGGGAGCATTTCCTCTATCGTGAAGTCAGAATTTCCTGGTTCTACCGTCGCCGTGCGATTGGGGTTCAGTGGACTGTTGTCTAACGGCCGGGCGAGCAGCATCTTTGTCGCCGAAAGCCTAGATCCAGAGGCAATGCGGGCCCTCCGAGGACCGCGCGCGCGGGCATCTGGAGGGCTTGATGAGAAGTCACCTCAGGGCGTGACATTGTCCCGCGGACTTGCCCAGATTCTGGATCTTCGCGATGGAAGTGATGGCGCGGTTCTGGTGAGCACGGTAACGGGGCAAGCAAATGCGTCGGATGTCCAGATCATTGATACCTTCAGTACAGGAAATGTCGCAACCAATGACAAATTCATGTTTGCGCCTCTTTCCTTGGCTCAGTCCCTTATGGATGTCCAGGGGCAGGCCGATCGGGTAACGGTGCTGTTGCCGGAGGGCACAGATGTGAACACCGCGAGGCACCAACTCGCCGACAGACTTGCCGCCAAGGAGGATGGCCTTGCCGTTGAAGTTTGGCAAGATCTTTCCATTTTTTATGCGCAGGTCAAGGCCCTGTTCGACAGGGTATTTGCGTTTGTCCTGGCCATTGTGCTTGTCATCGTTGCGATGAGTGTGGCGAACGCGATGGGTATGAGTGTGATTGAACGCACGCGAGAGATCGGTACTCTTCGGGCGATGGGCTTACGTCGATCTGGAGTCATCCGCATCTTCATTGCAGAAGCCCTCGTACTTGTCTCAGTGGGATGTCTGCTAGGTGCTGTACTGACTGTTGGCATTACCTACGGTGTGAACCAGCTCGAAATTTCCTATCGGCCGCCCAATGCGACCGAGGAGGTGCCATTGGTCATCGGCTTCGACTTGATCAAAGCAGGGTTTGGCGCGCTGGCGCTGACATGTATTGGCGCTTTGGCCTCGCTCTTTCCGGCGCGACGTGCAGCGGCGCAGCCCATCGTCACCTCGTTGACACATGTTTAGGACATCAGCATGCGCAATTTCTGGATTGGATTGACCATCGTGCTTGGTGGAATCGTTGCAGCTATTTCCGCGGCCAATGCCACCGAGAATCCTGACGCGGCAGTGTTGCTAAAGCGTTCCGATGCAGCTCGTGGGGGGGGGGCTCCAGGACTGACTTGGGAGGTGATTGTGCGAAGCACTGGAGGAGGGGCTCAGGACCAGGATATGCGCATGCGGATCAAGGCGGCCGAGACCGCCAGCCTGGCCGAGACTCTGGAACCACTCAAAAGCAAGGGCGCCAAAATGCTGCAGATGGATCGCAACATGTGGCTGAGCAAGCCGGGGCTTAAGAAGCCCATTGCGATCTCACCTCGCCAGCGTCTCTCGGGTCTGGCTGCAATCGGTGATATCGCAGCGACGAACTACGCCAAAGACTATCAGGCAGTGCTTCTCCGACAAGACGATTTCAAGGGGGAGCCTTGTCATGTTCTGGAGCTCTCCGCGCGGGAGCGCCAAGCTACTTACGATAAATTGATCTACTGGGTTTCCACCAAACGGGGTGTTGGGGTCTTTGCGGAATTCCTCTCACTGAGCGGAAAGCGCCTCAAGACGGCGGAGTTCTCCTACGAAAACAGCGTGGCCATTGAGGGCAAGACGACGCCGTTCATTAGCAAGATGGTCATTTCTGACGCCCTCACGGATGCCAAGACTATTCTTGAGTACGGACAGACCAAGGTCCAGGCGATCCCCTCGTCCGAATTCGATGTTTCGCACCTGGAGTGATATGCCGTGTCGCTGCATCAATCGGCGAGGCTTTAGGTATGCACTGGCTTCACTTTGTTTTGCCACCTCCACCGCTTTCGCTCAAGAGTCGCTAGTGCAGACGGCCACCAGTGGTAACGATTGGGAGAAATCGACATCGCTGCAGACGTGGACATATGCTACTCATTCGAGCCCCTTTGCGGACAGTGTCCTGAACCCCAGAAATTCAATACTGAAGATCGCTAGAACGCAGTATCTTTCCGACACGCGGTTGGACTTTTCTCTGAAGAGCAGCGCTGCTGATTTTGTACTCAAGCCGCGGCTGATCGGTGAGGTTCGAGAGGGAGACAGTGGGAAGTTATCTACTGCCGAAGGGTATCTCAGTCAAGCTTTCGGAAGATTCCGGATTCGCCCAGACTTAACGATGACGCTGGGAAGGGAACTGTTGACTTGGGGGCCCGCCAACTTCCGGTCACCCAGCAGTCCGTACTACTACGATTCCGGAAAAACGCGGCCGTTGGAGGACGTTCCCGGGGTGGACATCGCCCGGATAGACTGGTCGGCCGGGCGGTGGACATCCACCGTAGGTTTCGTTAGTGGGGGACGGCAGAACGATGAAGAATGGCGTCAAAGCTCCTTGCTCAAGCTCACTTATCGGGGCAACGATTTTTTGGTTGGCGGCATATTCAGCAAACCAAGAAATAGGCGGAGCTTTGTGGGGGGGCATGCACAGTTTTCTATAGGAGATGCATGGCTCCTGTATGGGGAGCTGAGCTCGACTACGACCTCAAATATAACTACAACTTCGAGCACATTGGCTGCGGCTGCTCGAGCAACCGTAGGCACGATTGGTGCTGCGTACACATTCGAAGGTGGAGCTTCGCTCGGTGCTGAGTATCTGCATGATGGGCGTGGCTATAGCCGGGCTGCGCAGGCTGCATATTTTTCAGCTATCGAGGCGTCTTTGGCAAGTTCGCAAATTGCCGTCGATTTGCGACGGGGTGGTCAGTCGCGTCTGTTGGGTCGGGACTACCTCAACATTTTGCTGCAGAGCAATTTGCAAGATCCCTCGACTTACTGGCGGGTATCGCCAACCGTGAATCTGCAGGATCGAAGTCGCCAACTTCTTTTGTACGGTGAGCATAGTCTCCACCCAAGAATCGCTCTCTTTGGTAGTTTGCTCTGGAGCAGTGGAGGGCGTTCAACTGAGTTCGGCGCAGTAGTGCGATCCACCGCGACTTTGGGACTCAAGATTTTCTTGATGTGAACCTGTAGGGCTTGCTAACTAAGAAAACCATGGCGAGATGGTCGCGAGACGAATCGTCTCACGCCACATTTTTTCGGAACTGTTGGTGCCACAGTGTGGCTTATGGGGAGATGAGGCTAATGATCCTGACCGACAACGAAACCAAAGTTGACCTGCTCAACAACGAGGCGATTTCGAAGACCATCATCGAACTGCTGCGCGAAAACCCAGATCATCCAGTCACGATTGGCGTCCACGGTGACTGGGGGGCCGGGAAGTCCAGTGTTTTGGAGATGATCGAAGCGGGCTTCGCGGGTAAGGAGGACGTGCTGTGCCTCAAGTTTAACGGTTGGCGTTTTCAAGGTTTCGAGGATGCCAAGATCGCGTTGATCGAGGGAATCGTCACCGGTCTGGTCGAGAAGCGTCCGGCAATGACCAAAGCTGGTGGGGCACTCAAGGATGTCTTCAATCGTATCGATTGGTTGAAGGTCGCGAAGCGCGCAGGTGGCTTGGCGGTCACCGCATTCACTGGCATCCCGACACCGGATCAAATCAGCGCTGTCGTGGGGACGCTCGAAGGGATATTCGCCGACCCAGGCCAGCTGGCGACGAAAGAGAACCTCACGTCTGCCATTGAAGGCGTAAAGTCAATCTTGAAACCGGCAGAAACCAAGAATGTGCCGGAGGAGGTTGAGGCGTTTCGCAAGGCGTTCGACAAGCTCCTGAAGGATGCTGGCATCAAGCAGCTCATTGTGCTGATTGATGACCTTGACCGCTGCTTGCCGGATACGGCCATAGACACACTCGAAGCGATCCGACTGTTTGTGTTTACCGCGCGCACGGCGTTTGTCGTTGCCGCGGATGAGGCAATGATTGAGTATGCGGTGCGTAAGCACTTCCCCGATCTACCTGAGACCACGGGGCCGCGCGATTACGCTAGAAGCTATCTGGAGAAGTTGATCCAGGTGCCATTCCGGATCCCGGCCTTGGGGGAGACGGAAACGCGCATGTACGTGACACTGTTGCTGACGGGCGCTGAGATAGGCGAAGGGGATGCTGACTACGCAAAGCTCGTTGCAGCAGCGCGGGAACGCCTAAAACGGCCTTGGGAAAACGCCGGTCTCGATGCTGCGGCCGTCAAGGCCGCACTTGGAGCAAAGGCAGATAAGGCCAACAACGCCCTCGCGCTCAGCGAGCAGATCGGCCCGATCCTGGCGAGCGGTGCCAAAGGCAATCCTCGCCAGATCAAGCGCTTCCTCAATACGTTGCTGCTGCGGGAGCGCACGGCGAACGCGCGCGGATTCGGTGCTGATATCACCTTGCCCGTGCTGGCGAAGCTGATGCTCGCCGAGCGCTTCATCCCCCGGCTCTTTGAGCAGATTGCTTTCGTCTCAGCCGTTCATCCCAAGGGGACTTGCGACGACTTGGAGCATCTTGAGAAGAGTTTTGCCGCCGAAGGCGCGAACGTCAAGGGCGATGGTAAGGCGGCGACGGACTTGCGCAAAGCGTCCAAGACCACGGAAACCGTTGCGTCGGAAGTGGAGAGCGCCGTCCTGTCGGAATGGAGGTTGTCGGAAACGGTTCGCGATTGGGCTCGGGTGCAGCCCTTGCTCTCCGGCATCGACCTACGTCCGTATCTCTTCGTGACGAAAGACAAGAAGGATTACTTTGGCCCTGTGTCTATATTGGGGCACCTGGCCACAGTGGTGGAGAAACTGTTCGGTGGAAAGATGACCGTTCAGGGTTATGAGTCCGAGCTAAGGCAATTGGCTCAACCGGAAGCCGACAAGGTGTTCGAGGCTGTGCGCATCAAGATCATGGGCACCGGTGCCCTTGAAACTCTACCCACGGGCGTCAATGGTCTCATCGTGTTGGTAAAGGCGCAACCGGGGCTGCAGAGCAAGCTGCTGGACTTTCTAGAGGCTCTGCCAAGTAGCAAGTGCGGCCCGTGGGCGGTCAGTGGCTGGCAGGGTGTCGTTAAGGACGCGGACTGTGTCGGTCGCCTTACGGCATTGCTCACGGAATGGAGCAAAGTGACCAACAACCCCGCCCTCAAAGCAGCCGCCGAGCTGGCACTAAAGGATACGAAGGGAGCACGCTGATGGGAACGTCAACAGCATATGGTGGTCCAGGCGGTAGTACGCCGCTGGTACCTACATGGTTGGGAGATGCGGACGGCGGGGGAGCGTCGCCTTCACCTGGCGATGGCACGAACGGCGATGGCGCTGCACCGCCTGCCGCACCTATTCGGCCGGCCATTCCCGCTGCGGCCGATCCCCAACGCTTTTCCGGCGCGCGAAACAGCTTCACTCGATTCGCTGGCTCGGGGGGGGCTGACCGGGCTAGCCTCGGTCGAGCCGTCTCGCGATACGTATCGACGTCCTCCGGGGGCGCGCGGCAAGCGGCTCAACGAATGGGCACATCGCGGGTATCGGGTGCAAAATTACTTGGTTTCTTGGCGGACGCACAGGCCCGCGGCGTACGGGAAGCGTTGCGCGAGTTCAATCTGGAGGCGCTTGCGGGTCGCCCGATCGTAGAAATTTTCGTGGGATTGGCCGACGTCATATGCCCTGGAGCTGGCACCGTTGACGAGGGCATCGCACGGGAAGCTTATATCGAGACGATCATCGAACTGACCACCGAAGGGTTGACCGACCTTTCGACCTTCACGCCAGATCAAATGCAAACTGTGTTTGAGCTGTATGTGACGCACGCGATTGAGGCGCGCATCTGCAACGATATCGGTACGAAGGCTGTGACGATGCCGACTGACGTGCAGGCAGCGCATCGGGTGGAGGCGCAACTGCGCGACTTCATTCGGGGCGGTGTCAGTGATGCGCTCACGAAGGCGCGTTCCGAATCTCCGAACCTGCCCCCCGAGCGCATCCAGTCGTTCGTGGACACGGTATATGAGTCCGCGTTTGCGATCCTGCAGTCTCTCGGGCAAGCGGAGGTGGATCAATGAAACGACAACTCCTGGCTGGGCGCCTTGGCCCTGACGATCAAGTAGACATCCCCACAAGCAAAGACGAACAACGTACCTTACTCCAGATGGTTTCCGGCGAGAAATCACTGGACCACGGCATCGGTGGCGCGCTGACGAGCTTGAAGAAGTTGGGTGTCTACCCCTCTGAATTTGGTATTGATCTGCTGGTGGTCGCTGCGCATGTCCATGCGGCAGATACCCGTATTTCTCGCGCGGAACAGTCTCAGGACTCGTGGACGCGGGAGATCCGCTTGGTCGTTCCGGTCAGTGACCCGGTACGCTGGACTGGCGCGGCCTCAACGCTGACGAAAGCCCTGAATTTCTTGACTGGTGATCGCTGGACGATTGGGTTCCGGGCTCGACCGCCGAGGTTTGCGACCATTGCCCAAGTTGCCCCACCTACTTTGATTGCGCCGCCGTTTGATACCGTGAGCTTGTTCTCGGGTGGCCTGGACAGTTTGATTGGTGCTATCGATCTCTTGGAAGCCGGAGCGACGCCATTGTTGGTCAGTCACTTTGGTGAAGGCGCGACTAGCGATGCGCAAGGCAAGCTCTTCGCCGCTTTGAAGAAGCACTACGATAAGTCCTCGTTCGAGCGCTTGCGCGTCGGTATGACATTCGTCGACGGTCTGGTAAAGGACGTCGGATCAGAGAACAGTACGCGGGGGCGTTCGTTCCTGTTCTTTGCACTCGGTGTGTTCGCTGGGACCGGCCTGAATAAGGCCTTCATCCTGCGGGTACCCGAAAATGGACTGATCGCGTTGAATGTACCTCTTGACCCATTGCGACTCGGTTCGAACAGCACACGTACCACGCACCCCTACTACATGGCGCGCTGGAATGAACTGCTGATAGAACTGGGCATCAACGGGCGTATCGAGAATCCGTGTTGGGACAAGACGAAGGGGGAGATGGCTGCTAGTTGTGGCAACCAGGCGCTGCTGACCAAGCTTGCACCGAATTCCCTGTCGTGTTCATCTCCGACAAAGGGGCGGTGGCAGGGGCTCGGCATCGAGCATTGCGGATACTGTTTGCCATGTCTGATTCGGCGTGCTGCCTTGGACAGCGCCTGGGGAGCAGGAGAGGACAAGACAACCTATACGGTGCAGGACCTTCGCGCCAAGGCTCTGGACACGCGAGAATCCATTGGAAAGCAGGTGCGATCCTTTCAGTATGCGATCGAACGCATGCGTGGTCGGCCACAGCTTGCAAACCTCCTGATCCACAAACCTGGCTCGCTTGCGGATGAGGTCACGCATCTCGATCAGCTCGCAGATGTTTATCGCCGCGGTCTTGCAGAAGTTGCCGATTTGGTCGACGGTGTCGAGACAAGGCCAAGTTGATGTCTGGATCGAAAATGGTGACCACGAAAGGCCTCGTAGATTTTCACTGCCACCTGGACCTGTATCCCGATCATCAGGTCGCGGTTCAAGAGGCGGAGAATGCGGGGGTCTTTACGCTGGCAGTGACGACGACTCCAAGGGCGTGGCCTCGGAACCATGAACTCGCTCAGAGAACGCGTCACGTGCGCGCGGCGCTCGGACTGCATCCGCAGCTGGTTGCGGAACGGGCAGGCGAACTCGATCTTTGGGACCGATACCTGTCAGAGACACGGTACGTCGGGGAGGTGGGCCTTGATGCGGGGCCACGCTTCTATAAGTCCATCGACATTCAGAAGCGAGTCTTTCAGCATGTCCTGCAGCGGTGCGCAGAAGCTGGGGGCAAGGTCATCACAGTCCACAGTGTTCGCTCTGCCAAGATCGTGCTCGATCATATCGAGTCCTATCTCCCGCCAGCACGAGGCAAGGTTGTGCTCCATTGGTTTACGGGGACGAAGGCTGAGGCAACGCGTGCACTTGAGCTTGGGTGTTACTTTTCGATCAATGCCGCGATGCTGGATACCCCGCGACATGTGGCTATGGTCACAGCGCTCCCTCTCAACAAGTTGCTGACGGAGACTGATGGTCCGTTCACCAAGACAGGCCTGAGGCCGTCGAGGCCAGAAGATGTAACGGTAGTCGTTGAGCTGTTGAGCCGCTTGCACAATGTTCTACCGGCGACGATCGCAGAGACAGTACGGTGCAACTTGCGCAGCTTGCTCGATCACGGTGAACAGATATCCCCGAGCGCCTAGTGAAAGGCTGGACACCTTCACTTGTTCCCTTCCGATTGACCCACGACGAGAAGTGAGACTATGCCGCTGACAGAAAAAGAGATAGCCAACATGAAGCAGCTGATCAGAGACCAAATAGAAAACTACCCTGATTTGGGCGGTATGGTTGCTGAGGGAAAGCTGTCTTATAAATCCGGCTGGTATGAAGCGAATAGCAAGGAGGCTTTTGACGTCTTCATTCAACATGCCGCCTCGGTTCGAGTTAGCAAAAAAGGCAAGACTCAGATCAAAGTGCGTGGCCAGAGTAAACGACTCAAGGCGCTCGCCGAAAAGGTTTGAATGTTGATTGGATCGGATCCATAACCTACGAGTGGTTGCAGCGCAACGCGCCGAAGTTTGGATTTGTCCGCACTGTAGGCAATTGGGCGCCCGATGAACCCAACGCACAAGTTGCACGGATCAATTGTCGGTATCAAGATACCTAACAGGCTGCTGAAATACCTCACCGCAGGCGTCTCCCAAAAGTTTTCGACCTCGTAGAACGCGCTACAAGCGACGTTTCTGATGCGGGCAAGGGGTAAGGCACCCTCAAACTGAACAAATTTTCGATCCGAAATCAGTATTTCAGCAGCCTGCTAACGCGACGACCTGAGATGGCCGCTACAGCGGGAGATTGTATTGTTGATGGTGTATTGGCAATGGAGTTACTTGCAGGGTGTCGGCGCAGTAGTCTGGCGGAGGGGCAGTGCCAACTTGCAACATTGTCGGGATTTGCTGTTCATTCTTGAATAGTCATAGGGGTCTTATGAAGAAGCTCATCACCTTTGCTCTATTGATTGCAGTCGTAGCATCATTTGCGGCCAGGGCGTCGCCCAGTGCAGTCATTGACGGATTTGAGCGGGCGGCAGCGTTCAATCCAGAGATTGCAACCAGCGTTACGGCTATTCGCCGACGACCTGTAGTCGTTCTAGTCCCGGGAATTCTTGGTTCAAAACTCACATCACCTACTGTCGGCGACATTTGGGGAAGCGGCATACCGGATCTTGCGAAGATTAAGCTGCCGCCTCAACTCGTCGATGAGACCGCGCCGTCTGATGTTCAGGCCACATTGCTCGAGAATTACTTCGGTGATCAATACGGAGATGCCTTCGCTGCTATAAAAGATGCAGCGAAAAAGATTGGAATTGATGCGGTAGCCTGCGGTTATGACTGGCGTCGCGATCTTCGATCCGGCGCCGCTGACCTAGAAGCTTGTCTATATAGGACCTTTGGGACCACGCGGCGGACGCTCATTTTTGTATCGCACAGCATGGGTGGAGTTGTTACTGCGGTCTGGAATGCAAAGCATGATGCTCGGCAGTATTCCCGGCAACATCTGGTAGGCGGTATCGTGCTGCTAGGGTCTCCGCTGCAAGGCAGCTGCGAAGTTCTGCGAATGATTCACGAGGGATACAAACAACCGGTTGAAAATTCACTTAATGCTGGAAAGCGCGCCGAATACGTCTACGAAAAGTGGGACAACTTGCGAGGAGGATTGGTCAACTCGTTGACCGGCTGGGCTACAGATGGGGTGCGCGACGCCTTGCTGACTTGGCCGGGTGCTTTTGGACTTACGCCCAAAGCAACAAACACAGATGAAGTGGGTCGGGCCTGCGTTCCACTTTATCAGCCTGAACAACCGGGTGGGCCAGGCCTTATTAGTCATTTTCAACCAGAATTTTGGACTTCGGTAACGGGGCGAGATGTGCTTCGAGGGGCTACCCCTCCGGCCAATTTCAACTCGGTACTCACGAAGGCAAAAGAGTTCCGTGACGGCTTCAGTCTAGCCAGGCCCCGTGCTCCTCTATATGCGTACTATTCGATGTACTGGTTCACTCCGGAGAAGGCACATCTGGGGAATGAAGGGCATCTTAGAAGGGATAAGACGTGGATTGATCTAGACGGCGATGGACGAGTGCCATTACCAGCTGGAGGCTCTCGCCCGGAGAGTTCGTGGCTTTCTGGATACACACCGGTCAACAGCGTCCACGGTGGTTTGCCAAAGGACAAAATCTTCCAGGAAATGTTCTTGGTCGGACGCCTCCCAAAGCTAGTTCAAGGGCTTACGGCTTATGAACTTATCTTGGAACACGGAAAGGACCCTGCAGCGATTGCGGCCTACGCTAAGGCTGGAGGGGGTGTTCCTGTCGTGGACGAATTCAAGGGTGCTTTGGATGTAGTGGCCCCCAATGGCGCCGGCACGACACCTCGGTCGCCATTGGGGGCCGATATGGTTGCGCTGGCTGACGGCTTCCGTGTAGATCTATGTCGGACCACCCCTCTGTGCACAACTACTTATAGGAAGGCAAGGTTGCGAAATCTCTCTGTTGTTGAGAGAAGATTGGAGTTCGCTAGTGTGTTGGGAAACGAGGGCTGGTCGGCGTCAGAACGAGCCTCTGCGGCCGCCCAAATAGGACTGGCCAATGCAAGCCTTGGCGAGTTACGCTCTGCAGGGCCGGTTCTCGCGACGGCGTCTACCGAACTGACTCGCAGCATTGAGCAATCTACCATTTCTGATTCTGGTCGCCAGAAGCTCGCTGACCTTAAACAAGTGGTCGACCGAAATCTGGCAGTCGCACTAAGGGAGAGCGGGCAGTGCCCTGCAGCCAAGGCGTTACTTACCTCGCTTGAGTTAAGTAAAACTAGGTACCGCGCAGACCTGAGTGCGATTTGTTTAGATAGAGATACTGCGGTGTCTCAGCCTCTCGGTGACTTCTAAGGTCGAGCGTGAGTACCTCGCTTGGCCCAAACGCTGTACGCCTTGCATAAATTGCCCGCTCCCCAATACGCAGGGTTGGATTGCCTTGATCTGCGGGTGAGTTGTCACCTATTGGTTGGTTCCAAAATCGGCGGGTAACGTGGATCCCGAAATGAAGCGAATTCACCTTCTGGTGGGTGTCTCCGATTCAGCTTTTTCAGGTAGCTTCCCGATTACAAACGCCTCCCAAGCATTCATGAGTTCCCGCCGTTGCTCTAGCAAGTCAGTGCGATGGTAGGCCGCCTCAACCTTGTCTTTGATGGTGTGTGCCAGTGAACGTTCCGCAAGGTCACGTGCAACCCCTTTCTCGCTGCACCAGTCCCGAAAGCTGGATCGGAAGCCATGGGCCGTCGCAACCCTTCCAGCGGTGTCGCTGTGGGCCTTTAACCTGCGCAGAAGCGATGTGATGGCCATGTCGGAAAGTTCGACCCGATCCCGAACCGAAGGAAACACGAGGGTTTCGTGCAGGCCCTTCTGCTCTTCAAGGATTGCCATCACCCGTGGGGAGAGGGGAACGCGATGGGGAAACTTTGCCTTCATGCGCTCGGCAGGGATCGTCCAGACTTTGCTCTTGAGATCGACCTCGTTCCAGGCCATTCCCCGCGCCTCGCCCGAGCGACAGGCCGTCAGAATCACAAACTCAAGCAATGTGCGCGTCACCTCAGGCCGGTTGCCCGGCCTGAGGTGTTTTTGCACGAATTCTGGAATGTCTCGCCAGGGCATGGCGGGATGGTGTTGCGTCCGCACAGCCTTGCCTGGCTGCTGCGCGAGCAGGTGTCCTACCACGTCAACGGGATTTGATTGGCAGTAACCGTGGGCCCAACCCCAGCCAATCACGGCATGGATGCGCTGTTTTACCCGACTGGCTGTTTCTGCCTTGGTTAGCCAGATGGGCTTCAGCACCTCGGCAACGTCGCCTGGTTGGATCTCGTGCAGAAGTTTGCTCCCCAGCTTTGGGAAGACGTACTCCTGCAAGGTGTTGATCCATTGCTGGCCATGCTTGGGGTTCTTCCAACCAGGAAGGAGGTCTCCATGGAGCGTGTGTGCGGCTTCTTTGAAGGTAGGAACCTTGGGCTTGTCTTCGATCTTTGCCTTCTCTTCGAGCGGGTCCTTGCCATCGGCCAGTTCAATGCGCATGGCGGTAGCGCGCTTGCCCACTTCCGCGATGCTGATCTCAGGGTAGGAACCCAGGCCGGCATTTCGACGTTTTCCCGACATGGGGCTGACGTATCGCAGGACCCACTTGCCGTGGCCCTTCGTGTTGGACGGGTGCAGGGCCAGACCGGTGATACCCCCATGGGGAACTGCCGTGTCCGTTGGTTTGATGTTCCGCGCTTTGGTGTCGGTAATGATGGTCATTCGGTGTGCCTGGTTGGGTATGCCATCCAGTATGCCACTGAGTGTTTGCTCTCATCGATGCTTCTTGGACGTCTTTGAACAAAATACCTATACAAAACAATTGATTACGGTGTTTATTTGAATCTCGCTGGATCTCATAAAACACTATTCTGGCGGACTCCGTTTCCGCCAGACGCAAAAGCCCTGAGTGATTGATTCACTCGGGGCTTTTCTCTTTTGTGCCCAAGGAACTGGCACCGCAACGGGCATTTCGCCCGGTTGCCCGTGCTTCGTCCTGAGGGGCCTCGCGCCGCATTGACGGACAGCCGGGTTGCGTTCGCGGTCCGCGTTGGGGAGCCGCCTGGCGCAGTCCCGCGCCACTACCTGAAGGCTACGAGCCAGCTCCCGCGATGAGCGCCAGGCATCAGGGCGCGAACACCACCGATGATTCTCCCAACTCCTTGCGGCCGCCCCGCTGATCGCCCGATCACGGCTGCCGCCCGGTCGGCTCACTGACGCGCAGCCCCGCAAAGGTCGCGAACTCAAAAAGCGCCGCCCCCTCCGGGCTGCAGCACTTGCACAGGTCTGCCAGCGCTGGTTCGACCTCCTGCAGTGTGAATCAGGGGGGCCGTGTCTTCCGCCGGTACGCGCAGGCTCTTGGTGCCGTCCACAGGATTCGGGCCGGTGCCGGGCGTGCGGCCGATGCGCTCGGCTCTGTGCGCGCCCGTTCAGCTTTGCGTGGATATCGACAGGCTACTTCTTGATTTTCCAGTCGTCGAAGTGGCTGCCCATTAAAAACATAAAAAATGCCTATGTTTTTATATAAAAAAAGATTGATTGTTTGAATGTTTCTGCGGGCTTAGTCTACGTGCAAGTTAGATCAAACGCGCCGCAAGCACGGCGGAGAAACAACAATGCACGAGTACGTGGACTACATCATCGTCGGCTCAGGGCCGGCGGGTTCCGTCATCGCCAGAAGGCTGAGCGAGCGGACCCATCACAGCATTTGCGTCATCGAGGCGGGTTCCGAGGACAAGGATTTCTTTATTCGCGTTCCTGTCGGTTTCGTCAAGACCCTGTACGGCGGGAAGATCACCTGGAACTACCAGACCGAACCTGCCGCCGCGACGCACAACAGAAAAATTGCCATGCCGCAGGGGCGGGTGGTGGGGGGCTCCAGCTCGGTCAATGGCCTGGTGTATTCGCGCGGTCAGCGCGAGGACTTCGATGACTGGGAAAAAATGGGAAATGCCGGCTGGGGCTATGCCGACGTCCTGCCCTACTTCAAGCGTTCGGAGCGCCGGCTGGGGCCTTGCGATCCGGAGTTTCGCGGCACGGCCGGGGAACTGCCCATCACGAATCCCGACTGGGCTTCGCCGCTGTGCGATGCCTTCATCAAGGGATGCGAGGAATTCGGTATTCCCTGCAACCCCGACTACAACGGCAGGGAGCAGCTGGGCGCGGGGTATTTCCAGCGCTACATCCACAGGAACCGGCGCGTCAATTGTTCCGATGCTTTCCTGCGGCCGGCAATGCAGACCGGTCGGGTGCAACTGAAGACAAACGCCGTGGTGTCGGAAGTCCTGTTCCAGGGCCATCGCGCCGTTGGCGTGAAGTACATCCGGCATGGCGCGTCGCACACGGTCTACGCCAACAAGGAGGTGATCCTCAGCGCGGGGGCCGTGAACTCGCCCAAGATCCTGCAACTGTCAGGCCTTGGAGACTCCGAGCTGCTGCGCCCGCATGGCGTCGCCGTCAAGCAGCATCTGCCTGGTGTGGGCGCGAATTTTCGCGATCACTATACGGTGCGCAGCATTGCGCGGGCGCAAGGCGCCACGACGCTCAACGAGTTGTCCCGGGGATGGCGCCTGGGCAAGGAGGTGCTCAGGTGGTTCGCGGGCAAGCCGAGCATCCTGGCGCTGAGCCCTTCGCTCGTCCATGTCTTCTGGCGAACCCCACTCAGCCCCGCGCGCGGCGACATCCAGATCCTGTTCACGCCGGCCAGCTACAAGGAGGGCAGCAACTACGTGCTCGACGACATGCCGGGCATGAGCACGGGCGCCAGGCAGCAGCGGCCTGAAAGCAGCGGCTATGTGCACATCCAGTCCAGGGACCCACTGCAGGCGCCGCTGCTCCAGCCGAACTTTCTCAGCCATGAGCTGGACCAGCGCACGCTGGTCGAAGCGCTGAAGCTCGCCCGGCAACTGATGGCCTCCTCGGCGATGGCGCCCTACCTGGTGAAGGAGCTGCAGCCTGGCAAGGACATCGCCACCGACGACGAGTGGCTGGACTATGCCCGGCAGAAGGGCACCACCGGCTATCACATGGTGGGCACCTGCAAGATGGGTCCGCGCGAGGACCGCATGGCCGTGGTCGATGCCGCGCTGCGGGTCCATGGCTGCGAAAACCTGCGCGTCGCGGATGCGTCCGTCATGCCCCAGGTTCCGTCCGCCAACACCCTGGCCGCCAGCCTGATGGTTGGCGAAAAGGCGGCCGACATGATTTTGGCGAAGTAAAGCATCTATGACTGGAGACAACGCAATGTCAGCATCCCTTCCCCAAGTTCTCGAATCCGTTTCGACGCTGAGCCTGATCGCGGGGCAACGCGTGGGCAGCGGCGCCAGCTTCGCCGTGCGCGACCGCTACTCGGGCGAGACGATCGCCCAGGTGGACCAGACCTCCCGGGAGCACATCCGGCAGGCCGTGGCCGTGGCGCGCCGCCATGTGAAGCAGGCGCCGGACGGCTACAAGCGTTCACGCATCCTGCGCAAGGCGGCGGAGATCATCCAGGCCCGCAGACAGCGCTTCATCGACATCATGGTGCTGGAGGCGGGGTTCACCGCGGCAGAATCGTCCGGTGAAATCGACCGCGGCCTGGATACGCTGGAAATCTCGGCCGAGGAGGCCAAGCGCATCTGCGGCGAGATGATCCCCATGGATGGCAACCCCGGCCAGAAAGATCGCATTGCCTTTACCCTGCGCACGCCGGTGGGCGTCGTGTGCGCCATCACGCCTTTCAATGCGCCGTTCAACGCCTTGCTGCACAAAATCGCACCGGCCATTGCCGCGGGCAATGCGGTCATCCTGAAACCTTCTGGATACACCCCGTTGACTGCCAGCCTGATCTGCGACGTTCTGCTGGAGGCCGGCTGGCCCGCCGAACTCATTTCCCTGGTCCATGGAGAAGGCGCGGAGGCGGGGGAATGGCTGCTGGACGAGCAGGGCATCGACTTCTACACCTTCACCGGCAGCACGCGGGTCGGCCGCATCATCCAGCAAAAGGCGGGCAGCCGGCGCACGCAGCTCGAACTGGGCAGCATCGCCTGCACGGTGATCTGTGACGACGCCGATCTCGACATGGCCTTGCCGCGCATTCTGCGTGCCACGTTCCGCAAGGCGGGCCAGGTGTGCACGTCGATCCAGCGCCTGTATGTGGCGCAATCCCGGGTCGAGGAAGTCGCGGCCCGGCTGGAACAGGCCACGCGCGCGCTCAAGAGCGGCGATCCGCGGCAGGCCGGGACCGATGTGGGGCCGATGATTGCCGAGAAAGAGGCCATGCGCGCGCAGGCCTGGGTGCTCGAGGCCGTGGCCCAGGGCGCACGGCTGGTCACGGGCGGCCAGCGAGAAGGGTCCGTGCTGGAGCCGACGATCCTGGCCGACGTGCGACCCGGGATGAAGGTGGTGGACCAGGAAATCTTCGCGCCGGTCGTCACCCTGATGCCGTTCCAGACGGTGTCCGAGGTCATCGACAGCATCAATGCCACGCCCTACGGCCTGGCCGCCGGTGTCTTCACCAATGACGTGAACACCGCTTTCTACATGGCCCGCCATCTGCGCGTGGGCGGCTTGCATGTGAACGAAACCTCCAGCTCGCGCAATGACGGCATGCCTTATGGCGGCGTCAAGGACAGCGGCTACGGCTTCGAAGGTCCGAAGTATGCGATCCGCGACATGACCGACGAAAAGGTCGTGACGTTTTCGCTGAGCACCCCGGCCTGAGATGGCTCGGCGCCCCGCAGCGGACGCCGCGAATTTCACCAGCCTGCATGCGCCCTTGCTGAGCGCAATGGCCTTTGCTTGCCGTTCGAAGAGTGGCCGTCACGCTGGCCCACCGCGTGTGGCCACCGCCTCCCGAGGAGGCCGCCTTTTGTCGTGGGGCGGCCTGGCGGCAAAAGATGAAACCGACCGTTGCTTGATTTTTTTGGAGACAAACCATGAATACGAAGAAGACTTTCAGCATCTCGAAGATCGTGCGTGTCGTGCTGGGCCCCCTGGGGCTGGCGTTGAGCCTTGGGGCGCAGGCCGGGCCTTATCCAGAGCGGCCCATCAGCTTGATCGTTCCATATACCGCAGGGGGGGCGACAGACGTCTTGGCCAGAATGCTGGCCAAAGGCCTGTCTCAGGAACTGAAACAGCCGATCGTCGTGGAGAACGTTCCCGGTGCCGGGGGATCGATAGGCCAGTCGCGTGTGGCCAGGGCCGCGGCCGATGGCTACACCCTCCTTCTGGGCAATGTCGGAACGCTGGCTGCGAATGCCTCGGTCTACAAAAATCTGCCTTATGACGTTCTCAAGGACTTCACCCCGCTCGCCTCCGTGGGTGATGCTCCGCAGGTGCTTTCGGTGCGCGCCGATTTCCCGGCGTCGAACCTGGATGAGTTCGCCGCCTATGCCAAGACGCATGGCGCGAAAATGAACTTCGGCGATGCGGGCGTCGGCTCGGGCGCCTTCCTGGGGGGCGTGCTGCTCAACGCCGGCCTGGGCATCAACGTGCCGCCCGTTCACTATCGTGGCGCGGCCCAGGCGACGTCCGATGTGATGGCCGGGCAGATCGACTACACCGTGGAAAGCAGCAGCACGGCGGTCGGCTCGATTGCATCGGGCAAGATCAAGGGGCTGGTGGTGCTGAGCGCGCAGCGCGTGGGCGTGCTGCCGAACGTTCCCTCGGCCAGCGAGACCTCCTACAAGAATTTGAACTACACCATCTGGAACATGCTGCTGGTCAAGAAGGGCGTTCCCATGGCGACGGTCAATACGCTCAACGAGGCCATCAACAAGACGCTGGCCCAAGCGGACCTGCTGGAACGTTACAGGCAAATGGGCCTGGCGGTCCCCAGCGCCGCGCAGCGCAGCACGGAAGGCGCCGAGAAGCTGCTGGCCGAGGAAGTGGCGCGCTGGCAAAAGCTCTTGAGCGAAGCGGGCGTGAAACCGGAGTAGAGGCAAAGGCTCTCCCGGCCTCCCAGTCTCATTGGAACGTGGAGATGGTCCTGGCCAAGGCCACCAGCTTGCGGATGACGGTCTGGCTCTGGTCCATGCCCCACGCGGCATTGAAGGAAATGCGGGGAAAAGTCGGTGCGCCTTTCAGCGCAATGAGTTCGCCGCTTTTCAATTCCGATTCGATCAGGGGATAGGTCATCAAACCGATGCCCGTGCCGCAGCGGAGCAGCTCCTTCAGTGTCAATACATCGCCGCAGATATCGATCTTGATGCGGAGGCTGCTCTCCTTGACGAGTTTCGCCAGGATCGGATGCATGGGCGATTCTTTGGACAGCGACCACACGGGCTGCGAGCGCATCAGTTCCAGCCAGTGGGTCGCGGATTGGTCACCCTCGCGCCCCACAAGGGCCGGCGAGCCCACCAGCATCACGTCGACAGAGCCTATGGGCTCCACATGAAAGCGGTCGGAGGTCAGGGAAGGCGTGGCCATGAACACCAGGTCCAGGTGGCCCGTCTCCAGCTTGTTGACGCTCAGCGAGGTCTGCCCGACCTCCACCTCAAAATTCAGTTGCGGCATGGCCGCCCGCGCAGCGGTAATGAACTGCGAAAACCAGGTCTGGCCGATCAGGCCGGCAATGCCCAGGCGTATGAGCCCCGAGGCATGGGAGGCATCGTCGAGCGTGTGAATGACATCATCGATGGCGGCCAGGAGGGGCTTGATCTGCTGAACCAGCTCCCGCCCTTGCGTCGTCAGGTCCATCCTGCGGCCACGCTTGTGAAACACCGGAAAGCCCAGCCTTCCCTCCAGTTCCCGCATGCGCGCGGAAACCGTGGGCTGGGTGGTGTACATGTGGTCCGCAGTGGCCTGGAAACTGCCTAGCTGTGCAATCTGGCACAGCGTCTGGAGATGCAGGATATTTACTTTCGCCATGTGGCCCTTTGTCGAATTCAGTGGACTCTGCCCCTGAGGCTACCTCAGGAGTCCTTGGTTCGGGAGGCAAAGCCCCGTCAGGGCAAACACAGTAAGCTTGGGCCATTGTTTCAATGCTCCAGGTGCCATGCGTATCGCCGTTCTAGAAGACGATGCCCTTCTGCAAGATGTCCTTCGCGCCGCGACCCAAGGTGCGGGGCACGTGTGCCATGCTTACATGACAAGCGAATCCCTCCTCAAGGATTTGCGCCATCAGACGTTTGACCTCTTGATACTGGACTGGCACCTGCCGGATATGGACGGGCCGGAGGTTGCCCAGGCCGTCCGCAAGGTCAGGCCCGATGCGATGCCGATCCTGTTCCTCACCCGGCGCAACGGCGAGCAGGATGTCATCGAGGGGCTGACCTCTGGCGGCGATGACTTCATGACCAAGCCCGTCCGCATGGGTGAGTTGCTGGCGCGTATTCAAGCGTTGCTACGCAGGGCGCACCCGACCGTCATGGCGGATGTGCTGGACTTCGGTCGGTACCGGTTTGAACCCAGCACGCGGACGGTCGTGCTCGACGGCAAAAGCATCGAGCTGAAGAACAAGGAATACGAACTCGCGTTGTGCCTCTTTCAGAACCTCGGGCGCTTGATGTCGCGGGACCATCTGCGCGAGAAGGTATGGGCAGACGCCAGGGATGTCCACACCCGCACGCTTGACACACACGCCTCACGGCTTCGGACCCAATTGCTCCTGACCCCGGACAGCGGCTATGCACTTTCCGCCGTCTACGGGATCGGCTACCGGCTCGACAAGATTCACCAATCCGGGTGATGATGGGCTGGGGTGGCTGCAGCCTTGCAGGTCCGTATATTCGCAGGCGCAGCCTTGGCCTTCCGGTTGCACCTGCCTGCGCCATAGGCGGCATGTCCACGGTCTCCCATCCTCCCGCGGTCTCTCGTTTTTCTTCCCCTCTGACCATGTCCCATCGCTTTCCGCTTCATTGCCTTGCCTTGTGGCTCGCGGCCATCGCCCTGCCCGGATGGGGCGCAACGCCGAAGGCACCGCAGGGGGGTGTCAAGGTCATGCACTGGTGGGTCGCGGGCGGAGAGCGTGCCAGCATGAATGCGGTTCGTGACCATGCCCTGCTGAATGGCGTGGGATGGGCCGAGCACTCGTCTGCCGGCAGTGGGACGGCCCGCTATACCGAAGCGCTCGCCAGGCGCCGGCTGGGCCCCGAAGCTCCCACGGTCGCGCAGATGATCGGATTTGAAATCCATGCCTGGGCCCGCAAGGGCTTGCTGGAGAACCTGGACGACATTGCAATGCGCGAAGAATGGGACGAGGTCGTTCCCATGGACATTCAACGCTTGTCCAAATGGAACGGTTCATGGGTGGCGACCCCTTTCAACGCCCATTCCACCAACTGGCTGTGGGTCAACAAGGCACTGGCACAGCAGCTTGGGGCAGCGCAGGCGCCAGACGGTTGGGCGGATCTCATTGCCCTGCTGGACAAGGCCAAGGCCAGCGGCGTGTTGCCGCTGGCCATTGGCCACGAAGCGTGGGAGCACACGTTGCTGTTCGAGTCCGTGGCCGTGGGGGTCGGGGGCGCGCAGTTCTACCGCAAGGCATTCATCGACCTGGACCCCGGCGTGCTCGATGAGGCCCGGCTGACGCTGATTTTTGACCGCATGAAACAGCTGGCGGGCTACCTGGGGCCCCGTTTTCCGACACGGCGCTGGGACGAGGCAACGACATTGGTCAGTCGGGGGGAAGCCCTCTTGCAGGTGCAGGGCTCCTGGGTGGACGGCGAATTCACGGCAATGGGCCTGGCGCCCGGGCGGGAGTACGTCTGCTGGAGGTTTCCCGATACCCAGGGGGTCTACCTGTTCAATAGCGATCAGTTCGTCTTTCTGCGCCAGCCTCAAGGCCGGCAACCCGCCCAGGCCGCGTTCGCCACGGTCGTCATGGGCCCGGCGCTCCAGGAAGACGTGAACCTGCGAACTGGTGCCGCGCCGGCGCGGGTGGATGTGTCCAACCAGCGCTTCAACAGCTGCGGGCGCCGCAACATCACCGACATGCGCAACGCCAACATGCGCCGGGCGATGATGGGCTCCATCGCAATGGGCAACGCCAACCCTCCGGCGGTCAAGACCGCCATCTACGAGGTCGTGTCCCGGCACTTCAAGGGGGAGTTGAACACGCCCGACGCGGTCAAAGCCCTTCGCGGCGCCATCGCACAGGCCAGCCGATAAGCCGTCGCCCATCCACCGTCCCTCTGACCATGTTCCTCGCAAGACACATTTCACATTGGCGCCTGGCGGCAAAGATCGTTTTCCTGGTCGCCTTGATGGGCCTGATTTCCGTGGCGATCACGGTCTACGCCACCACCCAGATGCGCAGCATCGACCAGCGATACACGCACCTCATCGCAAAGGAGGCACAAGGTGCCCTGGAGCTGAGCGATGCTGCGCTATTGCTGTCGGAATCCAACCGCATCGTGTATGCCGTCCTGACCGCGCAGGAGGAAGCAACGATGCGGGCGGAGCTCGAATCGCTCAAGCGGTTGCATGGGGGGTTCAACGCCAAGGTTGCTTCGGTGCTGTCGTTGATGCCGGATGAAGCAACTGCCCTGCAGGCCATCGGCCAGCAGGCCGACGTGTCCTTTGCACAGGCCAACCGCATCGTTGAATCCGCCGCCCGCTGGCGCGGCGACCGCGCTTTGCAGATCATCCACGATGAGTTCGAGCCGGTGCTGCGGTCCCTGCAGCGGGACATGGCGCAGCTGCGCAGCAGATCTGTCGCGGGCTTCCAGCAAGCGAGCCAGCAACTGGGCGAAGCGACGCGCACCACGGTGGCGACTACGTTGCTCGGCGTGGGCCTGGGCCTGCTGTCCGTGATGGCGCTTTCCGGGTGGGTGGGGGTTCATCAGATATCAAGACCCATCGCGCGTCTGACGCAAGGCATGCATCAGCTCACCTTGCGCCAATACGACACCCCGGTGCTGGGCACCGACCGCCGGGACGAGGTCGGCACCATGGCGAAGGCGATGCAGGTTTTCAAGGACAGCATGCAACGCGCAGACCGCCTGGCCATCGAAGTCGCCGCCAGCGCCGAGGCGAGGCGCCTGTCGGAGCAACTCGTAGACCTGACCAGCGCGATTCCCGGCGCGGTGTTTCAGCTCCATGTGCAGCCGGATGGCACCCGCCGCTATCTGTATGTGAGCGACAAGGCGGAGGATCTGCACAGCCGCACCGCAAGGGAACTGCTGGGGGACGAGGGCCGGATCGGCGTTGAGTACGGAAACGCGGGCGATACGGCGCGCGACCGGTTCATGAAAAGCCTGGGCACATTGGAGCCGGTTCACTTCGCGGTGCAAATGGAGCGGGGTGGCCAGACCGTCTGGCTCGAGACGCTGGCGACAGCGCGGCGAACCCCCGACGGAGGCACCTTGTTCAACGGTGTATGGCTGGATGTGACGCAGGCCCAGTTGCAGGCCCATGCGCTATCGAAAGCCAAGGAGGAGGCCGAACGCACGGCGGAAGAAAGGGCCGAGTTCCTGGCGATGATGAGCCACGAGATCCGCACGCCACTGAACGCCATCCTGGGATTGACCCAGCTTGCGCTCAAAGACCGGCTGGACAGCCCGCAGCGCGAGCGGGTCGAGAAGATGCAGCGGGCTGGCCAGCATCTGCTGGGCATCGTCGACGACATTCTTGATTTCTCGAAGATCGACGGTGGCCACATGGTTCTGGAGCATGCGCTTTTTCAGCCGCGCCAGATGGTTGGTGATGTCGCTGGCATGTTCATCGACAAGGCCGATGGAAAGGGGCTCGAGCTGCAGATTGACGTGGACAGCGACGTGCCCACGGCAGTGTTTGGCGATTCGCACCGGATGGGGCAGATCCTCATCAACTATGTCAACAATGCCATCAAGTTTACGGAACGGGGCACGGTCTCCATCCACCTGCAGCTGGCGAACGAACACAGCCAAGGCCTGTTGCTGCGCTGCGCCGTGCGGGACACGGGGATCGGCCTCTCGCCTGACCAGGAGGCCGGGCTGTTCCAGGCGTTTCACCAGGCCGATGCCTCCATCACCCGCCGCTTCGGCGGCACGGGCTTGGGGCTGGCGATCTCCCGCCGCCTGGCCGACTTGATGGGCGGCGCCGTGGGGGTGGCGAGCACGCCGGGAGTCGGCAGCACCTTCTGGTTTACCGCGCTGGTTCAGAGGACCACGCCGGCCTCCAGGGAACACACCGCGCACCTCCCTCAGGCAGTGCCCGATATCGCAGGACTGAGCGGCCTGCGCGTGCTGGTCGTGGACGACAACGAACTCAATCGTCTCGTGGCGCGCGGCCTGCTGGAAGCCGGGGGCATGCGTGTTGACCTGGCCGAGGACGGGGCGGCCGCACTGGACAAACTGCAGTCCGCCCCCGATGGCACCTACGCCGCCGTGCTGATGGATATGCAGATGCCCATCATGGACGGGCTTACGGCCACGCGCGAGCTGCGCGCACAGCCGAGATTCGCTGCGCTGCCCATCGTGGCCATGACGGCCAACGCCACGGCGCGGGACATCGAGCGGTCCCGCCAGGCGGGCATGAACGACCATCTCATCAAGCCAGTCCTGGAGAGCAATCTCTGGGACACGCTCCACCGCTGGATTCTGCCGGGCGACATGCAAGCCAGGGCGCGCCATGTTCCTGCCACGATTGCATTGCAGGCCAGGGAAAGATATGGCGTGGACTTTGATCCCGCCGCGTTGGAGGAAATGCGCGCAGGCTTGTCCCCCGCAGAGCTCAGCGCCTTGACGGCGAAATTCGAACAGGACTGCACCCAGCGTCTGCGGCGCCTGGAGCAGGCCGCCACGGACAACGACCGGGCTCGGTTGCGCAAGGAAGCGCACGATCTTGCGGGCACGGCAGGGAGCTTTGGCCTCAATCGACTTGGTGAACTGGCTCAGACGCTGCATTCGTTGGCCTCGCTGGAAGCTGCAGGCGAACACTCCTTTGCCATCCCGCTGCAGGAGCTGCGGTCATGCGCGGAACGTGGTCTGAAGGAAATGCGCGACGCCGTTGCATCGCACGATGCGGAGCCCCACCCGGCCAGCCCCTCGCGCTGGTGAATGCTCCGGCATCGAATTCAATCCCGCCAGGATCGACCGGTGGGCTGCCCCGGCCATGCAACCGGAAGGAATGCGCGGTGGCATCCTGGGTATGCTCAGCGCGCAATCCGTCTGCCGGGCGCTGCTGAGCCATGGATGGGGCAAATACGCCCGACCTATTCCTCCGTCGCGCAATTGGCCCGCTTGAGCGCAGCATCTATCCAGGCGTTGTCCTGGGAGCCGTCCGCGATCTCCGCCACCATCACGGCCTCGATCTCCTGCTTCTTGTGCGCAGCGGCCAGCAACTGCTCGGCCTGGCCGTAGGGCACGCAGAGCAGACCGTCGTCGTCGCCGATGACCAGGTCGCCGGGTTCGATGACCATGCCGTCGATGGCGATGGGCACGTTGATCTCGCCGGGGCCATCCTTGTAGGGGCCGCGGTGCGTGACGCCGGCGGCGAACACGGGGAAGCTGTCCTTTCGCAGCACGGCGCTGTCGCGGATGGCTCCGTTGATGACGATGCCCGCAAAGCCCTTGAGCTTGGCTTCGCCCACCATGATCTCGCCGATGAGTGCGTTGGTGAGGTCGCCGCCCGCGTCCACCACGATCACGTCGCCGGGTTGCGCGATTTTCAAGGCCTTGTGGATCAGCAGGTTGTCGCCAGGGCGGGTCTTGATGGTGAGGGCCGGGCCGGCCATGGCGGTACCGTCGTGCATGGGGCGCAGGCGTGGGCCGCCGGCCGTCATGCGCGACATGCAGTCGCTGACGTTGGCCACGGGCACGTCGAGGAATTGCCGGGCCAGTTCCAGGCTCACGGCGCGTTGGCGTTTCAAGATTTGGCAGCCGATCATGGTGTGGTTCTCACTGGGATGGTAGATAAGTGATGGGTGGAGTGATCAGTCGAGCGTGGTGCCCGAGCTCTTGACGATGGGCGCCAGGCGCGCGCGGTCGCTGGCATAGAGCCTGGCCATGTCGTCGGGCGTGCCGGTGATGAGCTCGGCGCCGGAGTCGGCGATCTTCTTGGCCGTGTCCGGCGCGTTGACCACCTTGTTGATGGCCTCGTTGAGCTGCCTGACGACGGCGTCGGACGTGCCGGCGGGCGCCATCACACCCCACACGCTGGCCAGCTCCACGCCCTTGATGCCGGACTCGGTGTAGGTGGGCACGTCGGGCAGCAGCTTGGAGCGGCGCGCCGTGGTCACCCCCAGGGCGCGCACCTTGCCCGACTGGATGTGCGACAGCAGCGTGGGGATGGAGCCCATGTACATGTCGATGCGCCCGCCCAGCAGGTCGGGCATGGCCTGGGCCATGCCGCGAAACGGCACGTGCGTGAACTTCACGTTGGAGCTTTTCTGCCAGGCCTCGCTGATGATGTGCGAGATGGTGCCGGTGCCCGGAGTGGCAAAGCTCAGGCGCCCGGGGTCCTTCTTCGCGGCCTGGATGATGTCGTCCAGTGTCTTGTAGGGCGAGTCGGCGTTCACCACCAGCACGGCCGGGCCGGCGGCCACCAGGGCCACGGCGCGCAGGTCCTTGTCGGGGTTGTAGGTGAGCTTGGTGTACAGCAGCGGGTTGAGCACCACGTTGTCGGTCTGCGCCATCACCAGGGTCAGCCCGTCGGCGGGGGCCTTGGCCGTCTGGTCCAGCGCCAGGTTGCCGCCGGCGCCGGGCTTGTTCTCCACCACGACGGCCCAGCCGTAGGCATCGGTCAGCTTGGTGCCGACCAGCCGGGTCAGGTTGTCGGTGCCGCCGCCCGCCGGGAAGGGCACGATGAACTTGATGGGCCGTTGCGGGTAGTTGCCCTGGGCATGGGCCGGGGCGATGGTTGCCGTGGCGGCCGCCATGGCCAGCAGGCCGCCGAGGGCCAGGGTGCGTCGAGTCAAGGTCATTGCGAATGTCTCCTGTAGTGATGTCGGTCGGTGGGCGCGGGGTGCGCGCTGATCAAGGGTGGCTGGCGAGCACGTGGCGGCCCAGCCAGGCGATGGCTTCGTCGGTGGAGGTGCCGGTGAAAGGCTGTGCCGCATGGGCCTGTGCGGTGGCGGCAAACAACGATTCGACGGCGGGCGAGACGACCGGCGCCAGGCCGTGGCGGGCCATCTGCTGCTGCGCCTCGGCCACCTCGTTGCGGCGGCGCGCCGCGTGCGGGATGTGCGTGCGCACCATGGATTCCATCAGCGTGCGCAGCGGTGTCTCGTCGATATCCTGCAGCACGGCATACAACTGCTCGCGCAGGCCCATCTGCTGGGCCGTGACCAGGCATTCCACCGCGAGCGCCTCGACTCCCTTGGTGTAGATGCTGCGCAAGAGCTTGAGCGAGGCGGCATCGCCCGGCTGATCGCCCACCACGCGGACCGATCCACCGAAGGGCGAGAACAATTCCTGTACAAAACCGGCCTTGCCGCCGGCCACGAGCAGCGGCGTCTTCTTGCCGCCCAGGTTGACGGCCCCTGTGATAGCCACGTCCACGAAGTGGACCGCCGTGCCGTGTGCGCCGCGTTGGGCCAGCTCGCCGCATTCGCGCATCTCGCCGGGGTCGGCCGTGGTCATGTCCACATACAGCGCCCCATCCTGCAGATGGGGCAGACAGGCCTCGAACAGGCTGCGCGCCACGGTGCCGAACACGGCGCTCACCACCACGTCGGCCCCGGCCAGCCAGGCCCCGGGCGCGGTATGCACCTGCGCACCGGCGGCCTGCACGGCGGCAGCCACCGCTGCGCCTGGCTGCAGGTCGCACAGGCCCGCCAAGCTGTGCCCCTGCTCCAGGAAGGCCTGCATGTAGCAGGCGCCGACCATTCCACCACCCAGGATTGCGATTTTCATGAAAGTACAAATTTAAAACATTTATGCCATCTTATTGAGCGTGACTGGAATATTTTCATAGGGGTTTCCCGTAGATCAAGGTGAATTTGCACTTATTTTGTATTTTTCTGAAGTCGACTCCAGATGCGGCATTGACTGCACCGCTCACCTAGAATGAGCGCACTCCATCCCATCCCCTTGGTGCAAAAACAGTGCAAAACGTGAAAGACAAGGCGTACGAGGTTCTGCGGCAGCGGCTCATCGGCGGGCACTACCGCCCGGGTGAGCAGCTCAAGGAAGAGCCCATCGCCCGCGACCTGGGGCTGAGCCGCACACCAGTGCGCAATGCGCTGCACCGCCTGGTGGAAGACGGCCTGGCGACCGATGGCGCGGGTCAGGGCATCCGGGTGTCGGAGTGGAGCGACTGGGATGTGGAGGAGACCTTCCAGTTGCGCATGCTGCTGGAGCCGTATGCCTCGTTCCTCGCGGCCACGCGCGGCGGCGAGGGGTTGGCCGATGAGCTGGAGGCCAGCAGCCAGCGCATGGAGGCCGGCATTGCCGCTGGCCACGATGGCATCGCCGAGGTGCAGTCCGCCAACCGGGATTTCCACCACGCGCTGATCGAGGCGTCAGGCTCGCCGCGCCTCAAGACCATGCTGGCGACCATGATCGACATGCCGATCATCAAGCGCTCGTTCTACATCTACACGCCCGAAGAACTGGTGCAAAGCCTCCACCACCACCGCGATCTGGCGATTGCCGTGCGCGCCAGGGATGGTGAGCTGGCCCGGCAGGTCATGCAGCTGCATCTGCGCATGTCCTACCACCGGTTCATGAAACACCGGGTCGAGTACCGGCAGGACGGCGCAACCCCTCCATCTTCCTCTCGATAAGTTACCCGTTTTGGGCTCGAAAGAAGGTGCGGAGTCTGTATGGGGAAATGGGCTGTTTCCAGGGGCCGCCCCGGGTGGCACGGCGAGGAAGTGGCTGGCTTAAAAAGGGGCCCGCACGAGGCGGGCCCAAACGCTTCATCTACCGATGCCTGACACACCGGCAGCTTCATGGTGCTCCGGACGCCATCCCTTCGCCTGTAGGACCAGCGCCGCTTGATCTATCAGCGGGCGCGCGCCGGGAGCCTGGGCGCAAGGGCGTTCGAAAAAAAGCCCGCACGAAGCGGGCTTGAACTTGCTCAAGGCAAGAGGGGAGGGTGTCGCCAGAGGATAGCGACGAGGGCATCGTAAAACGAACGCCATTCCCGACGTGTCGGACAAAGCCGCGTCAGTTGGGCGTGGCGTCACAGCGCATTGAGCGGAATCTTGAGGTAGGAGATCCCGTTGCTTTCCGCTGGCGGAGGCTCCCCCGCGCGGATGTTGATCTGTACTGCCGGCAGGATCAGCACGGGCATGTCCAGTGTCGCGTCGCGGCGGGTGCGCATGGCCACGAAGCCAGCCTCGGTGATGCCGTCGTGGACGTGGATGTTTCGCTCCCGCTGCTCGGCGACGGTGGTTTCCCACGCGGGCTCGCGGCCTGCGGGCGGGTAGTCGTGGCACATGAACAGCCGGGTTTCGGGTGGCAGGCACAGCAGCTTGCGCACCGACTGGTACAGCATGTGTGCGTCGCCGCCCGGGAAGTCGCACCGTGCCGTGCCCACGTCGGGCATGAACAAGGTGTCGCCCACGAATACCGCGTTGCCTACCTGAAAGGCCATGCAGGCGGGTGTGTGGCCCGGTACCGACAGGGCCCGGGCCTGCAGGGTGCCAATGGCGAATGCCTCCCCGTCGGCGAACAGATGATCGAATTGGCTGCCGTCGGCCCGGAAACCGGGCTCCAGGTTGAAGATGCCTTTGAAGGTGTTTTGCACCTTGGTGATGGCGGCGCCGATGGCGATCTTGCCGCCCAGCGCTTCCCGCAGGTGGTGCGCGGCCGACAGGTGGTCTGCATGGGCATGGGTTTCCAAAATCCACTGGACCGTGAGTTGCTGCGCCGTCACGAAGGCCATCACCTCGCTCGCCGCCGCGGTGCTGGTGCGGCCCGATTTGGGGTCATAGTCAAGGACGGAATCAAGGATGGCGCAGTGGCCTCCGGGATGATCGAACACCACATAGGTCACGGTGTGGGTGGAGGGGTCGAAGAAGGCGTGGACCTGTGGTTGCATGGGGGTACCCGTCGAAATCAATAAAGAAAATTATAGTTTGTATAAAAATATATTGTTTTACAATCCACCCGATTCCCTTTCCGCCCAAGGAGTACCGCGCATGCAGATCGACTGGAACCATTTCACCCCCTGGTCTGCCTTGGCCGGGGGCATTCTTCTGGGGCTCGCGGCCGCGGGCTTCGTGCTGTTCAATGGCCGGGTCTTGGGCATCAGCGGCATTGTCGGAGGGCTGCTGCGGCCGCGCAGCGGAGATATTGCGTGGCGTATTGCCTTGGTGCTGGGCCTGCTGGCCGCGCCCGCGCTCTACCGCGGTGTGGTGGGCGCCAGCCAGGGCCCCCGGATCGATGCCAGTTGGGCAATGGTGGTGCTGGCCGGCCTGCTGGTGGGCCTTGGCACCCGCTACGGCGGGGGCTGCACCAGCGGCCATGGCGTGTGTGGCCTGGCGCGCCTGTCGCCAAGATCACTGGTGGCCACGCTGGCCTTCATGGGGACGGGTTTTGCCAGTGTTTTTGTCATCCGGCACGTTCTGTCCTGACGGCGTTGCGGATGCCGGTGGTCAACATTTTCAATTTTCTGGGAGCGGCCCATGCGCCACCGTATCGCTGAATTCGCCGTCGGCCTGGTCTTTGGCCTGGGCCTTGTGGTTTCGGGCATGACCGATCCGGGCAAGGTCGTGGGGTTTCTGGATGTGACGGGGCTGTGGGATCCCTCACTGGCCTTTGTGATGGGCGGGGCCGTTGCGGTGAGTGCCCTCGCATTTGCCGTGGCACGCCGGCGCACCAGGGCCTTCCTGGGCGGGGCCATGCATTTGCCTGCATCGCGCGGCATCGACAGGCGCCTGGTGGCTGGCAGCCTGCTATTTGGCGTGGGGTGGGGGATGGCGGGGTTCTGTCCGGGGCCCGCCATCGTGTCGGTCGGGGCCGGGGAGCCCAAGGCCATGGCGTTTGTGGGGGCCATGCTGGTGGGCATGGCCGGTTTCGAATGGATCGAGCGCCGCCGGGCCTTGCGCGCCACCCGTGCTGGCTGATTGATGCGGACGGGCCCGCACGATCCACGCTTGCAGAAATGGTGGCTGGGTCGAGGCGGCGCTTTCACAGACCGGAGGGACCGGTGACTGCGGGTGGGGTGCTGGCCCGGGCCCTTGCTGGCGGGGCTGCATCCGTGGGGGGCATCAGCCCCCGTGCATTTCCTGCAGGCGCTGCTTCTCCGCGGCGGGCGTCTCCAGGAATTCCCGCTGCACCTGTTCGCGTGTCTTGGGCGTGCCGGTATTCCTTTGCGGCAGGGCATAGCCGCGCGCGAGCAGGGCGAGGCTGCCGTCCTTGCGGGCGGCTTCGATGTCCCGCAGGACGTCGCTGCGCTGCTTTCCCCCTTGCAGGTGGTCCGGGTGCGTGGTGTAGCCCACCTCGCCGCCCGCCGGGTGATACAGGGATGAGGCGGTGGCGACGGCAGGCATCGCCATGGCGAGTGCTGCCAATGGCGCGAACAAGGCGGTGCGTGCGTTGAGGATGGTTTTGCGGGACATGGAGGGTGTTTCCTTTCAGGGGGAGTGATCCGGGGTTGCATGCCCTGGCCGCAGGTGCTTGCCAGTGCATGGGGATACTGTAAAAACGCCATGCCGACAGGGCGCCCACCGCTGCCTGACGAATTTGTAATCGCGGCCCCCGCCATGTTCTTTGACAATCCGGGCATGAAAGTTCTGCTCATCGAAGACGAAGTCAAGCTTGCGCACTACCTGCGCAAGGGGCTCACGGAGGCCGGATATGTGGTGGACGTGGCGCACAACGGGGTCGATGGCCTGCACATGGCCCTGGAGGGCGACTACGCGCTGCTGGTGCTTGACGTGATGCTGCCCGGCATCGACGGATTGAGCCTGCTTGCCGCGCTGCGCAAGACCCGCCAGACCCCTGTGCTCATGCTCACGGCCCGTACCAAGGTGGAGGACCGCGTGCTGGGCCTGCAGTCGGGCGCGGATGACTATCTGGTCAAGCCGTTTGCTTTCTCCGAACTCATGGCGCGCATCGAGGTCATCGTGCGGCGCAGCCGGGTGGCGCAACCAGGATCGGCGTGCGCCACGGTGCTGCAACTGGCGAACCTGGAAGTGGATCTGTTGCGGCGCAAGGCCACGCGCGCGGGCCAGCGCCTGGACCTGACGGCCAAGGAGTTTCTGTTGCTCACGCTCTTCCTGCGCCGCCAGGGGGAAGTGCTCTCGCGCACCGAGATCGCCGCCCAGGTATGGGACATGAACTTCGACAGCGAGACCAATGTGGTCGAGGTCGCCATCCGGCGGCTGCGCAGCAAGATGGACGTGCCCTTTCCCGAACCCCTGCTGCACACCATCCGTGGCATGGGGTATGTGATGGAAGCGCGCGGCGCATGACGGGCACGCGTGCACCCGGGTCGCTGCGCCGGCGGCTGTCCTGGTGGCTTGCCGCGCAGAGCCTGGCGGGCCTGGGTGCCGTGTGCCTGCTGGTGTATCTGGTCACGGCGGCGGGATTTCGCGAACGGCAGGACAGCCAGCTGGAGCAGAAGGAAGCCGTGGTGCGGCATCTTTTGTCGGGCGGGGGAATGCACCCCATGCCGCAGCCCTGGAACGACGTCCATCTGCTGGATGATTTCCTGGCCGGGCACGACAACTTCCGGCTGCGGGTATCGACTGGGGAGGGAGAGGTGCTCTACCCCCGTGTTGCGCGGGGCGATCCGCCGCTGCTGGCCTGGCGCGAGCGCAGCTTCGAGGTGGCGGCCCAGCGCCCAGAGGCGCCCGGCCGCGTGCTGCGGGTATGGCTGGCGCTGGACATCCAGGCCGATGAGCAGTTGCTGCGCCGCATGGCCGTCACGCTGTGGGTCGCTGCGCTGGCGGGCGCGATGGTGGTGTCGCTGGGCGGCTTCACGCTGGTCCACCTGGGGTTGTCGCCCGTGCGCGCCCTCTCGGCGCAGGTGCGGGCGCTTTCGCCCGACACGCTGCACCAGCGCCTCGGCACGGAAGGGCAGCCCGCCGAGCTGCAGCCGCTCGTCGAGCAGTTCAACGGCCTGCTCGGCCGGCTGGAAAAGGCCTACGTCCAGGTGGAGGGATTCAACGCGGATGTGGCCCATGAACTGCGCACGCCATTGGCGACATTGCAGGCCAGCAACGAGCTGGCGTTGCGCGGGCTGCTTGGCGGCGGCGCGGGCAATGCGGGAGAGCTGGGCGAGGTGCTGGCCTCCAACCTGGAGGAATTGCAGCGCCTCACGGGCATCGTCAACGACATGCTTTTTCTTTCCCAGGCCGACCGGGGCGCGGGCGCCCGCCGCGAGCCCACCCCCAGCCTCGCCCGGGTGGTGGCGCAGGTGGCGGAATTTCACGAGGCCGCCTTGGCGGACGCGGGGCTGGCATTGCACATCTCGGGCGATGCGGCGGGGCAGTTCGATGTCCCGCTGCTGCACCGAGCGCTGTCCAATCTCATCGGCAATGCGGTGCGCCACGCCCGCCAGGGTACGGCGGTGCAGGTGCGCATCGCTCCCCTGCCGGGAGGCGGGGGCGGAGTGATGGTCGTCAACGAGGGGGAGACCGTGGCGCCCGAGGTGCTGGCGCGGCTGTTCGACCGATTCTTCCGAGCGGATCCCTCGCGGGCCCACGGCCAGAGGAACCATGGCCTGGGACTGGCCATCACGGACGCCATAGCCCGCATGCATGGCGGGCGGACGGTGGCCACATCGTCTGGCGGGGTGACGGCCATCGGCCTGGAGCTGCCTGCCAGCTAGGCAGGGGGCGATCCTGTCCGCGCGGGGCCGAAGGAGGCGGAGCCCCCGGGGGCGGGCCCTCCTGCTCCTGGCGTGTTTCAAGCCAGGGCTGGTGGCACGGAGCCTGGCCGGGTGTTTCGGGGACGGCCTATTCGTCGATCGACGCGCTCCAGCGGTCTCCCCAGCTGCGCGCGCCCACGCGCTCGATATCGCGCCGGTCGCGCTTGGTGGGGCGGCCCTCCTGCAGCGTGGCGGCGGGCTCGGGGGCCAGCCGCCGCTGTTCGGCAGCCTGTTCACGCGCCGTGATGCTGTCCGCCGTTTCCTCGTACAGTTGCTGCGCAATAGGGGCGGGTCCGCGCGCGCCGCTCAGGCCCCGCACCAGCACCGTGCGGGCGAGGGGGCCCTGGCGCAAGGCCACGGTATCGCCGCAGCGCAGGTCGCGTGCAGGCTTGGCCAACTGGCCGTTGACCGTCACGCGGCCCTTGCCGATCTCTTCGGTGGCCAGGCTGCGCGTCTTGTAGAAGCGGGCGCACCAGAGCCACTTGTCCAGCCGCATTGTCTCCGAGGTGTTCATGCGGAGGATTGTGACGCGTGTGCGTGGTTTGCACTGTCAGCCGATGGCGCGGCCAGTGGCAGGCGTACAACGGCATCCAGGCCCGCCACCCGGTGGCCCACCACGCGGTTGGTCAGCGAGATACTGCCCCCGATGGCCTCCACGATCTCGCGGCAGATCGCCAGGCCCAGGCCGCTGCCGGCGCGCACATCGCCCGCCGAGAACGGCTGGAAGAGGCGGGCCGCCAGCTCGCCGTCGATGCCGGGGCCCTGGTCGCTGAGGGTCAACGCCACATGGTGGCTGTCGGTGCGCAGGTCCACCGTCAGCTCGCTGCCCTGCGGCGCATGGCGCACGGCGTTGTGCAGCAGGTTGCGGCTCAGTTCGCGCAGCATCCACTCGTGGGCCTGGACCCGCGCGGGCACGGTCTGTATGCCGAAGTCCAGGTCGCGCTGCGCGATCAGTGGTGATATCTCCAGCGCCACGGTGCGCAGCACATCGTCCAGCCGCGTGGTGGGCGGTGCGCTCTGCTGGCGCAGTTGCTCCACCTTCGCCAGCGCCAGCATCTGGTTGGCCAGCTGGGTGGCGCGGTCCACCGTATCGCTGATCTCGTGCAGGGCCTGCCGGGGCTCCACGTCGCCCCGCAGGGCCGATTGCACCTGGGTCTTCAGCACGGCCAGGGGGGTGCGCAGCTGGTGGGAGGCGTCGCGCACGAAGCGCTTCTGGTGGCGCAGCAGGTGGCGCAGGCGCTGCATCACTTCGTTGGTGGCGTCGATCAGCGGCTGCAGTTCGCGCGGCGTGGAGGGGGCGGCGATGGGGCTCAGGTCGCCCTCCCGGCGGTCCTGCAGCTGCAGGCTCAGCTGCCGCACGGGATGGATGGCCCGCTGCACCACCAGCACCACGGTGAGGGCGATCACGGCAATCAGCAGGGCCTGGCGCAGCAACGTGTTGCGCAGGATCTGCAGGGCCAGCGTTTCACGCACTTCGAGCGTCTCTGCCACCTGGATCACGGCCATGGCCCGGCCTTCGGAGCTGGCCACGGGCTGCAGCAGCACGGCCACGCGCACGTCGCGGTCGCGAAAGCGGTCGTCGTAGAAGTCCACCAGCGCGGCGTAGGGCGGGCGGTCCGGGATCTTTCCACGCCAGACAGGCAGTTCGGCAAACCCCGAGACCAGTTCGCCATGCAGGTTGGAGACGCGGTAGAACATCTGGCTCTGGTTGTCGGCCTCAAAGGCTTCCAGGGCCGAGTAGGGCACGGTGGCGCGCAATTCGGCCGCGTCGTCAAAGCCTTTCACGTCGAGCTGTTCGCTGATGGTCTTGGCGGACGCCAGCAGCGTGCGGTCGTAGGCGGTGTGCAGCGATGCCAGCGTCTGCTGGTACAGGCTGAAGGTATTGAAGCCGATGAACAGCGCCACCGGCAGCAGGATGCCCAGCAGCAGGCGCCTGCGCAGCGAAGGGTGGCGGTGCCCGCCGGCGGGGGCTGCGGTCATGCGTCGGTCCGCAGCAGGTAGCCCAGCCCGCGCAGCGTCATGAGGGTCAGGCCGGTGCCCGCCAGTTTCTTGCGCAGGCGGTACACCACGACCTCGATGGCCTCGTACTGCACATCCAGCTGGCCGGGGAACACCAGCTCGTACAGCCGCTCCTTGGTGACGGCGTGGCCTGGTTGGGCGAGCAGGGCGTGCATGAGCGCCAGCTCGCGCGGCGTCAGCTCCATCACCTCGCCCTGGAGATACAGCGCGCCGCTGTTCTTGTCATAGCGGATGGCACCGATCTGCACGGTGCTGGGAGCCAGCTGCGTGCCGGGTAGGGGGTCCGCGCTGCGGCGCACCAGGGCACGCAGCCGGGCCTCGAGTTCGTCCAGGTCGAAGGGCTTGGGCAGGTAATCGTCCGCCCCTGCGTTCAGCCCCATCACCCGGTCGCCCACGGTGCCTCGGGCGGTGAGGATCAGCACCGGCGTTCGCAGGCCGCGCGCGCGCGCCTGCTGCAGCACCTGCAGGCCGTCGAGCCCAGGCAGGGTAAGGTCCAGGATGACGGCGTCGGGCTGGCGGGACGCCCACTGGCTCAGGGCGGATTTGCCGTCGCCCACCGCAGTCACCTCCATGCCGCGCCGGGTCAGTGCACGGTGCAGGGTCGCCTGCATGGTGGGGTCGTCTTCAACGAGGAGCAATTGCATGCGCGGCACCATAGCATCGTCTCATCGCATGCGCCGTATGGGTGTTTTCCCTGAGTCGCAGGACAGCCGTTTGACAGGCAGCGCGCGCATCATCGAACGGTTCGCAAACCTTACAAGGAGACACCATGCGTCGCGATATGTTTCTGAAATCACTGGCTGCCATGGCCGCAGCCGGCGTGCTGCCGGTATCGGCCCAGAGCGCCCACGCCATCAAGATGATGATTCCCGCCAACCCTGGCGGTGGCTGGGACACCACGGGCCGTGCGCTGGGCAAGGCCATGCAGGATGCAGGCGTCGCGTCGTCGGTGTCTTATGACAACAAGGGCGGCGCCGCTGGCGCCATCGGCCTGGCCCAGTTCGTCAACGCCAGCAAGGGCGACCCGAACGCCCTGATGGTGATGGGCGCCGTGATGCTGGGCGGCATCATCACGGGCAAGCCGCCCGTGGGCCTGGACAAGGTGACCCCGCTCGCGCGCCTGACCAGCGAATACAACGTGTTCGTGCTGCCCGCCAATTCGCCTTTCAAGTCCATGAAGGACGTGGTGGACCAGCTCAAGAAGGATCCTGGCAGCGTGAAGTGGGGCGGTGGCTCGCGTGGTTCCACCGAGCACATCGCGGCAGCGATGATCGCCCGCGAAGTGGGCGTGGACCCCGCCAAGATCAACTACGTGGCCTTCCGTGGGGGCGGTGAGGCCACCGCCGCCATCCTGGGCGGCAACGTCACGGTGGGCGGCAGCGGCTACAGCGAGTTCGCCGAGTACATCACCGCGGGCAAGATGCGCGCCGTGGGCGTCACCTCGGGCTCGCGCCTGAAGGGCGTGAACGTCGCCACGCTCAAGGAGCAGGGCATCAACGTGGAAATCGGCAACTGGCGCGGCGTGTACGGCGCGCCTGGCATCACCCCCGAGCAGCGCAAGGCGCTGATCGAGGCCCTGTCCAAGACCTTCAAGCACAAGGCCTGGCAAGATGCGATGGAGAAGAACGGCTGGACCCCCGCATGGATGGCCGGCGACGAGTTCGCCAACTTCGTGGATGCCGAGTTCGCCAGCATGCGCGCCACCATGGCCAAGTCGGGGATGATCTGAGGCCAGCAAGTTAGGCCTCGGCTGCGCGGCCCCTGCGGGGTGCGCGGCCTTGCTGCCCGCCCGGTGAAGGAAAAACATGACACAACAACATTCATCGCGCTCCAAGCCCTTGCAGACCCTGATAGGGGCGGGCCTGGTGGTGCTTGCGCTGTTTCTGGCCTGGGGTGCCAGCACGGTCAGCTCGGAGGCGGGCTACGGCGGCGTGGGCCCCAATTTCTTTCCCTGGGTGGTCAGCATCGCCTTGCTGATCTGCGGCGTGCTCTGCGTGGTGCATGCACTGACCGGGGGCTTTCGTGAGCTGGAAGAGGGCTCGGGCGACGAGCGCGCCCACTGGAAGGGTTTCATCTGGGTGTCGGCCGGGCTGCTGCTCAATGCCTTGCTCATCACGACGCTGGGCTTCATCCTGAGCTGCGCGCTGTGCTTCGTGCTGTCGGTGCGGGGCTTCAAGAGCTCGGAAGGCGAGCTGGACCTGCGCCTGCGGGCCTGGATCAAGGATTCCCTCATTGGCGTGGCCGTGGCCGCGCCGGTGTTCTGGATGTTTACGCAATTGCTGGCCATCAACCTGCCCGGCCTCACCAACACGGGGTGGCTGTAAAGCCTGCACGCCATGGAAACGTTGAACCTCCTGATGCAGGGTTTTGCCACCGCTGCCACTCCCATCAACCTGATGTGGGCCTTCGTGGGCTGCATGATCGGCACCGCCGTGGGCGTGCTGCCCGGCATCGGGCCGGCCGTGGCGGTGGCCATGCTGCTGCCCATCACCGTGAAGGTCGAGGCCACGGCCTCCATGATCTTCTTCGCGGGCATCTATTACGGCGCCATGTATGGCGGTTCCACCACGTCCATCCTGCTGAACACGCCCGGTGAGGCGGGCTCCATGGTCACCGCCATGGAGGGCAACAAGATGGCCAAGAACGGCCGTGCGGGCGCGGCGCTGGCGACCGCCGCCATCGGCTCGTTCGTGGCGGGCACCATCGCCACCGTGCTGGTCACGTTCTTTGCCCCCCTGGTGGCTGAATACGCCGTGCGCCTGGGCCCGCCCGAGTACTTCATGCTGATGGTGCTGGCCTTCACCACCGTGAGCGCGGTGCTGGGCAAGAGCACGCTGCGCGGCATGGTGGCGCTGTTCGTCGGCCTGGCCATGGGCCTCATCGGCATCGACCAGATCTCGGGCCAGGCGCGCTACACCGGTGGCGTGCCCGAGCTGATGGACGGGATCGAGGTGGTGCTGATCGCCGTGGGCCTGTTTGCCGTGGGCGAGGCCTTGTACAACGTGATGTACGAAGGCAAGACCGACGAAACCCAGAACCGCCTGACCAGCACGCACATGACCAAGGAGGAGTGGAGGCGTTCGTGGCCCGCATGGATCCGCGCCACCTTCATCGGCTTTCCGTTCGGCACCGTGCCCGCGGGCGGCAGCGAGATCCCGACCTTCCTGAGCTACGCCGCTGAAAAGAAGCTGAGCAAGCACAAGGAAGAGTTCGGCACCACCGGCGCCATCGAAGGCGTGGCGGGCCCCGAGGCCGCCAACAACGCGGCCATCACGGCCACGCTGATCCCGCTGCTCACGCTGGGCATTCCCACGTCCAACACCACGGCCATCCTGCTGGGTGCGTTCCAGAACTACGGCATCCAGCCCGGCCCGCAGCTGTTCGACACCAATGGCGCGCTGGTGTGGGCACTGATCGCCTCCATGTACATCGGCAACGTGATGCTGCTCATCCTGAACCTGCCGCTGGTGGGCCTGTGGGTGAAGCTGCTCAAGATTCCCAAGTCGTACCTGTACGCGGGCATCCTGGTGTTCTCCACGCTGGGCGTGTACGGCATGCGCCAGAGCGCGTTCGATCTGGTGCTGCTGTATGCGATCGGCCTCTTGGGCGTGGTGATGCGCCGCTTCGACTTCCCGGCCGCTCCAGTGGTGGTGGGCATGATCCTGGGGCCTCTGGCAGAGGCGCAGATGCGCAACGCCGTGTCGATTGGCGAAGGCAAGTGGACGATCTTCCTGGAGCGCCCCGGTTCGCTGACGCTGATCGTCATCGTGCTGTCCGTGCTCATCGTGCCGCGCCTGCTGCGGCGCTGGGCGGCACGCAAGCTGGCGGCGCTGGAGCGCTGATACACACAAAGGCTCGCAAAAAAGAAAACCGCGCCACATGGCGCGGTTTTTTCATGCGGGCACCGGCTGGTGCAGGCGGCGGATTTCGCAAGCCAGACCACAAGGGTTTCATGCCCCCGTTGCCTTCCCCACCAAGGTGACTTGCGTGCTCACAAGCCGTGAATCGTACCATAAAATGCGAATAGTTCTTATTTGCAAGGATGGTGCATGCAATCACTTCCGCAGGAGTTTCTGGCGCTCTGCCGCCAACTGGGCGATGCACAGAAGCGCTGCAGCACCGCCATGGCCGCCCAGGCCGCGCAGATCGAGGCACTGCAGCGCCAGGTGGTGCGGCTGCGCGCCCAGGTCATCGTGCGGGACACGCGCCTGGCGATGGCGCGGGATGAACTGGAGCGGATGAAGGCCGCGCACCCCGGCCTGCCCCGCCGCAAGGCCATGGCGCTCCACATCGGCGTGCTTGCCGAGCGCATCGCGAGCTTGTCGCGCGAATGCCTGCGCTGGCGGCTGGCGGCACAGGCCGATGCGGCTCCCGCCAGCGCCGTGGAGCCCGCCTGCGGCGCTGCGGCGGCCCGCGTGCATGCCCCGGCCGGCGCCCTGCGCGGGGCGCCCGCGGGCTCGGCGCTCGACGCCAACCTGGCCGCGGCCGACCTGGTGATCTGCCAGACCGGCTGCATCAGCCATGACGAGTACTGGCGGGTGCAGGACCACTGCCGCCGCACGGGCAAGCCTTGCATCCTGGTGGACCAGCCCCTGGCCGTGCGAGAGGCAGAGGCGCTGGCCGCCATCCAGCCCATGGTGGTCCTGCGCATGGTGCGCGCGCAGCGCCCTGCGGACGGCACCACCACCGGGCAGAAGGCGTTGATCTTGAATGAAAATGGCCGCTAGCGCTGAAGGAATAAGCGCAAGATGCTATTGATTTGATAGTATTTGGCGGCGCGGGTTCGAGGCGCTGCGCCGGGCCCGTGGCGCATCTGGCGGCCGCGCCGCGCTACCATCCGCGGATGCCCCTGCTCACCGACGACGCCCCCGCACTGCCGCTGGATGCCCAGGGCATTCTCGAACTGGCGGCGCGGTCCATGTTCCAGCTGTTTTCCAGCGTCAGCCAGGGCATGTTCCTGGTGGACCGCAGCGGGCGCATCGTGTGGGTCAACGAAGGCTACCAGCGCTTTCTGCCCGACCTGGGGTTCTCCTCGGTCGACCAGTTCGTGGGCCGCACGGTGGAAGAGGTGATCCCCAACACCCAGATGCGCCGCGTGCTGGAGACCGGCCAGCCCGTGCTGATCGACCTGCTCACCAACAAGGCGGGCACCTTCGTGGTCAGCCGCATCCCGCTGCGCGACGATGCCGACCGCGTGATCGGCGCCATCGGCATCGTGCTGTTCGACCACCCCGAGACCACGCTGCAGCCGCTGATCAGCAAGTTCGCGCTGCTGCAGCGCGACCTGGACGACGCGCGGCGCGAACTGGCCAGCCAGCGCAGCCGCTCCCTGGCCGTGGCGGGCGACGGCGAGCGGCGCGCCAAGTACACCTTTGCCAGCTTCATTGGCTCCAGCCCTGCGGCGGCCGAGGTCAAGCGCCAGGCGCGGCGCGCGGCGCAGTCCAGCAGCCCCGTGTTGTTGCTGGGCGAGACGGGCACGGGCAAGGAGTTGCTGGCCCACGCCATTCATGCGGCATCGAGCCGCGCGAGCGGCCCGTTCGTGAGCGTCAACATTGCCGCCGTGCCCGACACATTGCTGGAGGCCGAGTTCTTTGGCGTGGCCCCCGGGGCCTACACCGGTGCCGACCGCAAGGGGCGCGACGGCAAGTTCAAGCTGGCCGACGGCGGCACGCTGTTCCTCGACGAAATCGGCGACATGCCGCAAAGCCTGCAGGCCAAGCTGCTGCGGGCCCTGCAAGAGGGCGAGATCGAGCCGCTGGGCTCCAATAAGCTCGTGCCCTTCAACGTGCGCATCCTGGCCGCCACGTCGCGCGACCTGGCCGCGCTGGTGCGCGAAGGCAAGTTCCGCGAGGACCTGTTCTACCGCCTGCACGTGCTGCCCGTGCGCGTGCCGCCGCTGCGCGTGCGGCGCACCGACATCCCGGCCCTGGTGGAGGCGCTGGGTGAAGACCTGGCGCTGCGCAACAGCACGGCCCCGCCCGAGCTGCTGCCCGATGCCATGGCGCTGCTGGCGGGCCAGCCCTGGCGCGGCAACATCCGCGAACTGCGCAACGTGCTGGAGCAGGCCGTGATGCGCAGCGACTCGCCGTCCATCGACGCCGCCCAGCTCGAGCGTGTCCTGCGCGAGGCCGGCGTGGAGCCGGCCGCTCCCGCGCCGGTGCTGGACACGGCTTCCATGGCCGATGCCCAGGACGAAAGCCGCTACCTGCGTCCGCTGGCCGAGCAGGTGGCCGAGCTGGAGCGGCGCGCCATCGCGGCGACCCTGAAAGCCCATGGCGGCAACAAGCTCGCCACCGCACGGCAACTGGGCATCTCGCGGGCCACGCTGTATGGACGTCTGGAAAACCCTGAATAAATATCAGACATATGTCTGATATTTCTACAATTGGATTGTTCAAAAATCAGACTATGTCCCGCAGGCGTCAGCAGGGTTTTTATACAAATCAACAGCTTGCATGCTGGCATGAACTGTGCAATGTTCAGGCATCACAACAAGGAGACATCGCCATGCATCGTCGCACCCTGGTCGCCCTGGCCACCGCTGCCGTCACCGCCGCCACGCTTTCCACCCCCGCTTTCGGCCAGGCCGGGGAAATCCGCATCGCCCACATCTACAGCAAGACCGGCCCGCTGGAAGCCTATGGCAAGCAGACCCAGACCGGCCTGCTGATGGGCCTGAACTACGCCACCGGCGGCAGCATGACCGTCAATGGCAAGAGGCTCGTCGTGATTGAAAAGGACGACCAGGGCAAGCCTGACCTGGGCAAGAGCCTGCTGGCCTCGGCCTATTCGGACGACAAGGCCGACATCGCCGTCGGCCCCACGTCCTCGGGCGTGGCCCTGGCGCTGCTGCCCGTGGCCGAGGAATACAAGAAGATCCTGCTGGTGGAGCCCGCCGTGGCCGACGCCATCACCGGCGACAAGTGGAACAAGTACATCTTCCGCACCGGCCGCAACAGCAGCCAGGATGCCATCTCCAACGCCGTGGCCGTCGACAAGGCCGGCGTCACGGTGGCCACGCTGGCGCAGGACTATGCCTTCGGCCGCGACGGCGTGAAGGCCTTCAAGGACGCGCTCAAGAACGCCAAGCTCGTGCACGAGGAGTACCTGCCCACGACCACCACCGACTTCACTGCCGGTGCCCAGCGCCTGATCGACAAGCTCAAGGACGTGCCCGGCCGCAAGGTCATCTTCATCATCTGGGCCGGCGCGGGCAACCCCTTCAAGATCGCCGACATGGACTTGAAGCGCTACAACATCGAGATCGCCACGGGCGGCAACATCCTGCCCGCCATGGCCGCGTACAAGAACTTCCCTGGCATGGAAGGCGCCACGTACTACTACTTCGGCATCCCCAAGAACCCCGTGAACGAAGCCATGGTGGCCGCGCACTACAAGGAGTTCAAGACCCCGCCGGACTTCTTCACCGCCGGCGGCTTCAGCTCCGCCATGGCGCTGGTCACGGCCCTCAAGGCCACGAACGGCGACACCAACACCAACAAGCTCATCAAGACCATGGAGGGCATGAGCTTCGAGACCCCCAAGGGCAAGATGACCTTCCGTAAGGAAGACCACCAGGCCATGCAGAGCATGTACCACTTCAAGATCAAGGTGGACCCGGCCTTCGCCTGGGGCGTGCCCGAGCTGGTGCGCGAGATCAAGCCTGAAGAAATGAACGTGCCGATCCGCAACAAGCGATAGGCCGGTTTTTTCGATGCGTTAGCGAGGCCCGACGGACAGGACAACCATCCTGCTCCTTCGGGGTTCATCCCGCAGGGGCGGCCGCCCCTCTTTTTCCAGTGAATTGATGCATGAACCCCCGGATCACACGGGGGCAGGGTCGGTTTTTCTCAAAATTATTTGGAGACAAGACAACATGGCTTTCAATTTCATCCGGGCGGCTGCAGCAGGGGCTGTAATTTCAATGTGCGCAGCGGGCGGCGCGATGGCCGCCGTCAACCTGCCCGCGCTCAAGATCGACAAGACCCAGACCACCGTGTCGGGCCTGTCGGCTGGCGGCTTCATGGCCGTGCAGCTGCACGTGGCGTATTCGGCCACGTTTGCCAAAGGGGTGGGCGTGGTCGCGGGCGGGCCGTTCTATTGCGCCGAGGGCTCGGTCGTCAATGCCACGGGGCGCTGCATGGCCAGCCCGGCGGGCATTCCCACCAGCACGCTGGTCAGCACCACCAACACCTGGGCCAGCCAAGGCGCCATCGACCCCGTGGCCAATCTCCAGAACTCGAAGGTCTACCTGTTCTCGGGCACGCTCGACAGTGCGGTCAAGACCGGCGTGATGGATGCCCTGCGCACCTACTACAACAGCTTCGTGCCGGCCGCCAACGTGGTCTACAAGAAGGACATCGCGGCCGAGCACGCCATGGTCACCGACGACTACGGCAACGGCTGCACCACCAAGGCCGCGCCCTACATCAGCAACTGCAACTTCGACCTGGCCGGTGCCATGCTGCAGCACCTGTACGGCCCGCTCAATGCACGCAACAACGCGGCGCTGCCCACCGGCAACTTCATCGAGTTCAACCAGAGCGAATTCATCTCCAACCACGGCATGGCCGCCACGGGCTGGGCCTATGTGCCGCAGGCCTGCCAGGCGGGCGGCAGCACCACCTGCAAGCTGCATGTGGTGCTGCATGGCTGCAAGCAGAACATCAGCGATGTGCAGCAGCAGTACGTGCGCAACACCGGCTACAACCGCTGGGCCGACACCAACAACATGGTGATGCTGTACCCACAGACCAGCACGGCCGCCACCAACAGCTGCTTTGACTGGTGGGGCTACGACAACGCCAACTACGCCAAGAAGTCCGGTCCGCAGATGGCGGCCATCAAGGCCATGGTGGACCGGGTCTCCAGCGGCGGCACCACCAACCCGCCGGTGGACCTGCCTGCCCCCACGGGCGTGAGCACCTCGGGCGCCACCGCCAGCAGCATGGCGATTGCCTGGAATGCCGTCTCGGGCGCTGCCAGCTACAACGTGTACCGCAACGCCAACAAGGTCAACGCGCTGCCCGTGACCGCCACGAACTACAGCGACACCGGCCTGGCCGCTTCCACCACCTACAGCTGGACCGTGCGTGCCGCCGATGCCAACGGCGCCGAAGGCGCCGTGTCCGCCGCGGCATCCGGCACCACGCTGGCGGCGCCGGGTGGCGGCACGGGCACCTGCACCACGGCCAGCAACTATGCGCACACCCTCGCGGGCCGGGCGTACGCCTATGCGGGCTTCGCGTATGCCCTGGGCTCCAACCAGGGCATGGGCTGGTGGAACGTGTTCGTGACCACCACGCTCAAGCAGACCAGCCCCGGGTACTACGTGATCGGTACCTGCTGAAGCATGTACAACCCCGTGAGCCGCTTCGCGTCTTCCCCCTTCTCTCGGATGGCTGCGCCATTCGGGAAGGGGAGGCGCCAGCGCACGCAGGAGAAACGCCGCTGTGCAGCTTGGGCGGCCCTTGCGCGGCGATTGCTGGTTTCGCCCGCGCCAGTTGCGGAGACTGTTTGGCGATGAAAACGCAGTGCAGGTCTTGGCATCCCGCCGCAGGGCTGGGTTGCCGGGCTCTTTGAATGAAATGACGACGACCGTGAAAGTGAAACACCACCCATGAGCACCTTGGCCACCAAGGACTTGACCATCCGCTTCGGCGGCCACGTGGCGGTCAACGCCGTGACCTGCTCCTTCGAGCCCGGCACGCTGACCGCCATCGTGGGCCCCAACGGTGCGGGCAAGACCACGTACTTCAACCTCATCTCGGGGCAGCTGCGCGCCACGGCGGGCAGCGTCACGCTGGGCGGGCAGGACCTCACGGGCCAGTCGGTCTCGGCGCGCACGCATGCGGGCCTGGGCCGGGCGTTTCAGCTCACCAACCTGTTCCCGAACCTCAGCGTGCTGGAGAACGTGCGCCTGGCCGTGCAGGCCACGCAGGAGGGCAAGCACCGCCGGGGCCTGAACCTGTGGAGCATCTGGAGCGACCACCGCGCGCTGACCGAACGGGCGCTGGCCATCCTGCACACGGTGGCCATGCACGAGCGCCGCGACACCCCTGTGGCCAGCCTGCCGCACGGCGACCAGCGCAAGCTCGAAGTGGCGCTGCTCATGGCGCTGGAGCCGCAGGTCTACATGTTCGACGAGCCCACGGCCGGCATGAGCCACGACGAGGCGCCCGTGATCCTGAACCTGATCCGCGAGCTGAAAAAAGACAAGACCAAGATCATCCTGCTGGTGGAGCACAAGATGGACGTGGTGCGCGAGCTGGCCGACCGCATCATCGTGCTGACCAACGGCACGCTGGTGGCCGACGGCCCGCCGGCAGAAGTGATCGCCTCGCCCGTGGTGCAAGAGGCCTACCTGGGCGTGACGAAGGAGGCGGCAGCATGACCACCACCACCAACAACAATACCGGCAACCTGCTCGAACTCAAGGGCGTGCACACCCACATCGGCGCGTACCACATCCTGCACGGCGTCGACCTGGCCGTGCCCAAGGGCCAGCTCACCATGCTGCTGGGCCGCAACGGCGCGGGCAAGACGACCACGCTGCGCACCATCATGGGCCTGTGGCATGCGTCCCAGGGCTCGGTCCACTTCGGGGGCAAGGACATCACGGCGCTGAACACACCGCAGATCGCGGGCATGAACATCGCCTACGTGCCCGAGAACATGGGCATCTTCGCGGACCTGACCGTGAAGGAAAACATGCTGCTGGCCGCGCGCGGCGCCAAGAACGCGGCGCAGATGGACACGGCACGGCTCGAATGGATCTTCAAGCTCTTCCCGGCCGTGGAGAAATTCTGGAACCACCCGGCCGGCAAGCTCAGCGGCGGGCAAAAGCAGATGGTGGCCGTGAGCCGCGCCATCGTCGAGCCGCGCGACCTGCTCATCGTGGACGAGCCGAGCAAGGGCCTCGCCCCCGCCATCATCAACAACATGATCGAGGCGTTCGACCAGCTCAAGAAGAGCGGCGTGACCATCCTGCTGGTGGAGCAGAACATCAACTTCGCGAAGCGGCTCGGCGACACCGTGGCCGTGATGGACAACGGCCAGGTGGTGCATGCGGGCAGCATGGCCGCGCTGGCGCAGGACGAGGCACTGCAGCGGTCGCTGCTGGGGTTGGCACTATGAATTCCACAAAAAATTTCAAGCTATTTTGGCCTCTGGCGCTGGATGGCAAGGCGCCGAAAGCTATTAAAAATATAGCATTCAAGCGCGTGGCGCTTGCCACGCAAGGAGACCGGGCATGAGCATCACCCGCGACTTCGACTGGAAGCCCCTGGCCCTGGTGCCCGCGCTGGCACTGCTGGTGCTGCCCTTCATCGGCTCGCCCAGCACCTGGCTCACGCTCACGGTGGCGGGGCTGGCCATGGGCATGATCGTGTTCATCATCGCCTCGGGCCTCACGCTGGTGTTCGGCCTCATGGACGTGCTCAACTTTGGCCACGGCGTGTTCATCGCGCTGGGCGCCTTCGTGGCCACCAGCGTGCTGGGCACCATGGGCGACTGGACGCAAAGCGCCGAGCTGTGGCGCAACCTGCTGGCCGTGCTGCCCGCCATGCTGGTGGCCATGGCCGTGGCGGGCGCGGTGGGCCTGGCGTTCGAGCGTTTCATCGTGCGGCCCGTGTACGGCCAGCACCTCAAGCAGATCCTCATCACCATGGGCGGCATGATCATTGGTGAAGAACTCATCAAGGTCATCTGGGGCCCCGCGCAGATCCCGCTGCCGCTGCCCGAGGGCATGCGTGGCTCGCTGCTCATTGGCGATGCTGCCATCGAGAAATACCGCCTGGTGGCCGTGGCTGTGGGGCTGCTGGTGTTCGCCGTGCTGGCCTGGACGCTGTCGCGCACCAAGGTCGGCCTGCTCATCCGCGCCGGCGTGCAGGACCGCGAGATGGTCGAGAGCCTGGGCTACCGCATCCGCCGCCTGTTCATCGGCGTGTTCGTCGTGGGTTCGGCCCTGGCGGGCCTGGGTGGCGTGATGTGGGGCCTGTACCAGCAGAACGTGGTGCCGCAGATGGGCGCGCAGGTCAACGTGCTGATCTTCATCGTGATCATCATCGGCGGCCTCGGGTCCACGGGCGGCGCCCTCATCGGCGCGCTGCTGGTGGGGCTCATGGCCAACTACACCGGCTTCCTGGTGCCCAAGGTGGCGCTGTTCTCCAACATCGCGCTGATGGTGGCCATTCTGCTGTGGCGCCCGCAGGGTGTGTACCCGGTCGCGAACCGTTGAAGAGGAGTCCCAAGACATGCTGAACCGACTTCTTTCCAACGACTACCCGCGCAGCAAGGTGCTCGCGGTGATCCTGGTGGCCATCCTCATCGGGCTGGCGTTTGCACCCTTCCTGTTCCCGGGCGTCAAGGCGCTGTCGGTGGCAGCCAAGGTGCTGATCTTCGTGGTGCTGGTGGCCAGCTTCGATCTGCTGCTGGGCTACACCGGCATCGTGAGCTTCGCGCACACCATGTTCTTCGGCATCGGGGCCTACGGCATCGCGGTGGCCACCACCCGCCTGGGGCCGACCTGGACGGCGCTGGGCGTGGGCATTGACGGCGCGCTGCTGCTGTCGCTGCTGCTGTCGCTGGCAGTGGGCTTGTTCTCGCTGCGCGTGCGCGCCATCTTCTTCGCGATGATCACGCTGGCCGTTGCCGCGGCGTTCCAGACGCTGGCCTCGCAGCTGTCGGACATCACCGGCGGCGAAGACGGCCTGACCTTCAAGGTGCCCGAGATCCTGTCGCCCAGTTTCGAGCCCTTTGAAGAGCCCTTCCTGGGCGTGGCCATCGACGGCCGCCTGATCTGCTACTACCTGCTGTTCGTCGCGGCGCTGGCGCTGGTGCTGGCGCTGCTGCGCATCGTCAATTCACCGTTCGGCCGCGTGCTGCAGGCCATCCGCGAGAACGAGTTCCGCGCCGAGGCCATCGGCTACCGCGTGGTGGTGTACCGCACCACGTCGAGCGTGCTGTCGGCGCTGTTCGCCACCATGGCGGGCGCGATGCTCGCGCTCTGGCTGCGCTACAACGGACCCGACACCTCGCTCAGCTTCGAAATCATGATGGACTGCCTGCTCATCGTGGTGATCGGCGGCATGGGCACCATCTACGGATCGGCCATCGGCGCCGTGCTCTTCCTGGTGGCGCAAAGCTACCTGCAGGACCTGCTGCGCCTGGGGCACGAGGCCACCTCGGGCCTGCCCTGGCTGTCTGCGCTGCTCTCGCCGGACCGCTGGCTGCTGTGGCTGGGCGTGCTGTTCGTTCTGTCGGTGTATTACTTCCCTACCGGTGTGGTGGGGCGCCTGCGCGCGGCAGCTGCGCGCAAGGCGGGGTAGGCGGCCCCTTCCCGCACGCGGGCTGGTGCGGAAGGGGCATGGGTCAGCTGTGCAAGAAGCAACGCGAAGAAAAATACCAGGAGACAAGCACATGATGAGCATGAAGACAGGGTTTCGTCCGTTCGTTCCCGCCGCGGTGGCAGCCGCCGTTCTCGCCGCCTGTGGCGGTGGGGATGGCGAGCAAGTCCCCCTCAATGCAAAGCCCGCATACCTGGGCGCCATTGCCGAGACTGCCTATGACGGCAGCAGCAACGACCTGTTGACCGCGGGCCTCGGTGCCACCGGCATGGCGGCGGCGCTGCCGCCCGCCTATGCCGACCCGCTCAAGCCCACCGCCGCCGAGTTGCGCCGCACGGCCATCCACACCAACTACCGCGCCATGCTCGACATGACGGCCGCGGGTGGCTACGGCCTGCTGTACGGCCCCAACGTGGACGCGCAGGGCAAGGTCACGGCGGGCGAGGGCAAGGTGGCGGGCACCGAGTACATCGCGTTCGCCGACGACGGCACGGGCCGCAAGAATGTCACCCTGATGGTGCAGGTGCCTGCGAGCTTCGATCCCAGGAAGCCCTGCATGATCACCGCGACCACGTCGGGCTCGCGCGGCGTGTATGGCGGCATCTCCACGGGCGAGTGGGGCCTCAAGCGCGGCTGCGCCGTGGCGTATTCGGACAAGGGCACGGGCGGTGCGCCGCACGACCTGCAGAACGACACCGTGCCGCTCATCGACGGCACCCGGACCACCGCCACCGCGGCGGGCAAGGATGCGGCCTTCAATGCCGGGCTCACGGCATCGGAGCTCGCGGCCTTCAACAAGGCCACCCCCGACCGCTTCGCCTTCAAGCATGCCCATTCAGGCCAGAACGCCGAGAAGGACTGGGGCACCACGACGCTGCAGGCGGTGGAGTTCGGCTACTACGTCCTCAACCAGCGCCACGGCGAGACCAACGCGGCCGGCCAGCGCCTGAAGACGCTCACGCCCCGCAACACCATCGTGATTGCGTCCAGCATTTCCAACGGTGGCGGCGCTGCGATCGCCGCCGCCGAGCAGGACACGCAGGGCCTGATCAGCGGTGTGGCCGTGTCCGAGCCCGCGCTGGAGCTGCCCGCCAACCCTGGCGTCACGGTGCGCCGTGGCAGCACCGAGGTGGCGGTCACGGGCAAGACGCTGGTGGACTTCACCACCTACGCCAACCTGTACCAGGCCTGTGCATCGCTGGCGCCGTCGGTCAGCGCCAGCCCCTTCGCCGCGGCGTTCGCGGCCGGGTTTGCCAGCGCGGCGCTGCCCATCGCGCCCAACCGCTGCGCGGCGCTCAAGACGGCGGGGCTGCTGTCGGCCTCCACCACCGCAGCGCAGGCCGAAGAGGCGCTGCAAAAGCTGCGCGCCTATGGCTGGGAGCCCGAGTCGAACGACCTGCATGCCTCGCTGGCCGCGTTCGAAGTGGCCCCGGCCGTGGCGGTGACCTTTGCCAACAGCCTGTCGCGCAGCAGCGTGAAGGACCACCTGTGCGGCTTCAGCTACGCGGCCACGGCGACCACGGGCGCGGTGGTGCCCCTGGCGGCCGCAGCGTTGCCGGGCATGTTCGCCACCGGCAACGGCGTGCCGCCTTCCGGTGGCATCAACCTCGTGAACAACCTGGGCAAGCTGGGCCCGGCGCGCGACTTCCTGTCGTTCTCGGACGCGGGCGTGGCCGACTGGAACACGGCGGGCGCGCTATGCCTGCGCAACCTGGTCACCGGCACCGACGCAGCGGCCAGGAAACTGCAGGCCGGCGTGGATGAAACCCGCCGCAACGGCAACCTGCGGGGCAAGCCCGCCGTCATCGTGCACGGCCGGGCCGATGCGCTGCTGCCCGTGAGCCACACCTCGCGCCCCTATGCCGCGTTGAACAAGAAGATCGAGGGCGCAGCCAGCCGGCTCAGCTATGTGGAAGTGGCCAACGCCCAGCATTTCGACAGTTTCATCGGCCTGCCCACGGTGCTGCCGGGCTACGACACGCGCTACGTACCGCTGCACGTGTACCTGAACCACGCGCTCGATGCCGTGTACGAGCACCTGGCCAATGGCAAGGCCTTGCCCGCCAGCCAGGTGGTGCGCACCGTGCCCCGGGGCGGCACACCCGGCAGCGCGCCGGCCATCACTGCCGTCAACGTGCCGCCACTGGCCACCGTGCCCGCTGCGGCCAATGCCATTGCCATTGCGGCAGGCGCCATCTCCATCCCCGACTGACGCGGGCCCCCGGCTGGCGAAAGAGGGAATCACCCCGTGTGCCGCGCCCGCGGTGGGCGTGGCGCCGGGGCCATGTGTTTCTGGCGCAAAGGATGGATGTATGAACGCTGTGATGAAGACCTGGGGCCGCCGCATGGCGTCGGCGCTGGCGGTGCCCGTTGTGCTGGCCCTTGGCGCCGCTGGCGGCACCGCGCCCGCGCGTGCCGCCGAGATCGTGGTGGGGCAGGTGGCGCCCTTGTCGGGCGTGCTGGCCAGCACCGGCGCGCAGATGGTGCTGGGCGGCAAGATCTACTTCGACTGGATCAACGCCCAGGGCGGCGTGCATGGCGCCTCCATCCGCCAGGCGGTGGTAGACGATGCCTACAAGGTGGACGACACCGTGAAGCTGACCCGCGAGATGCTGGCCAGGCCCGAGGTGGTGGCGCTGTACGGTTTCGCGGGCACGGCCAACATCACCCAGCTGCTGGCCGACGGCGTGCTGGAGCAGGGCGGCGCCGCGCTGGTGGCGCCCTACACGGGGGGCGAATCCCTGCGCAACCCTTTCAACCCGTGGATCTTCCATGTGCGCGCCGGGTATGCGGACGAGACTGAACACATGGTCCAGCAGCTCACCACGCTGGGCATGAACCGCGTGGCCGTGATGTACCAGGACGACGGTTTTGGCAAGGCGGGCCTGGCGGGCGTGGAGGCGGCGCTGGCCAAGCGCAACCTCAAGCTCGTGGTGGCGGCTGGCTATGAACGCAACACCGACAAGGTGGACGATGCCGTGAAGGCCATCAAGGCGGCCGACGTGCATGCCGTCATCATGATCGCCGTCAACAAGCCCGCGGCCGCGTTCATCCAGCGCTACCGCGAGCAGGGCGGCGGCGCGCAGCTGTACAACATCTCCGTGGTGGACCCGACCGAACTGGTCAAGCTGGCGGGCCTGAAAAACGCCCACGGCCTGGGCATCAGCCAGGTGGTGCCGTACCCCTACCGGCCTCAGCTGCCGGTGGTGCGCGAGTACCAGTCGCTGCTCAAGAAATACGCACCCGATGCCGAGGTCAACTACACCAGCTTCGAGCAGTTCCTGGGCGCCAAGGTACTGGTCGAAGCCCTGCGCCGCGCCGGGCCCCTGCCCACGCGCACCAAGGTCGTCAAGGCGCTGGAGTCGATGCAGAGCTATGACCTGGGCGGCATCACGCTGGGCTATTCGCCCACCAACCGCATCGGCTCGCGCTATGTCGAGGTCACCGTCATTGGCAGCAATGGCCGCCTCATGAAGTAGCCGGCCGCCACCTGTTTTCCATCTGTTGTTCCCAAAGGTTGCCACCATGTCCCCCATCTCGCGCTACGCCACTTGCGCCGGCTATGAAATCCACTACATGGAGTGGGGTGCGCGCGATGCCCCCGTGGTGGTGGCATGGCATGGCTTGGCGCGCACCGGGCGCGACATGGACGAACTCGCCGCGCACCTCGCCCCGCGCTACCGCGTGATCTGCCCCGACACCATCGGCCGGGGCCTGAGCCAGTGGGCGCGGGCGCCGCAGGACGAGTACCGCCTGTCGTTCTACGCGCGCATCGCGGCCGGCCTGTTCGACCAGCTGGGCATCGAGAAGGCGCACTGGGTGGGCACGTCGATGGGTGGAGCGATCGGCACGGTGTGCGCATCGGGCCTGTTCCAGCCGCAGTTCAAGGAGCGCATCGCCAGCCTGCTGCTCAACGACAACGCGCCCCGCCTGGCGGATGCCGCGCTCGAGCGCATCAAGGCCTATGCGGGCCACCCGCCCTCGTTTGACACCGTGATGGAGTTGGAAGCCTTCTTCCGGCAGGTGTACCAGCCCTACGGCTGGCTCAGCGATGCGCAGTGGCGCCGCCTGACCGAGACCTCGACCCGGCGCCTGCCCGACGGCCGCGTGACGCCGCACTACGACCCGGCCATGGTGCAGCAGTTCACGCACCACACCAACGACTATCTGATCTGGGACCACTACGACGCGCTGGAGATCCCCGTGCTGTGCCTGCGCGGTGCGGAATCCGACCTGGTGCTGCGCGAGACCACCGCCGAGATGCTCACGCGGGGCCCCGGCGCGCGCGGGCTGGCGCAGGTAGTGGAGGTGCCCGGCTGCGGCCATGCACCCGCGCTCAATGTGCCGGCGCATTACGCGCTGGTAGACGGGTTTCTGGCACGCGCATCCTGAACGGATAGAGCGGGGAGTCGCGCAGCGTTGAAGGCGAGGGCGCCGCGCGGTACATTGGGCCCACATCACGCAACCCCTCGCCATGAAACCCCTGCTGCTCATCGCCTCGCACCTGCTTGCCCTGGCTTTGGGGTTTGCGCTGGGTGTGTATGTGCTGCCGATCTTGATAGCGCCGGATGCGCCCACGCAGCAGGAGATCCAATCCAGCCTGCCCACCGCCCCATGGACGGCCACCTTCCGCCGTGACCTGAAAGACAGCGACGCCCTGCACTGGGGCGAGGGCGCCGTGTCCCTCGGCCCGCAGGCCGTCAGCCTGCTGGGCAAGCTGGCCCCGGGGCCGGACTACAAGCTCTACCTGTCGCCCGAGTTTGTCGAGACCGAGGCCGAATTCAAGCGCCTCAAGCCCCAGATGCTGCGCGTGGGGGATGTGAAGACGTTCAACAACTTCATCGTCCCGGTGCCGCAGGGCGTGGACCTGGAGAAGTTCAACACCGTGATCGTGTGGTGTGAGACCTTCAGCGAGTTCATCACCGCGGCGCAGTACCGGTAGTTCAGGCCGTTAAGCTGGGCTCTGCGGGGCGATTTGCGCCAACGCTGCCTGCAACCCGGCCAGTCCACCTACGCGCTGGTCATTGATAAAGATCTGCGGCATCTGCCGCACTGAGGGCCCGCACTTGGCATAAAAGGCCAGGCGCTCGGCCTCGTCATCGATCTTGATTTCCTCATACGGCAGCGAGCGCGACTTGAGGAGCATCTTGGCCGACTCGCATTGCGGGCAGGCGGACTTGGAATACACAGTGATTTGAATAGCCATGGTGCAAGTTTACGGGGCACGGTATGGGCCAGACGTGCCAGAGGCCATCCGACACCGCACGGAAATCCCATCGAGTTGCCATTTGGTTTGTTTTGCGACTGATTGGTAATTTATGCCCCGATTGTTCCCCTGGGCCCACCGGTCCGTGTTGCTGGTGATGGTTGCCATGGTGTTGGCCCTCACTGGCTGCTCATCCGCCAGCCCACCCCCCGGCATCACACCCTTCACCCCGTTCGACCTGGCCCGCTACGAAGGCTGCTGGTACGAAGTCGCCCGGCTCGACCATTCGTTTGAACGCGGCATGACGGACGTGAGCGCCACCTACCAGCGTCAGGGGGACGACAGCGTGCGTGTGCAACCGGGGCTTTGACACCGGCAAGAATGGCTGGCGCCAGGCGGACGGCAAGGCGAAGTTCACCGGCGATGCGAACACCGCGTCGCTCAAGGTGTCGTTCTTTGGTCCGTTCTACGGCAGCTACCACGTGGCCGCGCTGGATGCGGACTACCAATGGGCGCTGGTGGTGAGGCCCGACCTCAGCTACTGCTGGATCTTGTCGCGCACCAAACAACTGGCCCCGCCGTGCGCGAGCAGCTCATCGCCCGTGCCAACGTCCTGGGGCATCGACACCCAGGCGCTGATCTGGGTGACCCACGAACGCACCGACCCAAAATCATGAAGCTCCCTGCGCCACAAACCATTGCCGTCATTGGCGCAGGCCTGGCAGGTCTGTCGTGTGCGCAGGCGCTGCTGCAGGCAGGCCACATGGTGCATGTGTTTGACAAAAGCCGTGGACCTTCCGGCCGCATGAGCACCCGTTGCCCTGAAGACGAGCACGGTGCCTGGCAGTGCGACCACGGCGCGCAGTATTTCACCGCCCGCGATCCCGCCTTTCGTGCGGAGGTGGCCCACTGGCAGCGGGCGGGCGTGGCCGCAGTGTGGGATGCCCGCCTGGCCAGTTTTGACGGCAGCATATGGACCACGCCGCACACTCCGCTGGAGCGGTTTGTGGGCACACCGCGCATGACGTCGCCCGCCGCGTGGCTGGTGCAGAGCCTGGGCGACCGTGCGCGGCGCAGTGGCAAACCACCGTACAGCGGCTGGACTGCTCCGAGGGCGGCTGGACCATCACCTCCGCAGAGCATGGCCCACTCCACCAGCGTTACGACGCTGTGATGTTGGCGGTGCCTGCCCCGCAGGCCGTACCGTTGCTCGCCCCCGTAGCGCGCGCTGGCGCTGCCGTGGCCGCTGGGCCGTGATGCTGCGCTACGCTGCCCCCGTGGCCATGCCGTGGGAGGGCGCCTTCATCAACACCGGCCCGCTGCGCTGGGTGGCGCGCGACAGCAGCAAGCCTGGCCGATGCCACGTTGAGCCAGAGCTTCCGGCTGGGCATGGTGTACAGGCAACTCCAAAATGCAGGGTCCGCAACTCGATGCGCTGCGCGACCATGCCGCTGACCTGCGCACGCGGCTGGATGCGCTATAGCCCTCCCTACCCATCACCCAACGCCGCTCCCACCGCAGGACCGCGCCATGTCTCACGCACAGCCCCCCGCAATGCCGTTCACCTCCCTGCAGTCTCTGCCACCCGGCAACGGAAGTTGGCAAGACGGTGCTAACGTCATATCCATGCTTGAGGACTATTTCTCCCTTCAATTGAAATTTGCCAAGTGCTACGCGGTGAAAGCAGCAGTGCCGTTCGACGTCGCCATTGACCGCTGTACCAACTTGCGACGCAGGCTGAATCTGTGGGGGGACACTGGCGCGAGTAGGTGGGATCTCTTTCTGGACAGGGTAAAAAGCGCGGTCGATGACCATGCCGAGCAAGTCGCTTTATGTGCCGGGTTCCAACGATCTCTTTCCTACGTCGAAGTCACACGGTCGTTCGGCTGTTTCTCTTACGATCCGCCCGATGCATGCGGTACCTTGCGCATCCACTTTGTTGCGCCGGATGGAATCAATTCCAGTCCGCTGGCTATTGAGAATTCCAGTGCGAGGAGGGCCGACCTGCAAGATCTGATTTCGCATGTTCAGCGCACTGAGCCCAGCGTTACAACCGTGCGCGGCGTTTCCTGGCTCTACAACCTGCAGGCATATAGGCGGCTCTTTCCAACGGCCTATAGCGCTTCAGTTCAGACCGCACGGTTTCCTTTGCACTTGAACGGGAGTTCAACCTGGGGCCAGGTACTGAACTGGCGGCAGGAGGTGAAGCCGGCTGTACGAGATCAATTGTTAGTTCGCCTCAATGACATGGAGGTCGCAACTCCTTGGCGGGTCTTTCCGCTCCAAGCTTTGGTCGCTACAAGCCAGATCGAGGTGTTTTATGACTGGTTCACATGAAGGTTGTCGAATGTCGGACATGGGCCCGAACCAGTCTTCCAAGTGACCTGCTTGGGTGACCGCAACCGTTGCAAGCCGCTCGCATTGTTCCTTCCTCAAATCCCAAACTTCTTCACCCGATAAGCCATCGTCGCTCGGCTGATCCCCAGCAGCCTTGCCGCCGACGCCACATTGCCTCCCGCGCTGTGCAGCGCCTGCCGCAGCAATTGTTCTTCGGCCTGATGCAGCGGCGCGACCGTTGGCGTGGCGGTGGGTGTCGGGTTCCAGCTGGATGTTGGCTGTGGGGGTGCTGGGTTTTGCGGGGCAACGGCGCCCGCGGCAACTCCACGTTGCGGCTGCCCCGTCGCATGCAGCGTGCCCGTGCTGTTCGGATTCAGGTGCAGCGACATCACGTCCGAGCTCGGCTGTTCGCCCCCGGCAAACAAATGGTGCGGCTCGATCGGCTCGCCATCGGTGGCCAAAATCACACTGCGCTCGATTAGGTTCTGCAGCTCGCGGATGTTGCCGGGAAACGGGTAGTGAAACATCGCCTTCACCGCTGCCTGGCTGAAGCCGGGTACCTGGCGCTGGTGCTTGCGTTGGTAGTGCGCAAGGAAGTGGCTCATCAGCAAAGGGATGTCGTCGCGCCGGTCGCGCAGCGGGGGCAGGTGGATGGGGAATACGTTGAGGCGGTAGAACAAATCTTCGCGGAAAGTGCCTTCGCGCACGGCCTGGCGCAGGTCCACGTTGGTGGCGGCCACCAGGCGCACGTCCACGCGCACGGTGCGGGTGCCGCCCACGCGCTCTACTTCGCCCTCTTGCAGAGCGCGCAGCAGCTTGCCCTGGGCCACCAGGCTGAGCGTGCCGATTTCGTCGAGGAAGAGGGTGCCGCCGTGCGCGCGCTCAAAGCGCCCGGGGCGCGATGTGCCTGCGCCGGTGTAGGCGCCACGCTCCACGCCAAACAGTTCGCTTTCCACCAGCGTGTCGGGGATGGCCGCGCAGTTGATAGCCACAAAGGGCTGGTCTTTGCGCGGGCTGATGCGGTGCAGCATGCTGGCAAACATCTCTTTGCCCACGCCCGATTCGCCGGTGAACAACACGGTGGCGGCGGTGGGCGCCACGCGCTGCAGCATGTGGCAGGCGGCGTTGAAGGCGGATGAGGCGCCCACCATGGTGGCTTGGGCCGTGGGCTCGGCGGCGGTGCCTGCGGGGGGCGCGGAGGTTTTGCCCGGTGGCACGCCCAGGTAGGTGGTGCGCGCCTTGCCCTGCGCCCCTTCTGGCATCGAGGGGGGCAGCGATGCGGGCGGGGTGCCCACAAAGTCCTGGGCGTTCAGGTAGAACAAATCCTGCTCGGGGTCTTCCCACAGGTGGGCCGACTTGCCGACCACGCGGCAGTGCGCGGCGCCGGACGAGCGGCAGTCCACCTCGCGAAAAACGATCATGTGGCCGAACAAGGTGCTCACATAGCCCGTGGCGTAGCCCACCTGCATCCAGCACGCGGGCGATCCGCCCACGCCATAGGCGGCAATGTGCTCGTCGTCCTCGCTGGAGTTGTGCCACAGGAATTCGCCTTCGTACGCGCCCCTGTCCGCGTCGTAGCGGGCGTGCACCACTTCCACCTGCACCACGCCCTCCAGCGCATGCAGGCGGGTGCCCGCAATGGCCGCCGCCGTGGGTTCGGCATTCGGCCATTGCTGGCGCACCAGGCGGGCGTCGCGCGCGCCGCTCACATAGCCCGCGCGGGTGAGCAGGCCGCGTGCCTTGTCCAGGCCGATGCTGTCGATCAGCTCGCGCCGCAGCGATCCCAGGGCCTCGGAGTGCAGCAGGATCATGCGCTGGTCTTGCAGCCAGATGCGCCCGTCGCCGGGCGAGAAGAACAGGCATTCGCTGATGTCGGCCACCGTGGGGTGGGTGTGCTGGCTCACGCCGACGGTGTCGAACCCGCCCAGGGCACAGGGCTCGGTCGGGGCAAGCAAACCCCCGGCCTGGCTGGTGGCTGTGCTGCGATTCAGATCGGCCAGGGAGACACGGCGTCGGGACATGGGTTCTCCGGCAGTCATCAAAAATGGATCAGAAAGTGATCATTTGAGCAATTGGCAAGCGGCCATTTGTTTATGAATGGTAACTATTTGGTGGCAAAAAGTCCCCCATGCCAGCCGTCTTTCAGCCTAGGGAAAGTCCGTAGCGTCCCCTCTCAAAAAAGCCTCGTCGAGCGTGTTCAACGGCGTTGGGGCGCGTGGGGCTGGTACGCCCGTTGCAATTTGAGGTCACACCGCCGCGGCAATGCGGTGGGTTTTGATTTCAACCAAGGAGCAATGCAATGGGTGTTTCAGAAAAACCAGGCCTGCTGGACAACCGCCTGTGGGCGGGCAAGGCCTTTGACGGTGCGTGGGAAACTTCGCTGAGCACAGCGCGTGACGCGGTCGAGCCTGCTACGGGCCAGGTGCTCAGCCGTGTGGGCATTGCCAGTGCGGCAGAGATGCAGGCCGCCATTGGCCGGGCGCAGCAAGCGCAGGCTGCATGGGCTGCCACGGGGCCGCGCGAGCGTGCGGCGGTGTTCCATCGTGCAGCCAGTATTTTTGAGCTGCACTTTGACGAGCTGGCCATGGCAGTCGCCCGCGAAACCGGCGGCATCTTGCCCAAGGGCCAGCACGAGGTGCGCGAGGCCATCACGCTTTGCCACCTGGCCGCAGCCCTGCCCATGCAGGCACAGGGCCAGGTGCTGCCCAGCACGCCCGGCCGCCTGTCCATCGCCCGGCGCGTGCCGCACGGCGTGGTGGGCGTGATCTCGCCGTTCAACTTCCCGCTCATCCTGGGATTGCGCTCGGTGGCCCCGGCGCTGGCGTTGGGCAACGCGGTGGTGCTCAAGCCCGACACCCGCACGCCGGTGAGCGGCGGTTTCATCATGGCCCGCGTGTTTGAAGAAGCCGGTCTGCCCAAGGGCTTGCTGCAGGTGGTGCCCGGCGACGCCGAGGCGGGCGAGGCGCTGGTGGTGGACGAGCGCGTGCCCATGATCGCCTTCACCGGCTCACCCGCCGTGGGCCGCCGCATCGGCGCGCTGGCGGGGCAGCACCTGAAGAAGGTGTCGCTGGAGCTGGGCGGCGCCAACAACCTCATCATTCTGGAAGACGCCGACCCCGATGCTGCGGCCAGCGCCGCCGCGTTTGGCGCGTGGTTCCACCAGGGGCAGATCTGCATGGCATCGAACCGCATCCTGGTGCACGAGTCGATTGCTGAAGCCATCCTGCAGCGCATGGTGGGCAAGGCCACGCACCTGCCCGTGGGCGATGGCGCCAGCGGCCAGGTGGCCCTGGGCCCGATGATCGACGCCAAGCAGCTGCAGCGCTTCGACAAGGTGATCAAGGACAGCGTGGCCCAGGGCGCAAAGCTCGAAGCGGGGGGCACCTACGAGGGCCTTTGCTACAAGCCCACGGTGCTCTCGGGCGTCAAGCCCGGCGTCCGTTCGTTTGACGAAGAGCCCTTCGGCCCGGTGGCCAACCTCGTCACCTTCCGCACCGACGACGAGGCCGTGCAACTGGCCAACACGAGCCAGGGCGGCCTGGCTGCGGCCGTCATCAGCCCCAGCGTGGGCCGCGCGATGGCCATCGGCCAGCGGCTGCGTGCGGGCATGGTCCACATCAATGACCAGACGGTGAACGATGAGTGCACCAATCCCTTTGGCGGCCCCGGTGTGGGTGGCAACGGGGGCAGCGTGGGTGGGCCTGCGGACATCGATGAGTACACGCAGTGGCAGTGGATCACGGTCAAAGACGCGCCGCCCGCATTCCCGTTCTAGCAGCGACAACCCCCTGAGGCGCTGCGCGCCTTCCCCCTTCTCTCGAATCGCTGCGCGATGCGGGAAGGGAGACGCCGCCAGCGCGGCGGGGCGGCCCTTGCGCGGCGGCCCTCGCCTGGGCTGCGCCAGTTGCCGAGGTTGGCTGCATGTCTTAGGGCCAGAGCACGCGAATAGCCCAGGTCTCCACGGACAAGGGCTCCCATCGACACAAATTAAGGAGACAACTTTCATGACCCTTCACAACAAAACCATCGTCGTCACCGGCTGCTGCTCGGGCATCGGCGCAGACTTTGCCAAGCTCGCCCGCCAGCAGGGCGCCCGCGTGATCGGTGTGGACCGCAATGCGCCCACGCTCACGCTCGACGGCTTTGTGCAAGTGGACCTGGGCGACCCGGCCGCCATTGACGCCGCCGTGGCGCAACTGCCCGCCAAGATCGATGCGCTGGCCAACATTGCAGGCGTGCCGGGCACATCGCCCGCCGAGCTGGTGGGCCGCGTCAACTATCTGGGACTGCGCCACTTCACGCACCGTGTGCTGGAGCGCATGGGCGAGGGCGGCTCCATCGTCAATATCTCTTCCATCCTGGGGGCCGAGTGGCCCCAGCGCCTGGAAACCCACCGCGCCCTGGGCGCCACCACCAGCTTTGATGACGGCGCGAAGTGGCTGGCCGCCCACCCCGTGGCGCAAGACACCTGCTACCAGTACTTCAAGGAGGCGCTGATCGTGTGGACCTACACCCAGTCGCAAAAGATCTTCATGGAGCGCGGCGTGCGCATGAACTGCGTGGCCCCGGGCCCCGTGTTCACGCCCATCCTGGGCGACTTTGTGCAGATGCTGGGCCAGGAGCGGGTGGAGAAAGACGCGCACCGGATGAAGCGCCCGGCCTTCAGCGATGAAGTGGCGCCCGTCATCGCCTTTTTGTGCAGCGACGCGGCACGCTGGGTGAGCGGCATCAACCTGCCCGTGGATGGCGGCCTCGCCTCCACCTACATCTGAGCGAAGGGGCGACACATGTCCGCACAACAGCTCCAGGCCATCCTGCAGATGGCCGCGCAAAACCCACCGCCAGCCCAGCCCACCCCCGGGCAGCTGCGCGCGTGGTTTGATGCCAGCAACTCGCAGATGCCCCTCGCCCAGGGGCTTCCCATCCAGACGCTGCGCATCCCCAACGGGGCGGGCGGCACCATGGCTGCGGAGTTGCTGAGCACGCCGCAGGCTGACCCGCGCAGGCTCATCATTTACTACCACGCTGGCGGATTTGTGTTTGGCTCGCTGGCCTCGCACCGGGCGCTGTGCTCGTACCTGGCGCAGTTCAGCGGAGCGCAGGTGCTCAACGTGGACTACCGCCTGGCACCGGAACACCCCGCGCCCGCAGCACACGACGATGCGCTGGCCGCCTACCAGTGGGCGCTGGCCAATGGCTATGCCGCGTCGGCCATTGCGCTGATGGGCGACTCGGCCGGCGGCAACCTGGCCTTGTCCACCGCCTTGCGTGCCCGCAACCAGGGGCTGCCGCTGCCTGCGGCCGTCGTGGCCTTGTCGCCCGCGCTGGACCTGGCGTCCGAAGGCGAGTCCCACCATACCGTGGACGACCCATTCATCACGCGTGAGCTGATGGGATTTTTCAACGCCATGTATGTGCCGGGTGGCGATGTGCGTTCGCCCACGGTCACGCCGTTTTACAGCGCCGACCTGCAGGGCCTGCCGCCCGTGCAGCTGCAGGTGGGCGGCTGGGAGCGCTTGCGCGACGACGCCGTGACCATGGCCGCACGCTTGAAGGCGGCGGGCGTTGAGGCGGAATGCACCGTGTGGGACGGCATGGTGCATTGCTGGCAGCTGTTTGCGCCCGTGCTGGATGAGGCGCTGGCTTCGCTGGAGCAGGCGGGGCAGTTCATCGCCGCGCGCCAGCGCATTGCCACAGCGTAGCGCAGCGCCCCCAAGGTAGCGACAAGGACGAACCCATGAAGAAACGACCCACCGGCGCATGCCGGGGCGCGAGCCTGCGCGGCGCAGGGAGTGCCGCGCTGTGGTGGCGCCTTCGTGCCCTGCTGCTGTCGCTCTGCCTGTGGCTGCTGCTATGGCACGCAGCCCACGCGCAGCAAGGCGCACAGCGGCCCATCAAGGTGGGTGCGGTCAGCGCCTTGAGCGGGCCCCATGCATTCCCGGAGTCCTCGCAGGCGGCCAAGGCCTACATCGACGCCGTGAATGCCGCCGGCGGCATTGGGGGCCGCCGCATCGAATACATCTCGCTCGATGAAGGGGTCTCGCCCGCCAGTGCCATGGCAGCGGCGACGAGGCTCATCAACGACGCGGAGGTTGTGGCGCTGGCGGGCAGTTCCGGCCTGCTGGACTGCGCGGTCAATGCGCCTCGCTACGAAGCAGCGCGGTTGATGTCGCTGCAAGGGGCCTCGGTCTCGCCTGCATGCTTCCGATCGTCGCATGTGGTGCCCCTCAACAACGGACCCTACGTGGGGCTGGCCAGCGCCGTGCTGTTTGCCCACCACACGCTGCGCAGCCGAAAACTGTGTGCCCTGGCGCTCGATCTGCCGGGCATGGCCGAGGGCTACCAGCAGGCGCTGGAGCGCCTGGGCGAAGCGAAAGCCATGGAGGTGCCACAGCTGCAGTTGGTGGGGGTTGACCAAGAACCTGCCCCCGTCCTTCGGGCCGTGAAGGGGCAGGGGTGCGACACCGTGATTTTCACGGGGCACGAGGCCGCGGTGCTCCGCTGGAGCGAGGCCGCCCACGCGCTGGGGGCGGGCGGCATGACCTGGATCTATCTCACCCCGGCCTACACCGACCGCGTGGCCCGCGCACTCGCCCCGCGGGATGGCGCCGTGTATGTGATGGCCGAGTTCGAGCCCTGGAAGAGCCGGTCCCTGCCGGCGCAGGACTGGCGCCGCCTGATGCAGGACGCCCGCTTGCCCCTGAGTTCGCTGTCGCAAGGCGGCTATGTGGCGGCCCAGATGCTGGTGCGCGCCCTGCGCCAGGTCGAGGGCCCCATCACCCGCGAGACCGTGACCCGTGCCCTGCAGCAGATGCCGCCCACCAGCCATCCCTTGCTGGGGATGCCATTCGAGATCGGCCACCGCCACGCCCACAACCCCAACCGTGCGGCCCTGCCGCTCAAGCTGCAGCAAGGCAATTGGTACATCGCCACCCCCGCCTGGATCGAGGTGCCCGAGTTGCTGGCGCCCTGAGGCCGTGCCGCAGCGATTTGTGAAAAGACCGATTTCCCGTGAGACCCGAAGCGTGCATTTCAAAAAACCAACCTGAACGAGGAGACAACATGACAACGCACTACAAAAAACCTTTCCGCCTAGCCGTGCTGGCCCTGGCCGGCACGCTGTGCACAGCGGCCTTCGCTACCGAGGGCGGAGGCTCCACCTATCCGCTGGGCACCGAGAACTTCATGGCGGGCGCCGCGCCGCCGCCCGGGCTGTATGTGCTGGAGTACCTCAACTACTACACCACCAGCCGCGTGAACGATGGCCAGGGCAACGCCGTGCCCATCCCCGGCTTCAAGGTGCGCGCCGCCGCCGCTGCCACGCGCCTGATCTGGATCACCCCCCAGGAGGCGCTGGGCGGCCTGGTAGCCGCGCACGCCATCCTGCCTGTGGTGGACCTGTCGGTGCGTGCCGGTGGTGCAAACGATTCGCGCACCGGACTGGGCGATGTGACGGTCGGGGGCTCGGTGGCCTGGCACCACTCGCCGCAGCTGCACAGCGTGGTGGGGCTTGACGCCGTGCTGCCCACAGGAGCGTATGACCGCACGCGCCAGGCCAATATTGGCCGCAACTATCTGTCGCTGCAGCCCCTGGGCGTGCTGACCTGGATGGACCCCAGTGGCTTCAACGGCGACGTGAAGGCCACGCTGAATTTCAACCGCACCAATGGCGACACCAACTACCGCTCGGGCCGCGAACTGATCGTGGACTACGCCGCGGGCTGGGGCCTGGGAAATGGCTGGGTGGTGGGCGTGGGCGGCTATGTGTACCGGCAGTGGAGCGACGACAAGGTGGGCGGCGTGGCGCTGGCGGGATCGCGTGGCCGCAGCCAGTCCATTGGCCCGTCGGTGCGCTACGCCAACGGCAAGGGCTGGCTCATCACCGCCAAGGTCGAAAAGGAGTTCGGTGTGCGCAACCGCGCCCAGGGCTCGCAGTTCTGGCTCAAGACCACCATCCCTTTCTGAACCCTGCAACTGAATTGATCACTGGAGACATTCCCCATGACAACCAACACCCCTGAATTCACCGTGGCCGCCTTGGAAACCGAACAGGCTACGTCCCCCACCATCTCGCGCCGTGGGCTGATCACGGCCGCGGGCGCTGGCGGTCTTGCGCTGAGCGCCGGCCCTCTATGGGCCCAGGCGGCCGGTGCCGCACCCGTGCTCAAGGTGGGCTTCATCAGCCCGCGCACCGGCCCGCTGGGTGCCTTGGGCGAGACCGACACCTTCATCCTGGCCCAGGTGCGCAAGACGCTGGCGGCGGGCCTGACCATCGGTGGCGTGAAGTACGCGGTGGAGATCCTGGACCGCGACACGCAGTCCGACCCGGCCCGCGCCAGCCAGCTGGCCAAGAGTCTGATCAACAGCGACAAGATCGACCTCATGCTCACCACCACCACACCAGAAACGGTGAACCCGGTGTCGGATGCGTGCGAGGCGGCGGGTGTGCCCTGCCTGTCCACCGTGATGCCGTGGGAGGCCTGGTACTTTGGCCGCGGCGCCAAGCCCGGCGCGCCTTCGCCCTTCAAATGGACGTACCACTTCTCGTTTGGCGGTGGCAGCTTCACCACGTCGTACACCTCGCAGTTTTCTGCGTTGCCCACCAACAAGAAGATCGGTGTGCTGTACCCCAACGATGCCGATGGCAACGCCATCCGCGCCACGCTGGCGCCCGAGCTCGCCAAGGCAGGCTTTACTGTGGTGGACGCCGGACCGTACGAGAACGGCACTACTGATTACTCCGCGCAGATCGCCAAGTTCAAGGCCGAGCGCTGCGAGATCTTCAACACCTTCCCCATTCCGCCAGACTTCGCCACCTTCTGGCGGCAGGCGGCCCAGCAGGGCTACACGCGCATGGTGAAGATTGCGCAGATCGCCAAGACGGGCCTTGTGCCCTCGCAGGTGGAGGCCCTGGGCCCGCTGGCGCTGAACCTGGGCGCGGGGTGCTTCTGGCACAAGAGTTTTCCCTACGCATCGGCGCTCACTGGCCTGACCGGCGTACAGCTGGCCGACGCGTACGAGGCCAGCACCGGCAAGCAGTGGACGCAGATGCTGGGCTCCACCATGTCGCTGTTCGATGCAGGCACCGAGGCGCTGAAAGCCAGCACCAACCCGCGCGACAAGGCAGCGCTGGCCAAGGCCATCAGCACCCTTAAGGCCATCACCATGCAAGGTCCGGTGGACTTTGCCAAGGGGCCCGTGCCCAACGTGTCGGTGACACCCGTCGTGGGCGCCCAGTGGGTCAAGCCCGCAGCGGGCAGCAAGTTCAAGCTCGACATCGTGGTCACCGAGAACGCCACCGACCGCAACATCCCTGTGGCGGCGGCGCTCAAGTCCTACAGCTGATCGTCCATGCCACATTCACCTCCATATCCGCAATCCCCGCCAGCGGGCGGGCCGCAGCATCTGCTGCAGGCCCGGGGCATCGACATGCGCTTTGGTGCCTTGAAGGTGCTGGACCAGCTCGATTTTTTGGTAGGCGCCGACGAGGCCGTGGGCATCGTCGGGCCCAACGGTGCGGGCAAGACCACGCTGCTGAACGTGCTGGCCGGGGCGCATGCGCCGAGCCAGGGCACTGTCTGGTTCCAGGGGGTGGATGTGAGCGCCCGCAGCGCGGCAGACCGCTGCCGTGCAGGCATTGCACGCACTCACCAGGTGCCCCGGCCGTTTCTGGGCATGACGGTGTTTGAAAACGTGCTCACCGGCGCCACGCATGGCGCGGGCCTGCACGCCCGCGATGCGGGTGACCGGGCCATGGAGTGTCTGCGCCTGTGTGGCATAGAGGCGCTTGCCAACCGCCGTGCAGAAACGCTGGGCCTGCTCGGCCGCAAGCGGCTGGAGCTGGTGCGTGCGCTGGCCACCGGCCCCCAGGTGCTGCTGCTCGATGAGATCGGCGGCGGGCTGACCGACGCGGAGGCCAGCGAGCTGGTAGCCATGGTGCGCACCATCCAGGCCCGCGGCATTGCCATCGTCTGGATCGAGCACCTGGTGCACGTGCTGCTGCAGGTCGCCACGCGTCTGGTGTGCATGGACGGCGGGCGGGTGATCGCCGATGGCGATCCACAAGCCGTGCTGAACGATGCGACGGTGGTCGAGGCCTATCTGGGCGGGGTGGCGGCATGAGCGCCGCCCGGCCGCCCGAAGGCGCTCGCACCGCAGCCGAAGGCGAAGGACATCGAATGAGTGTGTTGTTGAGCATTGAGACACTGAACGCCCACCATGGGCAGCTGCCTGCCGTGCGCAATGTGTCGCTGCAGGTGCGCCAGGGCGACATCCTGGCCCTGGTAGGGGCCAACGGTGCAGGCAAGACCACGCTGCTGCGCACGCTGGCCGGTGCACACCGCGCCAGCAGCGGCACGGTGCGGTGGGATGGTGTGGACATCACCCGCATGCCTGCCCAAGAGCGTGTGGCTGAAGGCCTGGCCCTGGTGCCCGAGGGGCGGCGCCTGTTTGCAGGCATGACGGTGCGCGAGAACCTGCTCGTGGCGCGTGCTTCGGGGCGGCGCGGGCAGTGGAGTTTTGACACCGTGCTGGACGCCTTCCCGCAGTTGGCCCCCAAGCTGGGCGCCCGCGCGGGCGAGCTGTCGGGCGGGCAGCAGCAGGCCGTGGCCATTGGCCGCGCGCTCATGACCAACCCGCGCGTGCTGCTGCTCGACGAAGTCTCGCTGGGCTTGTCGCCCCTGGCCGTGCAGGGCGTGTACGAAGCCCTGCAGGGCGTGATGGGCCAGGGCACTACGCTGGTATTGGTCGAGCAGGACCTGCAGCGCGTGCAGGCCGTGGCCAGCCGCATTGTCTGCATGCTCGAAGGCAGCGTGGTGGCCGACGCGCCCGCCGACCAGCTCACCCGGGCGCAGATCACCGCGTTTTACTTTGGCGCGCAGCGGCCCGAAGCTGCGCCCGGCAGCCACACCGCGGGCAGTGCCGACGGCGAAGCTGCCAGCCACGCAAGCCACACCCACCCTGCCCATAAGGAGGCCGCATGAACCTTGTCAACCAGATCCTCCAGGGCCTCCTGCTGGGCGGCTATTACGCATTGCTGGCCTGCGGGCTGTCGTTCATGTTCGGGGTGATGCGCATCATCAACCTGGCCCACGGCAGCCTGACCGTGGTGGCGGCCTACCTGCTGTGGGTGCTGGCCGAGCCGATGGGCTGGCACCCATTGCTGGCCCTGCTGGCGGTGGTGCCCGCCATGGCGCTGCTGGGCTGGCTGCTGCACAAGCTGGTGCTGGAGCGCAGCGCGCGCCTGGGCGCGCTGGTGCCCTTGCTGGCCACGTTTGGCCTGGCCAGCGTGATCGACAACGTGCTGTTCCAGCACTTCGGTGCCGACACGCGTTCGCTGGCCACCTCCATTGGCACGCTGGCGTACGACAGCTGGGAGCTGCCCGGCGGCCTGTATGTGGGGCAGCTGCCCACCCTGGTGCTGGTGCTGGCGGTGCTGCTGTTGGGCGGGCTGCATGCCATGCTGGCGCACACGGCGCTGGGGCGGCAGATCCGCGCAGCGTCGGAAGACGCCGACACCGCGCGCCTGGTGGGCGTGCGCACCGGCACGGTGTTTGCGGCGGCCTCGGCCATCACCATGGTCACCGTCACGCTGGCCGGGGCATCGCTGGCCCTGCGGGCCACGTTCGATCCGTTCTCGGGCCCGCAGCAGCTGATCTTTGCGTTCGAGGCCGTGATCATCGGCGGCGCGGGATCGCTGTGGGGCACGTTGCTGGGCGGCGTGGTGCTGGGCGTGGCGCAGAACCTGGGGGCGCAGGTGCACCCGCAGGGTTTTCTGATCGCCGGGCACGCCACTTTTTTGGTCATCCTGCTGGCCCGGCTCTACGCGAGCGGTGCGCTGCGCAGGTTCTTCTCCACCCGCCACAGGGCCTCGTCATGACTGCTCCTCCCATGATTTCTGCACCTCCCGCACCCACGGGTCCATCCCCATGGGTCATCCAGCGCTGGACGCGCGCGTCCATCGCCTTCGCCAGCGCCACCGCGTTGCTGCTGGCCGTGCTCTGCCTGGGGCCGCTGTGGCTGCAGGCGGGCACGGTGGACCGGCTCACTACGTTGTTCATCTACGTGATCCTGGCCGTGATGTGGAACGCTTTGGCGGGCTACGCCGGACTGGTGTCGATTGGCCACCAGGCGTTCTTTGGCCTCGGGGCCTACGCCATGGTGCGGCTGGCCGATGCGGGCCTGGGCCCGTACCCGGCGCTGCTGGTGGGCGCTGTGCTGGTGGCCTTGGTGGCGGTGCCGCTGGCGGCCTTCATGCTGCGACTTCAGGGCGGCGAATTCGCCATTGGCATGTGGGTGGTGGCCGCGCTGGCGCATCTGTGCGTGAACCTGGACAGCCTGGTGCAGGGCGAGACGGGCACCTCGATGATCGCGCTGCAGCAATACGCGGCCGACGACCGGCGCGCGTATACCTACTGGGCCGCGCTGGCTGCCATGGCGGGGCTGTGCTGGGTGGTCTTCCTGCTCTTGCGCAGCAAGGTGGGCACGGCCGCCCAGGCCATTCGCGACAACGAGACGGCGGCCATTTCGCTCGGTGTGCGCGTGGTCGCCATCAAGCGGCTGGTGTTTGTGCTGTCGGCGTTTGGCTGCGCGCTCGCAGGCGGGCTGTGGCTGGCCACGTCGATCAGCTTTCAGCCCAAGACCTATTTCAGCGTGCAGTGGACGGCCTACATGATCTTCATGGTGCTGGTGGGTGGCATCGGCACCATGGAAGGCCCCATCCTCGGCGCGCTGCTTTTCTTTGCAGTCGAAACCCTGTGGGGCGGGAAGGGCGTGCTGTATCTCATCGGCCTGGGCGCCATTGCCATGCTGTTCGCGCTCTTCCTGCCCAAGGGCATCTGGGGCGCGGTGCAGCAGCGGTGGGATGTGCACCTGCTGTCGGCGGGCTACCGGGTGCGGGCACACAAGCCGCGCAACCCTGAGGGAGAAGGTAATTTGCTATAAATTAAATAGCATCCAATGAATACAGATAAGCGCTGGGTGCCAATTTGATTCGGAAAAATGCCCGCGTGCGCCGCCCAACCTGGTGGGGGCAGCGTGCGCGGGCAGGGTGGGGAATCACTGGCCCCAGAACGCATCTTCCTGCGCCGGATCGCTGGAGAACAGGCGGACTTCCACAATCTTTCCATCCACGATGTGCAGCAGATCCATCCCCGCCTGCTGGAGCGTGAGGCCGTCGCGCTGGCCTGCAAACTCGATGCTCACGGCCACCCAGTCGCCGTTGGCCATGTAGTGATGGGCCCGGGTGATTGCAAACGTCCCGTTCGACACGGCCATCATCTGGCCGAGCATCTGGCCCACGGCCGCCATGCCACGGTGGGTGCCCGAGAACTGGTTGTGGCCCGGCTGGTGCCAGACCACGCCGGGTGAGACAACGCGGCCGAGGGTGGCCTGGTCGCCGGTTTGTGCGGCTTGGATGTAGGTCTTGGCGATATCAATGGCGTGCATGTGGATTCCTTGGTGGTTTTGGGGGAACGCCCCATTGGGCGCTGTGAGGTCATTGTTGGACAATCAATACCCGTGAAGATGGTGAAAACTGGGCGATTTACTGTCACTTCAGGACAAACCTCTGCGCCCCGCCGTTGCTGACCCATGACCCCACGCCACCACAAACCCGCCGCAGCCCGCCACCCCGACATCCAGCACCTGAGCTACCAGCCCGAGGGGCTGTACCCGCTCGACCTGGAGATATTCCGGGTATCGGACCTGCGGAAAAGGGTGGGCGGCCAGGCCCTGGCATCAACCTATCGCTACGCCTTTCCGACCCTGATCTTTGTGACGGAGGGAACCTGCATCCATCTGGTGGACTTCGAGTACGTGCGCTGCGGCCCGGGCTCGGTGCTGGTCCTGCGGCCCGGCAAAGCCCACAGCTTTGGAGACACCCAGGACTGGGACGGATGGATGGTGCTGTTCCGCCCCGAGTTTCTGTGGGCAGCGGCCCCCGCCGCGCAGGACCAAACCCCGATCGACGGGCTGGACGGCCTGCCGACCGCGTGGGCGCTGGGCAGCGACAGCGCGCAGGTGATCGCCCACGCCATCGCCCAGATGCACCAGGACACGCAAGCCCACTCCGCATCGCTGCATGCCCATGCCCTGTTGCGCTACCAGCTCTATGCCTTGCTGACACGGCTGCGCATGGCGTACGAGCAGCAGTCCGCGCAGCCGGCACCGCCGGGGCGCGCGCTGCAGAGATTCAAGGCGTTTGAACTGCTGGTGGAGAAGCACTTTGCCAGCTGGCACCAACTGCCCCGGTATGCGCAGCAGCTGGGCTGCTCCGAGAAAAGCCTGGTGCGCGCATCGCTGGAAGCAGCCGGGGTCACGCCCAAGGCCTTCATCTCCGCCCGCATCGTTCTGGAGGCCAAGCGCCTGCTGGCCCACACCACCTGGCCGGTGGCGCGCATTGCTGAGAGCCTGGGCTACAGCGACCTGGCGAACTTCATCAAGTTCTTCAAGCGCGAGGTGGGGTGCACCCCGACCGAATTTCGCAGCAGGCAGACGGCCAACCAGCAGGGGATGGCGGAGCGCCTGCAGGCAACGGGGTGAGGCACAGAAGGCGATTTCATCGTGGCGTGCCGACCAGACCCCGTGCAGAATGAAACGATGAGCACCACCACCTCCTCCTTCCAGTCCAACGCAGACGGCACCCAGGCCACCACCTACACCTGGGCCCAAACCCCGGGCCAACCTGTGGGCGTCGTGCAAATCTCCCACGGCCTTGCCGAGCATGGCGAGCGCTACGACCGCTTTGCGCGGGCCCTCAACGCCGCAGGCTTCATCGTCCACGCCGTGGACCATCGCGGACACGGGCGCACCGCCGGTGGTCGGTTGGGAGACTTTGGCAGCGCTGGTTTCAGCGGCCTCATTGCCGACGTGGCCCAGTTCGGCGCACTGCTGCGCGCGCAGCACGCCGGCCTGCCGCTCTTCCTATTCGGCCACTCCATGGGCTCCTTCGCAGCGCAGGCGGCCATCCTGGACCACTCCTCCACCTGGTCTGGCGTCATCCTGTCAGGCTCCACCGCCCTCGACCTGCTCGCTGCCGCCATGGCCAACGCCCCCGCTGATGCGCCCGCCGGGCTCGCGGCCTTCAACGCAGGCTTTGAGCACCGCACCGGCTACGAATGGCTGTCGCGCGACGCTGCGGAGGTAGACGCCTACGTCGCAGACCCCTGGTGCGGCTGGGACATGCCGGACGACGTGATCCCCTCGCTCTTCGCCCCCGCGCCCCGGCTGGCCGACCCCGCGCTGCTCGCGCGCATTCGCAGCGACCTGCCCATCCTCATCGCATCCGGCGACGCAGACCCGCTGGCGGCAGGCGGGGTCTTGTTGGAGCAACTGGGGCAGCGGTATCGGGATGCGGGAGTGGCCGATGTGACGGTCAAGCTGTACCCGGCGGCGCGGCATGAGATCTTGAACGAGACGAATCGGGATGAGGTGACGGGGGATATCGTGGCGTGGCTGCGGGCGCGTTCCCGCATTGCGTAGTCACGGCTCCCGTAGCAGCAGTCTGTTGAAACAGCTCCCACGCCAGTTCATGCGAACAGCTCTGCCACCCTCTCCAGGAATGCCTGCATGTTCAGCTCGGCGTCCAGCGTTTCGCGGGTGATGACGTCGGCGTTCCCGTGGCGCGCCCCGTACTCGATGCGAAGCTGCATTTGGCCGTCGTCGTCCAGTGCGTTGTCGTAGCCCATCCGGTACATACGCCAGATGTCGCCGCGGTGAGCCAGTGCCAAGAATCGATGCTCGTCGAGGCCCGTGATGGGTGGAAAGCAAAGGCACACCACTTCGATCGCGCCCTCACCAGCCCTGCCGGGCAGAGTGACCACATGGCACCTGAGGCCGTCCGGGGGGATGCGCGCGGAGCCAGGCAAGGTGGAGGCCTTGTCTTGCCACACGCGCGTGAGCTCGGATGCACCATCCGGACCTCCGAACCTGGCCCAAAAGCCGCCTGGGTCTTTGCGCAGGTCCTGGTGCAAGGCTTCGGTCACTTCATAGTGGTGACAGCGCCGCCCGCGCGGGTCGGGGGTGTGTGACTGCAGCGATGCAGGAATAGGGCGCAGTGCGGCCTGCCAGGCAGCTACGTCGTGCCAGCGGGCCAGCGGCGGCGTGTGGGCCAGCGCGGCGCGCACGGCCGCCAGGGCCTCGCGTTCCTGAGGGGCGCGCCAATGGCTGCTGTGCTGCCAATGGTCCTCCAGCTCGCGGGCGATGTTGGCTGCCAATGGGTTGCCATTGAGGTGGGCGATGACGAGGCGCTGCGCATGCGGGAAGACCTCTTCACGCAGGCTGCGCGAGCCGTCGGAGCCGTCAGGGCGGTCCGACCAGGTGTAGGCGTTGCGGTAGGGAGTACGCACCGTGTCGGCGCTGGCGTCGTTGAGCAGTTGGTCCAGCCCCTGCAGGTCAGTGCACAGACCCGCCAGGGGCAGAACCCGACCACATACCAGCGCAAGGACCGCAGGCAATTGCGACAGACGTTCGAGTGTCCAGCGGTGCAGGGAGCCCGGCCCGGGCTCGAAAAACGCCATGCCCAACTCGAAGGCGGTGTCCTGGTGGGGCTCGGGGCCCAGGGCTTGTGCCAGCACAGCGGTACAAGCGTCATGCCACACACGCAGGGTCAGGTTCAGCACTTCATAGCGCATCAGATTGACGGTCAGCACCTGGCGCACCGCACCGAGCCGTCGGGCGAGAACGATGGGCGCGCCGGGCTCGTCGGGTGGTGCAGCTTCCAGCTCAAAACCGCTGCCTGCCATAGCGCGCGCCAGGGCAGGGGCCAAAACTTCTCGCACCTCGCTCTCGCCGCGCAGCGCATCTGGCGGGCGAGCCCCCCAAGGCAGCTTTTCGGGGGGCGCCACAGGCGTGGCGGCTTGCGCGAACTCGGTCGGCACCACCCGGCCGTCGGGCAGAAAACCTACTCCCAGCGCCGCGTCATACGCCACCAATCCCAGCGCACCGGCAATCTCCACAGCCGCCTGATATGCGGGCATTTCGTCCACGCTCGGGAGGTCAAACTGCCATGCCGCGCGGCGACAGGCATCGGCCTGTTGCAGCGGTGTGGTGCGGCCCGCTACCTTGAAGCGATCCTCGAACCGCAGCGCGAACTCAACGAAGCGCAGGTTCTTGCCATCGGCACGCGCGTGCAGTAACTCGCGCATGGCCTCCAGCGCCGCAAAGTTGTCGGGCAGCGGCAGGGCATGGCGCTGGGGGTCGAAGAGGTGAAGGCTAGAGGGCATTGCGGGGCGAATACAAAGGGTTGGCTCGCGCAGCTTAGCCGGGATCAGGGCCGGGCAGCTTCGCCGCACGAGAGGGACTTCACGCTCGCGTCGCGTAGCAGCATGCCGGCCTCCCGCTCTTCCTGTTCGGGCACTCCATGGGCTAGTTCGCAGCGCAGGCGGCGATTCTGAACCAAGAATCCACCTGGTTCGGCGCGGTCCTGTCAGGCTCCACCGCTCTCGACCTGTTCGCCGCCGGCATGGCCAGCGCCCCCGCCGACGCGCCCGCCGGGCTCGCTGCATTCAACGCAGGCTTCGAGCACCGCACCGGCGACGAATGGCTGTCGCGCGACGCCGCAGAGGTGGACGCCTACGTGGCAGACCCGTGGTGCGGCTGGGATGTGCCGGACGATGTGATCCCCGCGCTCTTCGCACCTGCGATGCGGCTGGCCGACCCCGCGCTGCTCGCGGGCATCCGCAGCGACCTGCCCATCCTGATCGCGTCCGGCGATGCGGACCCGTTGGCTGCAGGCGGGGTTTTATTGGAGTAACTGGGGCAGCGGTATCGGGATGCCGGTGTGGCTGATGTGACGGTCAAGCTGTATCCGGCGGCGCGGCATGAAATCCTGAATGAGACGGATCGGGATGAGGTGACGGGGGATGTTGTGGGGTGGCTACGGGGGCGGGTCGACGTGGCTTAGCGTGTGCTCGACGTTTTGATTCCGGTCTGGTCAATGCTTGGTTTCGGATAGGACAGATCGGTGCCGCTTTGCAAAGCTGACGCTCAACGTGGGCTTGGCAGCAATCGCGCGGCGCAAGCTTTTCGGAATGTGTGCCCCCGTCGGTGGTCATGCTGACCACCGTACTAGGCGCGCTCAGCGCTGAAAATCTCCTGGGCATACTCAAAACCTTTCGGGTTGGTGTTTCCGATTGATAGCAGCGCAACTTGTGCGAGTATGGTGCGGCTTAGGTATTGGTTTAGCAATTCAAGCACAAGTACGAGGTAGCTCTTCTCTGCTTCATTTTCCACACCCCGACCACGCTCGTTCGACTGCGAATACGTTGCAAACGGAGAGCCGTGGGAATGCTTTGAAAGCAGTCGGTAGATGGGCTTGAAATGACCTCCAATCAAAGAAAACTGCTCTGCCACTTCGTCATCTGTGAAATACATGTCGGAATGTCCTTTTTTGATTTTATCTGCTTTTGTTTTTGCAAGCTGAGAATATATCGTAGATCCTATTAATTTGGATTTTGCGCGAGGTAGGTTTTCTTCGAAGCTGTTCAGGATTTCTTGGTTTGCGCCGAATTCTTTGTATAGTCGGTACTTTTCGGAGTTCATGTGATAGAAATATAGTCCCATCCGAAATGCTGATTCATCCTCGCTCAACCCAGGCTGGCTCAAATAGAGGTGACGGTGACACGTCTCTATCAAGGCACGGGTCAATGTGGCAACTGATGGAAAGTCCCAGAGGCCAGTGTTATTGATTTTGTTTCCTGGCAGCAATGCATTGATTGACATCGCGCTTAACGTTATTCGAGTGTAGACCTTCGTGCTTTCAATGCCTAGGGTGGTTGTATGAATTCCGCCGGATGAGTCAGAAAAACTGATTGCAATTAATATTAGTCGTTCGAACTTGTCGAGTGCTTTGCGATAGTTGACTTCAAGTGTTTTTGGATCGGAAGCTATGGTGAATTTTGCGTAATATAAATTGGAAAAACTTTGGGGTGAACTGGGCCGTGCGGAATGTAAAAGCTAAATTTGGTATTGGTGGCTTGCGGTCTGTGCCTGCAAGCGCGGAGCCGCTTGAATAGTAGATTCAAAAATTCCTTGGCTCCACTAGGGTAAAATCGAAAATCATATCGGATCCGCATAAAGGGCTTGGTCCATCGTCTGGACGTTCCCGCCGTGAATCTGGCGGTTTTCGGAAGAATGCCTAATGTCGGGTTTGTCCTCAAAAACACCATTGGGAAAAACTGTCTCAAAGCTAGCGTTGATTCGTAGCCGCTGGCTTGTAATTCGGAGCACGCTGACCGTAAGTCCATGGAGTGTCTAGAATATTCCGCAAGGCTCAGCATTTACCCCGCAAGTTCTGCGGGATGCATCACGTCAGACATCATCGAGGGAAGCTGCGGCATGGTAGCGATTGAAGACCTTTATTCGACCCTGATCCGAGAAGGCGTACGCCGTAACCTCGACGTCGTGGCGGAGTTCTGCGTTGCGCCCCGCAACCGGCTGTTCGAGAAGAAAATCGATGTCGCGTGGGTCCGTAAGCGTGAAGACGCAAATCGCTTCGGCTCTCTGAGACGTTGGCAGATCGTGGCTGCGTTCGAAATTGAGGGGTACGACGTGCCTCTTGATCGCCTGGAATTGCACACATCACAGATCAAGCAGCTCTGGGAAGAAGAGAGGGAGTGCTTCCCGTGCTTCGTACCCTTGTACACGTGGGCGTTCCACCGCACTAATCCTGAATGGGGCAATGACAAGCCGGAACGCAAGATTCGGCAACGTGTTGAAGAGGCTCGGCGTCTGGGTGGCGTCGTGGATGTAAGGGACGGCCGTGACATGAGTTGGCTTGACGCTGTGGCCCGATGATGTCTACGTTAGGCGCCAAGCCGCGCACAACAATGCACAACGACCAGGCTCCAACCGAGGGAACTTGCAAGCTAACCGGCAAGACAGGCCCTTTCGTTGCGTCTCACATCATCCCTGAAGCGCTAACGCGACCCTCTGTACGAGGACGTCCCTTGTTTCAGTATGAGGAAGGTCGGCCTCCTACGCGACGCTGGACGAGTTGGTACGACTCGGCGCTTGTGACGGCGGACGGCGAGAGATATCTTTCTGACTTGGACAGTTGGGTGATTTCCGAGCTTCGGAAGCATCGTTTGGTTTGGAGCGGATGGAGGGGCGATCAGCAACTAGGAGAACTGAACACCATCTTCTTCAAGTCTCTTGGTATCAGATCGGTTGAGAACATGGATACGAAGCGGCTTCGCCTCTTCTTTCACAGCCTTCTCTGGCGCGCGGCTGCAAGCGATGGAGACGAGTTCAGCGAAATTACGGTTTCGCCTGAAGATCTTGCGGTACTGCGCGACGAAATATTGGGTTCGCTTGAATCTCCGTTGAGCTTTTTCCCGGTTCAACTGACGCAATTTTCAACAAAGGGGGTCGTCCACAACCACGCTCCGATTCGCGACGTCAAGTACTTGCCGAATCCGTATATGCCGAATGGCTCCCCGGTCGCGTTGCCGACGTTTCGCTTTTGCTTCGACGGGCTCATTGCACATATCCACTGTGCGACTCCGCTGGGGTATGGCTGCGAGGCATTGGGCAACCTGTTGCTCGGTAGCTCCACCTCGGTGGTGATCTCCACGATTCCTTTCGATGATTCCGCCCAGGCGCTCAATTTGTCTAAGGTGTTGTCTGAATCCGACGCCCGATTTGCTCCACCCGATGGGTTCGTCGCCTGATAATTCCGTTGAGGAGATGTCGGTTGCGCTGTCTTGCCACCCTTTATGTCGAGCGTTGAGCGCCCGCTTTAGGCAGCGCCACTTAGTGCGCTCGGCCTACAGTGCGCGTTCGACGGTTGCTGACTACTAACGCTGTTCGGCTGCCAGTACCCCAACGTTCGATTCAGTGTCTCGCGGACCTCTCTACCGCCCCCGAATCCCTCGCCCTCTCCGCGCAGCCCCCGCGATCTGACAAGCCCTCCGATACGCCCGCAGCGTCAACTCCGCCCGCTGCATCACCGTGTCTTCCACCGTAGCCGCCCCCCCGGCCAGCTCATCGGCCTGTGCCTGCAACAACTCCGCCGGGCTCATCCCCGACGCCTCGCCCGTCAGCAGCGCAATTCCCTCGCTCACATGCCCCATGGTGTAGACGTGGAACAGGCCTTGCTCCACGGCGGTCAGGATGGGGCGCTCCAGCATCAGGTGGCGGCGGTTGCGGGCGGGGATGAGCACGCCCTGTGTGCCGTCCAGGCCCGCCATGGCGCACGCGCGGAACCAGCCTTCTATCTTCTCGTTGATGCCGCCCACGGGCAGCACCTCGCCGTGCTGGTTGAGCGCGCCGGTCACGGCGATGCCCTGGCGCAGGGGCAGGCCTGACAGGCTGGACAGCAGCGCATACAGCTCGGCGCACGAGGCCGAGTCTCCTTCCACGCCGCTGTATTCCTGCTCGAACACGATGGACGCATTCAGCGCCAGCGGCGCCACGTGGCTGAACAGCGCGGTGAGGTAGCTGTGCAGGATGAGCACGCCTTTGTCGTGGATGGGGCCGGACATATCGACCTCGCGCTCGATGTTGAGCAAGCCCTCTTGCCCGGCAAACGTGCGCGCGGTGATGCGCACGGGAAAGCCGAAGCGGTAGTCGCCCAGGTCGATCTGCGTCATGGCGTTGATCTGGCCGGTGATGGAGCCCGCCAGCGAGATCAGGCGCTCGCCCTCGGTGATGGAGTCGTGCAGCTCTTCTTCGGGCTGGTTGTGGCGCTGGGTGCGGGCGGCCAGGGCGGCCAACACGTCGGCGGCTTGCACCAGGGTGCCGCCGCGCGCCTTGCACAGGGCAGCGCTTTCGATGGCCAGCGCTTCGGTGTGCGCAAAGCGTGCGCTCTGGCGGCGCTGGTCGTCGGCCTCGCGGTGGGTTTGCTCCAGCAGCAGGGCCACGGCGTCGGAGCCGAAGTGGGGCAGGCCGCGCTTTTTGCAGACTTGGGCCACCAGAATGGCGGTAGCGTAGTGGGTGGCGGGGGTGGCGGCAAAGTGGTCTGAAAAGTCCACCTTCACGCGAAAGCGGCGCGCGGCGTCGGGGTCGGCGTCTTGCAGCGCGTAGTACTCGTCCACCGATCCGATCAGCACGATCTTCACATCCACGTCTACTGGCTCGGGCTGCAGCGCCACGGCGCCGCCGGGGCCGTGGCCCGGGCTGCCGCCGCCTCCTTCTTCGATCTGCAGGCGGCCGCAGCGCAAAAAGCGGCGCAGGCGCTGCCACAGGCCTTCTTCGGCGGCCAGGTCGTGCAGGTGCAGCAGGATGAAGCCGCCGTGCGCCTTGAGCAGGCTGCCCGCGTGGATGCTGGTGTGGTCGGCCTGCACGGTGTCGGCGTCCGATCCGTGCTCAATGCTGCCAAACAGCGTGCGCACGGTGGGGTTGTCTTCCACCACCACGGGCGCGGCGGTGCGGCCGTGGTTGTCTACCACCAGGTTCACCTGGCAGCGGCCCAGCAGGTCGTCGAGCGCATCTTTGCGGTCGTCTTCGGCGTCGATGTTGTTCTGCTCGCCGCCCTCCTCGCCGCCGCTGCCGGGCTCGAACAGGTCGATGTCGTCCAGCACCGCATGCTCTACCTGGTCGAGCCAGTGCGTGAGCTTGACGGTGTCTTTGATCTGCTTGCGCAGGCCCTGGCGGATGTCGTGCAGCGCGTGTTCCACCAGGGGCTTGATGGAGTGGCGGCGCAGGGCAATCAGAGCGTCGTCGCGGGCGCGCTCCAGCGGGCGGGTGGCTTCGAGAAAGCGGGCGATCTCGGTGCGCAAGGCGTGCTCGGCGGCGTCAATCTCTGCGCGGCGCTCGCGGGGCAGGGCGCGGGCTTCGGCTTCTGTCAGCGGCTGGCCTTTGGGGCCGGTGAGGGTGAACACCATTTGCCCGCCTTCGCGCGAAATGCGGAACTGGCGCACCTCGGCGAACGCGTCCAGCACGGCAAAGGCCTCGCTCTCTTGCGCTTGCCAGGTTTTCTCGATGCGTTCGGCGTCGGCCTTGAAGGCGGCGGTTGCGAGGTGTTTCGGGATATCGGCCTGCAGGTTCTTGGCCATGTCGGCCATGCCTTGGCGCAGCTGGCGGCCCTGGCCCGCAGGCAGGCGCAGGGCGCGGGGCCGGTCGGGCGTGTCGAAGTTGTGCAGGTAGCACAGGTCGGGCGGCACGGCGCGTTCTGCCGCCGCAGCCTGCATGGCCTGGCGCAGCAGCGACGCGCGCCCGCTGCCCACTTCGCCCAGCACGAACAGGTGGTAGTCGGGCTGATGCAGCCCCAGGCCGAACTGCGCGGCGGCCTGCGCGCGCTCCTGGCCGATCCAGGGCAGGGGCAGGTCCTGCAGTTCGGCCGTGCTGGCAAAGCCCAGCGTGGCGGGGTCGATCGTCAGCCGCAGCTGGTGGGGGGCGAGGGCGAAGGCGGGCATCGGTACAGGGTGGGTGGGAGAGGGCAGGCCAGCGTGTTGGGGTGCGCAAGCTGCGCGGTTGTCAGGGGCTGCCGTCTCCAGAATTTTAATGAAAATGGCCGCTAGAGCTTGATGGATAAGTGCTAGTAGCTATAAAAATTATAGTGACCGTTCAATGGGACACAGGGCAGGGCCCGGCAGGTGCGCCCCCTGCCTGCGCATGGCTGCGCGCATCGGCCAGCGCCGCGGCGGTGGGCGCCTCGGTGGGCCAGCCCGCCAGGTGCTGCTGCGCCACCCGGCTGAGGGCCGTGATCCAGTGGTTGTTGTCGTTCAGGCACGGGATGTAGTGGAACTCCTTGCCGCCCGCGTGCAAGAAGGCCTCGCGCACTTCCATGTTGATTTCTTCCAGCGTCTCCAGGCAGTCGCTGGTGAAGCCGGGGCACACCACGTCCACGCGCCGCGTGCCGGCCTTGCCCAGTGCCTCGATGGTGGGCTGGGTGTAGGGCTCCAGCCACTTGGCCTTGCCAAAGCGCGACTGGAAGGTGATGCGGTAGCGCTCCGCGCGCAGGCCCAGGCGCTCGGCCAGCAGGCGGCCGGTCTTGCGGGCCTCGCAGTGGTAGGGGTCGCCCAGGTGCAGGGTGCGCTCGGGCACGCCATGAAAGCTCATCACCAGCTGGTCGGGCTGTCCGTGGTGCTTCCAGTGGGTTTCGATGGTGCGGGCCAGCGCGTCGATGTAGCCGGGGGCGTCGTGGTAGCGGTTCACGAAGCGCAGTTCGGGCACGTGGCGGGTGCGTGCGGCCCAGGCGTACACCGCGTCGAACAGGCTGGCCGTGGTGGTGCCGGAGTACTGCGGGTACAGCGGCAGGATCAGGATGCGCGTGGCGCCTTCGGCCTTCAAGGCGTCGAGCTGGCTGTCGATGGAGGGGTTCCCGTAGCGCATGGCGTGGCGCACCAGCACCGCGTGCCCGGCCTCGCCCAGCCAGCCACGCAGCAGCGTGGCCTGCCTGGCCGTCCACACCGCTAGGGGCGAGCCCTCGGCCGTCCAGATGCTGGCGTACTTGGCGGCCGACTTGGCGGGGCGGGTGCGCAGGATGATGCCGTGCAGGATGGGCCACCACGCCAGCTTCGGGATCTCCACCACGCGGTGGTCGCCCAGAAACTGCGCCAGGTAGCGCCGCACGGCGGGCGCGGTGGCGGCGTCGGGTGTGCCCAGGTTGCACAGCAGCACTGCGGTTCGCTCGGCCTGGCCGTGGGTGTAAGGGGGTTCGGGGCGGAAGGAGGGCATGCGGCATTTTCGCCCACGCGTGGTGCCTGGTGGGGGCTGGGGGTTGGATGTGGGCCCGGCGCCTGTTTTTGGGGGCGCTCGGGTAATCCCCGATGTGGTTGTGAAACCGGTTTCATAAACTCTGCGCATCCACTCCGAACCACCCACGCCGTGAATTACCAGTTCCAGTTCGACGCCGTTTTCGCCGCATGGCCGCTGCTGCTCAAAGGCACGTGGATCACCGTGCAGCTGTCGCTCACGGCCACGGTGCTGGGGCTGGTGGTGGCCGTGTTCTGCGCCTGGGGCAAGACGGGCGGGCCGGCGTGGCTGCGGTTCTTGATCAACGCGTACATCGAGGTCATCCGCAACACGCCGTTCATCGTGCAGCTGTTTTTCTTCTTCTTCGCGCTGCCGTCCATCGGCCTGCGCTGGTCGCCCTACACCGCGGCGCTGACGGCGATGGTGGTCAACCTGGGGGCCTACGCGGCAGAGATCGTGCGGGCGGGCATCGAGTCCATCCCCAAGGGGCAGATCGAGGCGGGCAAGGCGCTCAACCTGAAGCCCTGGGAGATCTTTCGCTTCGTCATCCTCAAACCCGCGCTCAAGGCCATCTACCCCGCGCTCACCAGCCAGTTCATCCTGCTGATGCTCAGCTCGGCCGTGGTGTCGGTGATCTCGGCGGACGACCTGACCTCGGTGGCGGCGAACCTGCAGTCGCAGACCTTCCGCAGTTTCGAGATCTACATCGTGGTGGCGCTGATCTACCTGGTGCTGGCGCTGTCGTTCTCGGCGCTGTTCAAGCTGATCTACCAGCGCGCGCTCAACTACCCCGACCGCCGATAAGGAGACCCGGACCATGCGTACCTTCGGACTCTCCGAATTCCTTTTCATCCTGCAGGCCGCGCAGTGGACACTGGCGCTGTCGGCCATTGCCTTCGTCGGCGGGGCGCTGCTGGGCCTTGTGGTGGCGCTGTCGCGCACGTCCGAGAGCGCCGTGGCGCGCAATGCGTCGCGCGTGTTCATCCAGGTGTTTCAGGGCACGCCGCTGCTGCTGCAGCTGTTTTTGATCTTCTTCGGCGCGCCGGTGCTGGGGCTGGACATCAACCCCTGGGTGGCGGCGGGCGTGGCGCTGGTGCTCAACAGCGCGGCGTTTCTGGCCGAGATATGGCGCGGCTGCATCGAGGCGGTGCCGCGCGGCCAATGGGAGGCCGCGCAGGCCCTGAACCTGAGCTACATCAACCGCATGCGCTTCGTGGTGCTGCCGCAGGCCTTCAAGATCGCGCTGCCGCCCACCGTGGGCTACACGGTGCAAATCATCAAGGGCACATCGCTGGCCGCCATCATCGGTTTCACCGAGATCACGCGGGCCGGGCAGATCATCAACAACGCCACCTTCCAGCCGCTGCATGTGTTCACCACCGTGGCGGCGCTGTACTTCGTGATCTGCTGGCCGCTGTCGCTGCTGGCCGCGCGCATGGAGCGCAAGCGGGCCCGGGCGCTGGCGCGCTGACGGCATCGCCGCCAACACCAACAGCGTCTTCGTTCATTCATTTTTTATCTCTTGTTCATAACCACTACCTGGAGACATGCCATGACCTTTTCCCTGCACCGCCGCACCGTCACCACCGCCTTGGCCGCACTGGGCCTGGGCGCCGCGCTCACGGCTTTTGCGCCGCTGGCCTCGGCACAGTCCGTGGCCGACATCAAGAAGAAGGGCGAGCTCACCATCGGCATGCTGGTGGACTTCCCGCCTTACGGCACGACCAACGCGCAGAACCAGCCCGACGGCTACGACGCCGACGTGGCCAAGCTGCTGGCCAAGGAGCTGGGCGTCAAAGCCAACATCGTGCCCGTCACCGGCCCCAACCGCATTCCCTTCCTGCTGACCAACAAGGTCGACGTGCTGGTGGCGTCGCTCGCCATCACGCCCGAGCGCGCCAAGCAGGTGCAGTTCTCGCAACCCTATGCGGCCGCCACCATCGTGCTGTACGGCAAGACCGGCAGTGCCATCAAGAGCGCGGCGGACCTGAAGGGCGTGCGCGTGGGCGTGGCCCGTGCCAGCACGCAGGACGTGGCCGTGACCAAGGCCGCGCCCGAGGGCACCGAAATCCGCCGCTTCGACGACGACGCATCGGCCATGCAGGCACTGATCTCCGGCCAGGTCGATGCCATCGGCTGCTCGGTCACCGTGGCCGCGCAGATCGCCAAGCGCGTGCCCGCCAACACCTTCGAGAACAAGTTCAACCTGCTGCAGCAGGCCATGGGCATTGCCCTGCGCCCCGGCCAGGACGAGTTGACCAAGGCGGTGAACGACTTCGTGGTGCGCAACACGGCCAACGGCGAGTTGAACAAGCTGTACCAGAAGTGGCTGGGCGCGGATCTGCCCAAGCTGCAATAACCCATATCGCTTGAGCGTGAACCCCAGCCACCCCAGGAGCCTTTGACAATGACGGACGCAGTCACGACGACGAAGACCACCGCCGGTGCACCCCCCATCATCACGATGGAGGGGGTCAACAAGTGGTACGACAGCTTTCAGGTGCTGACCGACATCGACCTGTCGGTGCGGGCCGGCGAGCGCATCGTGATCTGCGGGCCGTCGGGCTCGGGCAAGTCCACGCTGATCCGCTGCATCAACCGGCTGGAGACGGTGCAAAAGGGCCGCATCGTGGTCGACGGCATCGAGCTGACCGCTGGCGGCAAGAACGTGGACGCCGTGCGTGCCGAGGTGGGCATGGTGTTCCAGCAGTTCAACCTGTTCCCGCACCTCACCATCCTTGAGAACTGCACGCTGGCACCCATGCGATCGCGCGGCATGGGCAAGGCGGAAGCGGAAGAGGTCGCCATGAAGTACCTCACGCGCGTGCGCATTCCCGAGCAGGCGCACAAGCACCCCAGCCAGCTGTCGGGCGGGCAGCAGCAGCGCGTGGCCATTGCGCGCGCGCTGTGCATGGCCCCCAAGGTGATGCTGTTCGACGAACCCACGTCGGCGCTGGACCCGGAGATGGTCAAGGAAGTGCTGGACACCATGATCGGCCTGGCCGAGGACGGCATGACCATGCTGTGCGTGACGCACGAGATGGGCTTTGCGCGCAGCGTGGCCGACCGCGTGATCTTCATGGCCGACGGCAAGATCCTGGAGCAGGCGCCGCCCGCGCAGTTCTTCGGCCAGCCGGAGCATGAGAAGACGCGCCAGTTCCTCGGCCAGATCCTGAGCTCCCACCACGCGCACTGAGGCCGTGGTGGCCGCACGTTGACGAAAGCCCGGCTGACGGGCTTGAAAGAACATCCATGAAGGTATTGATCTCCCTGTCCTCCTTCGGCGCGGCCGAAACGGGACGCCACGGCCAGCTGTGGTGCACCGACCTGGCCCGCCAGGCGGGCGCCGACGGCGTGGAAGTGCGCGGCGAGCTGCTGCGCGACGCGGCCACCGAGCTGCCCGCGCTGGCGGGCCTGGCCGCGGTGTATTCCAGTCCCGAGGGCCTGTGGACCGTGCAGGGCCAGTTGGACGAAGCCGCCCTGCAGCGCGGCATTCATGCATCGCAGGTGCTGCACGCGCCGCGCCTGAAGATGTCCATCGGCGGCTTTGGCGCGCGGTCCGAGGCGTCGCTGCAGCGCCTCAAGGCGCTGCTGGCCGCCACCCCGCAGGTGGAACTGGTGATCGAAAACGACCAGACCGCCACGGCCGGCACGCTGGCCGCCCTGCAGGCGTTCTTTGCCGCGCAGGCGCAGGCCGGGCTCGACCTGGGCATGACCTTCGACATGGGCAACTGGCACTGGCAGGGCGAGTGCCCGCTGCAGGCCGCTCAGGCCCTCGCGCCCCATGTGCGCTACGTGCACTGCAAGGGCGTGCAGCGCCTGCCGGCCAAGTGGATCGCGGTGCCGCTGGCGGAGTCGGTGGCGCCCTGGCGCGCCGTGCTGCGCGCGCTGCCCGCCGATGTGCCGCATGCCATCGAGTACCCGCTGGTGGGCGACGACCTGGTGGCCGTCACGCGCGGGCAGGTGGACTTCATCCGTGCGGTGCGGGGTGCTGCATGAGCGACGCTGTTTCCAAATCCGGCGACACCGCATTCGATGTGGCCCTGTTCGGCGAAGCCATGCTGCTGCTGGTGGCCAACGAGCCCGGACCGCTGGAGAACGCCACGGGCTTTCACAAGCGCACCGCGGGGGCCGAGACCAATGTGGCCATTGGCCTGGCGCGCCTGGGGCTGAAGGTGGGCTGGGCCAGCCGCCTGGGTACCGACTCCATGGGCCGCGCGCTGCTGGCCGCCATGCGCGGCGAGGGTATCGACTGCTCGCACGTGGTCTGCGATGCCACGCAGCGCACGGGCTTTCAGTTCAAGGAGCGCGTGACCGACGGGCGCGACCCGCAGGTCGAATACCACCGCAAGGGCTCGGCCGCCAGCCAGATGGGCCCGGCCGATGTGGACGAGCCCTGGCTGCGGTCCGCGCGCCACCTGCACGCCACGGGCGTGTTCGCGGCCATCTCGGACACCAGCCTGCAGGCAGCCATCCGCACGCTCGAGGTTGCGCGCGCCGCGGGCCGCACCGTCTCGTTCGACCCCAACCTGCGCCCCACGCTCTGGGCCTCGCCCGAGGCCATGCGCCACTGGATCAACACCCTGGCCGGCTATGCCGACTGGGTGCTGCCGGGCCTGGAAGAGGGCGTGTTCCTGACCGGCGAAACCACGCCTGAAGGCGTGGCGCGCTTCTACCGCGAGCGGGGCGCCAGGCTGGTGGTCGTGAAGCTCGGGCCCGAGGGCGCCTACTACGACAGCGACGTGGCCGGCACCGGCCGCGTGCCCGGCGTGCCCGTGGCCCAGGTGGTGGACACGGTGGGTGCGGGCGATGGTTTTGCGGTGGGCGTCATCAGCGCACTGCTCGGAGGTTTACCCGTGCCCGCTGCCGTGCGCCGCGGCGCCTGGATCGGCGCGCGTGCGGTGCAGGTGCTGGGCGACACCGAAGGGCTGCCCACGCGGGCTCAGTTGCAGGAGGCAGGCCTGTGAGCGTGTCCGCATCGGCGGTGCAGGGCAAGCCCGAGCGCAAGAAGGTGCTGGTCTTTCGTGAACTGCCGCCCGACCAGCTGGCACGCCTGCAGGCCCTGCACGACGTGACGGAGGCCAACCCGCGCAAGCCCGAAGAGCGTGCCCTGTTCGACTCGGCGCTGGGCCAGGCGCAGGGGTTGATCGGGTCGAGCTACCCCGTCGATGCCGCGCTGCTGGCGCGGGCGCCCCGGCTGGAGGTGGTCTCCAGCGTGTCCGTGGGCGTGGACAACTACGCGCTCGACGCACTGCAGGCACGCGGTATCGTGCTGTGCCACACGCCCGGCGTGCTGGACGAAACCGTGGCCGACACCGTGTTCGCGCTGCTCATGGCCACCAGCCGCCGCGTGGTGGAACTGGCGCAGCTGGTGCGCGAGGGCCGCTGGACGAAGAACATCGGCGAAGACCTGTTCGGCAGCGATGTGCATGGCAAGACGCTGGGGCTGCTGGGCTTTGGCCGCATCGGCCAGGCCATCGCGCGCCGTGCAGCGCTGGGCTTTGGCATGCCGGTGGTCTACCACGCGCGCCGACCGGTGGACCTGGCCGCCACGGCGCCTGAACTGGTGGGCAAGGCTGCGCACGTGCCGCTGGCCGAGCTGCTGGCGCGGTCCGACTTTGTGGTGGCCATGCTGCCGCTGTCGGACAGCACGCGGGGCCTGGTCAATGCCGACGTCTTTGCAGCCATGAAGCCCGGCGCCATCTTCATCAACGGCGGGCGCGGCGCCACGGTGGTGGAGCAGGACCTGCTGCACGCGCTCGACCACGGCACGCTGCGCGCGGCGGGACTGGATGTGTTTGCCACCGAGCCGCTGCCGCTCGACTCGCCCCTGCGCACCCACCCGCGCGTGACGCCGCTGCCGCACATCGGCTCGGCCACGCACGGCACGCGCCACGCCATGGCGCTGCTTGCCACCACCAGCTTGCTACAGGCGCTGGCCGGTGAGCGGCCCGCCGCCGTGTATAACGCCGCGCAAGCATGACCTCACCGACACCCGCACCATCGACCACGCCCCGCGCCCGCCCCACCATCGCCGATGTGGCGGCCGAGGCCGGCGTGTCCAAGGCCACGGTGTCGCGCTACTTCAACCACCGCGAGCGCCTGCTCAGCCCCGACATCGCCGCGCGCGTCGAGGCCGCCATCGCTAAGCTGGCCTATGTGCCCAGCCCCATGGCCCAGGCGCTCAGCCACGGCCGCTCGCGCCTCATCGGGCTGGTGGTGGCCGACATCACCAATCCGTATTCGGTGGCCGTGCTGCGCGGCGCCGAAAAGGCGTGCCAGGAGGCGGGCTACCTGGTGATGCTGTTCAACCTGGGCAACGACCGCGAGCGCGAGCGCGCCGCCATCGATGCGCTGGCGAGCTACCAGGTGGACGGCTTCATCCTCAACACGCTGGGGCAGGGCGAGGGGCTGGCCGACGTGACCACCCTGCACGGCAAGCCCGCGGTGCTGGTGGATCGCCGCCATGCGGGCCTGGCGGCGGATTTCGTGGCGCTCGACAACGAAGCCGCCATGCGCGACACCTGCGCGCACCTGGTGCAGCAAGGCTGGCAGGACCTGCTCTATGTCACGCAGCCGCTGCAGGGTGTGAGTTCGCGCCTGGAGCGCACGGCGGCCTTTCGCGCCTGCGTGGCGGCCCAGGGCAGGAATGTGCGCGACGATGTGCTGGAGATCGATGCGCAGCAGGAGGGCGAGGACGCGCTGGCCCAGGCGCTGGCGGCCTTTCGCCAGCGTGCGGGGCGGGGCGCGCGCTGCGCGGTGGTCGCAGGCAATTCCGTGGTCACGCTGCGCGTGGCGGCCTCGGTGTCGCGCCTGGGCTGGACCTTCGGGCTGGAGCTGGGCTTCGTGGGCTTCGACGACCCGGAATGGGCACCGTTGATCCGGCCGGGCCTGAGCACCGTGGCGCAGCCCACCGATGCCATCGGCCAGCGCGCGGCCCGGTGCCTGCTGGAGCGCATCGGCGGCCTGCAGGGCCCGGTGCGCGAAAACCTGTTGCCCGGCACGCTCATCGTGCGCGGGTCGTCGCTGGGCACCTGACCCCGAAGGGCGTGCGCACAGGCGCTGCGGTATGCTGTGCGGCCGCCGCCCGGCATCCCACCGGGCCTTCCGCCTCCACGCTGTTTTTTGCAGGTGCGCCCCCTTGCCGACCCCCTCCCTGGACATCCCCCGCATCCGCGCCGTCACCATCGACCTGGACGACACGCTGTGGCCCATCTGGCCCACCATCGAGCGCGCCGAAGCCGTGCTGCTGCAGTGGATGGCCGAGCATGCGCCCGCCACCGCGCGCCTGTTCCAGAGCACCGAGGCGCTGCGCGCCATCCGCAACCAGATGGTGAACCTGCGGCCGGACCTGCAGCACGACCTGAGCGCGCTGCGCCGCGAATCCATCCGCCTGGCGCTGACCCAGGCGGGCGATGACGGCGCGCTGGCCGAGCCCGCGTTCGACCTGTTTTTTGCCGAACGCCAGCGCGTGACGCTGTTCGACGATGCGCACGATGCGCTGGCCTTCCTGTCGTCGCGCTACCCGGTGGTGGCGGTGTCCAACGGCAACGCCGACATCCACAAGGTGGGCATCGGCCACTATTTCAAGGACAGCCTGAGCGCATCGGTGCTGGGCGTGGCCAAGCCCGATGCCCGCATCTTCCAGGCAGCCGCCCAGGCGCTGCAGGTTCCGCCGCACGCGGTGCTGCATGTGGGCGACGATGCCACGCTGGACGCCCGGGGCGCCATGGAGGCCGGCATGCAGGCGGTGTGGCTGAGTCCCGCCGAGGCCGCCTGGCCCTACGACACCCCGCCGCATGCCACCGTGAGCAATCTCACGGAGCTGTGCCGGCTGCTGACGGCGTAGCCCGCGCGCTCCGCGCTATCCGGGGGCAATTTCTTGTCCCAGGTCAAGGGCCCAGCGCGCCGCGGTGTGTGCCGGCTTGATCCCGGTCACCGATCCGGCCACACTGCAGGCCATGCCGAGAAACCCTCCCGCCTTGCCCGCCATCCGCACCATCGGCCTCATGCAGCCCATGACCTGGCTCGTCCTGGCCTGGCGCGACATGGCCCGCGCGGGCTGGATCAGCTTTGCCCACGGCCTGGCCCTGGCGCTTTTTGGCGCGGCGATCTTCGCGGTGGCCCACCACAGGTTCTGGCTGCTGGCCGGGGCACTGTCGGGCTTTCTGGTGATAGCCCCGGTGCTGGCCACCAGCCTGTATGCGCTGAGCCGCGCGCTGGAGCGTGGCGAGCCCGCGAACCTGGGCGTGGTACTCAAGACCTGGCTGAACTGGCAGGACAGCCACGTCAACAAATGGGGCAACGACTACTGGTGCATGGTGCAGTTCGGCGCCCTGCTGGCGCTGGCGGCCACGGGCTGGGTCATGACGTCGGCGGCGCTCATCACGCTGCTGGCGCCCGTGCCCATCCAGACGCCCCTGGATTTCCTGCGCCATGTGGTACTGGCCCGCGAGGGCTGGCTGTTCGAGATCTGGCTGGCGCTGGGCAGCCTCATGGCGGCGCCGATCTTCGCCTCCAGCGTGGTGGCCATGCCCCTGCTGCTGGACCGGCGCGCCACCTTGCTGCAGGCCGTGCTCACCAGCTGGCAGGCGGTGATCGGCAACCCGTTGCCGATGGCGTTCTGGGCGGCGCTGATCCTGGGCTTCACGCTGCTGGGCCTGGGCTCGCTGCTGCTGGGGCTGATCGCCGTCATGCCCATGCTGGGCCACGCGAGCTGGCATGCCTACCGGGATCTGGTCGATGCCTCCAGCCTGCCCGGGCGGGGGGCGGCAGCGCCCACGCAGAACCGCGGGGTGGCGCCGTGATCTTCGGTTTCACCGAGGCGCAGATCTCGGGCTTCTTCCTCACCTACGGCGTGGGTGCGTTCATCCTGTACATGCTGTTCATCATCGGCCAGCTCGCGTGGGAGTCCAAGGCCGGCCGGTTTGGCACCTTCGTGCTGTTCCTGGGCCTGGGCGTGGGCTTCCTTGGGTTCCTGGCGAAGGTCGTGATCCAGTGGTGGCTGGAGCGGTGAGGCCGCAGCGCATCGGCGCCGGGACACGGCCGCAGTGAGGTAAGGTGATGGACCGATCTACCGACCGCCTCGCCCATGTCCTTGCCTTCCGCTCCCTCCCTGCTCACCCGCGCTGAAACCAGCGGCTACACCGAGACATCGACCCACGCCGACGTGATGCTGTACGTGCGCGGCCTGGCGGCGCTGGGGGATGCCCGATTGCATGTCGCGGACTTCGGCGCATCGCCCGAGGGCCGCCTGTTGCCGCTGCTGGTGCTGTCCGCGCAAGGCCATTTCACGCCGCAGGCCGCGCAGGCCAGAGGCCTGCCCGTGGTGCTGATACTGTGCGGCATTCACGCTGGCGAAGTGGAGGGCAAGGAGGCCGCGCTGATGCTGGTGCGCGACCTGCTGCGCGGCGAGCACGGCGACGTGCTCTCGCACTGCACCGTGGTGGTGGTGCCGCTGTTCAACCCCGACGGCAATGACCGGCTGGGCACAGACAACCGCCCGCTGGACGTTGCCCACCTGCGCGGGCAGGACGGCCCGGCGCTCGTGGGCACGCGCAACAATGCGGCGGGGGTGAATCTCAACCGCGACTACATGCGCCATCAGGCTTCCGAGATGCGCCTGCTGCAGACGCGCGTGTGCCAGCCCTGGAACCCCCACCTCACGCTGGACTGCCACGCCACCAACGGCTCCATCCACCGCTTCGCGCTGACCTACGACATTCCCCACACCGAGCACACGGGCCGCAGCGAGCCCGTGGCCTATATGCGCGAACGCATGATGCCCGCCGTGCAGGCCGCGGTGAAGCGCACCGAGGGCCTGGACACCTTCTGGTATGGCAACTTCGTGCGCGACGAGGGCGGGCAGGGCCAGGGCTGGATCACCTACACCCACCACCCGCGCTTTGGCTGCAACTACCGGGGGCTGACCAATCGGCTCGACGTGCTGCTGGAGGCCTATTCGTATATCAGCTTCAAGGAGCGCGTGGCGGTGACGTATGCCGTGCTGCGCGAGGCACTGCACTACGTCGCCGGCCATGGCACGGAGATCGTGCAGCTGCTGGACGGGTGTGCCGAGCCGCCCGCCGAGGTCGCCATCCGCTATGCATTGCAGCCCATCCCAGGCACCACGGTGGAGGTTCTCACGCGGGAACCCTATGCGCTGCAAGGCGCCCCCATCAGCGTGCAGGTGCCGCATTTCGCGCACTTCGTCCCCGTGGCCACCGTGAAGCGGCCCTGGGCCTATGCGGTGCCTGCCGCCGTGGCCGACTGGCTGGAGGGCCATGGCTTGCGGCGGGCCGCCGTTGCGCCTGGCACGCTGCTCGATGCAGAAGTCCCGGTGATGCAGCAGCCCGTGGCGGTGCCGGGGCCCGCCATCCTGGAGGCGCAGGCCAGCACGCACTGGCAGGCAAGCTACCGCCGGGCGCAGCGCGCGTTGCCGCAAGGCTGGTGCGTGGTGCCCACCGGCCAGCGCCACGGCGCGATCGCGGTGTACGCGTGCGAAGCGGAAAGCGACGATGGCCTGGTGGCCAATGGCATCGTGCCGGAGCCGGTGGCGGGCGGTGAATTCCTGGCATGGCGGGTGCTGGCGCCGGTGTGAGGCGGGTGCTGGGCCGGGCCGGGATGCAAACGCCCCATGCCCTGATGCTGCCTAGTTGTTGATTCTCAGGAGGTTGTTCATGGCCGGAATGCGGCTGATGGGCGGCTGATGGTTGAGAGCGGAGTGTGGTCGACACCAGTTGTAGCCGTCAATGAATGGCTGCAATGCAGCTTGGCGCTGGGCTGAACTCTCGTAGGGTCTGGCATAGGCCCATTCGCGCAAACTGGTCTGCACGAAGCGCTCGGCCTTGCCGTTGGTCTTGGGCGTGTAGGGCCGTGTTCGGATGTGCCGGATGCCCAGTTCCTGGCAGGCTGCCCCGAAGGTGTTCTTGTAGCCCGCGCCGTTGTCGGTCATGACGCGCTCGATGCGCACGCCCAGGCTGGCGTAGTAGTCCACGGCCTGGCGCAGGAACTGCACGCAGCTCAGGGCCGTCTCATCGCCCAACACCCGGGCGAAGGAGACCCGGGAGTGATCGTCGATGGCCAGATGCACGGCGTCCCAGCCGATGCCTCGGTTGCGGTGCTGGCGCTGGCCTGTGATTCGGTGGCCCACGCCCTGGATGCGTCCCAGGCGCTTGGTGTCGATGTGCAGCAACTCGCCAGGGCTGGCCCGCTCATAGCGGCACACGGGCACGGGCGGTTGCAAGGCGCTCAAGCGGCTCAAGCCCAGGCGGGCCATGTGCCGGGCCACGGTGGACAGGCTGCGGCCGCACTCGCGGGCGATGCGCCACAACGGCAGGCGTTGTCGGCGGTGCAGTTCGAACTGGCTCACCTGTTCGGGGCGGCAAGCTGTGGGGCTGTGATGCGGTCGCGAGCTTCGATCACACAGCCCTGCTGTGCCTTCGGCCCTGAAGCGGGCCAGCCACTTGAACCCGGTGCGGCAGCTCACGCCCATGGCCTGGGCGGCCGCTGTCACGCACCAGCCTTCGTCCAATACCCTGCTGACCAGCAGGGCTCGACCCGCAGCCGTCAAGCGGGCATGCTTATGACTGTTCATCCGTCTCTCCTGACTTGAGTTGCTTGGCCTGGTAACCACAGCTTCCCAAATCCGAGACGGATGAACAACCTATTGAGACATCACACCTAGTCGTAGCGGAGCCGGGGATACCAGTCGGTGCCGCGGCCCTCGGGCGTGAGGTCCAGGATGGACCACAGCGCGGCGATGTCGGGCGCATCGCGCGGGTCCTGCCCGGGGTCGGCCATCTCGCGCGCCATCTCGCTGGCCCAGAACAGGCGCACCTTGTCGCCGTCGCGCCGAAAGATGGTCAGCGCCGGGTACTCGCTGCCGTCGGGCATCAGGATGCCCAGGTCGCGGGCGTAGTCGTCCCCCACGGTCTGCACGAAGTTCAGGTCGCGCCAACCCCGCTCCTGCGCAAACGCGAGCTGCCGCTCCACCGACGAGCGGCCCAGGACCTTGAGCGCGACCCGTTGCTTGATGTCGGCCGCGTTGCCATGGACGGCGCCCAGCCAGTTCGTGCACATGGGGCACGGGCGCTCGCGCTGCGGCCCGTACATCCAGAAGTAGGCCACCAGGGTTTGCTTGTCGCCAAACAGGTCGATCAGCCCGACCTCGGACCCCTGTTCGTCCTGGAAGCGGTAGTTCTTCGCGATGACCGGGCCGGGCGGCAGCGCGCGGCGCTGCTCGGTCAGGCGGCTCATGTGCCGGCGGAACTCGATCTCCTCGGCCAGCAGCGCGCGGCGGGCCTCTTCGTATGCGGCCGAGGCGCCGGGGAAGGGCGTCTTCGCGTTGCGGGCCATTTCGGCCGCGGGCTTCAGTGTGGCGGGCATGGGCTTCCTCCAGTGCGTGGCGGGTTGTGGGCGCGCGGTCTTGCACTCTGCCGCCACAGGGGGCGGTTGCAGGTAGGAAAAACCTGCGGCCCCGTGCAGGCGCAGTCCTTCACGGGCGCCTGGAGCGTGTCGGGACGGCTCAGCGTGCCCAGACCCGGAGTCCCAGGTCCTGCGCCAGGCGCCGGTAGTCCGCCAGGCTGCGCTGCACGAAATCTTCGAGCGCCGCGCCCGTCAGCGCGAACGGGTACAGGCCGTACTGCGTGCACAGCGCGGCGTAGCCGGGGGCGGCCAAGGCATCCCGCAGCGCGGTGGTCCACGCGCGCACCGCCGCATCGGGCGCGCTGGCGGCCATGTACAGGCCGCGCACCGTGGGCCAGACCAGGTCCAGACCCTGCTCGCGTGCCGTGGGCAGGCCCGCCAGGCTGCCGCCCAGACGTGCCTGCGAGAGCACCGCCAGCACGCGCAGCGGCGCGCCCTGCGCGGCTGCCTGCAGGGCCTCGGCCGCATCGCCGGTGAAAATGCCGATGTGCCCGCCCCGCAGGGCCTTGAGCGCCTCGCCGCCGCCCTCGAAGGACACGAAGCGCATGCGCTTGTGGTCCTGCCCCGCCGCACGTACCAGCAGCGCGGCCTTGATCCAGTCCTGGCTGCCCAGTGTGCCGCCGGCGCCAAACACCACGCGGTTGGAGTCCCTGCGCAGCGCGGCAGCCACGTCCTGCAGGCGCTGGTAAGGCGCATCGCGGTGCACGGCCACCACGCCGTAGTCGGTGCCCAGCGTGGCGATCCAGCGCACGGTGCCCACCGGATGCGGGCCGAAGCGGCCCTGTGCGATGTTGAGCAGCGAACCGCTGGAGAAAGCGACCAGGGTGCCCGGGCCGCCCAGGCGCCCGGTGGCCACCTGGTCAAACGCCACGGCCCCGATGCCCCCGGGCAGGTAGCGGGTGCGCAGCGGGGTGCGCGCGGGCCGCACGGCCTGCAGGGCCTGCCCGGCCAGGCCGCAGGTCAGGTCGAACCCACCGCCGGGGCGTGAGGGCGCGACGCATTCCGCGGGCTCGGTGGAGGCATCCGCGGCCGCCGCGCGCGCGGGCAGGGCGCCGCCCGCGCCGCCCCAGGCCGCCAGCGTTGCCAGCATCTGCCGGCGGCTCGGGGCCGCGGCCATGCCGTCTTCGCGCGAGGGGTGGGGGGCAAGGGGTTGCATGGCGGTGTGGCGGGCCGGGTTCTTCATGGCCGGGGCCACCAGAGTATGGCCAGCAGGCCGGGGCCGCCGGCGCGGGCCTCCAGCCGCAGCCGGCCCCGGTGGCGTTCCGCGATCGACCGGGCGATGGCCAGGCCCAGGCCCGAGCCGCCCGCCACGGCCTGCGAGCCGCGCCGGTAGCGGTGGCCCAGGGCGTCGCGCTCTTCGGGCGGGAGGCCCGGGCCGTTGTCTTCCACGCTCAGGCTCCAGCCCAGGCTGTCGCCAGCGGCCGACACGGTGATGGTGCCTTGCTCCGGGGTGTAGGCGATGGCGTTGGCCGCCAGGTTGGTGAGCGCCTCGCGCAGCAGCCCGCTGTCCGCTACGGCGGCCAGTTCGGCCGTGGCGGTGTGGATGCCGAAGTCGATCTGCTTGGCGCGGGCCTGCGGCAGCAGTTCCAGTGCCACGGTGCGCAGCAGCAAGGCCAGGTCGCAGGGTGCGAACTCCACCGCGGCGGTGTCGCTGCGCCCCAGGGCCAGCAGCTGCTGGGTGCTGCGCGTGGCGCGCGCGATCTCGCCGCCCAGGGCTGCCAGCGTGTCCTGAAGCCGGGCCGCATCGGGTTCGCGGCGTGCGTAGTCGATCTGCATCTGCAGCGTGGTGAGGTGTGTGCGCAGCTGGTGCGACGCATCGTCGAGGAACTGGCGCTGCTGCGCCACCAGGTCCTGCGTGCGCGCCATCTGCTGGTTGACGGCGGTGACCAGCGGGCGGATGTCCGCGGGCAGTTCGGCGCCGGCGACCGGTGTCATGTCGTCAGGGCTGCGGGCCTGCACCTCGCGGGCCAGGCGTGCCAGGGGGCGCAGCGCCAGGGCCAGCGTGGCCGCCGTGCCCAGCACCATGAGCGCCAGCACAAGGCCATCGCGCAGCGCGGCGCGGCGGACGAAGCGGCGCGTGAACTCCTGCCGCGACTGGGTGCTTTCCGCCACCTGCACCAGCACGCTGCTTGTCCCGGGGGCGGATGGCGGCCCTTCCATCGCGCGGCGGTAGGCAGCCAGGCGCACGGATTCTCCAAAGTAGGTCGCATCGTAGAAGCGCGGCACACCGGGCTCCAGCGGCCCCGGCGGCAGGGGCAGGTCGGCGTTGCCCAGCTCCACCAGTCCATCCGACGATGCCACGCGGAAATACACGTGTCCGCTGGCCGTGAGCTCGAAGAATTCCAGCATGCTGTAGGGCAGCTCGGCCGAGAGCCCGCCCGAGGCGGTGGAGATGTTGGCATCGATGGACTTGAGCGCGCCCAGCAGCGAGCGGTCGTAGGCCGCGTTGGCGGCCTCCAGCGCGTCGTGCCGGGTCATCCACAGCTCCACGCCCGTCACCACGGCCAGCAGCGGCAGCAGCAGGCACGCCAGCATCCGCCACAGGCTGGCACGGCGCAGGCGTGCGGCCAGGCCCATGTTCAGTGCGATTCCAGTGCGTAGCCCAGGCCGCGCAGCGTGACGATGCGCACGCCGCTGCCGTCGAGCCGCTTGCGCAGGCGGTGCACGAACACTTCCACGGCCTCGGGGTGCACGTCGTCATCGTCGGAGAACACGCGCTCCAGGATCTGCTGCTTGGAGAACGGCTCGCCGCTGCGCTGCACCAGCACGCGCAGCACGGCCTGCTCGCGCGGCGACAGCGCCAGGGGTTCGCCCTGCAGCACGAATTGCCTGCGCGCGCTGTCGTACGCCAGCGGGCCACATGCCAGGCGCGGGTGGTCGGTGCCGCGCGCGCGGCGCACCAGGGCGTGCAGGCGCGCCTCCAGCTCGGCCAGCTCGAACGGCTTGGCCAGGAAGTCGTCCGCCCCGGCATTGAGCAGCCGCACGCGCTCGTCCAGCGAATCGCGCGCGGTGAGGATCAGCGTGGGCAGGCGCTGGTCGCGGTCGCGCAGGCGCTGCAGCACCGCGTGGCCGTCCAGGCCCGGCAGGCCCAGGTCCAGGACCAGTGCGTCGTAGTTGTCGTGCTGCTGCAGCGATCGGTCGGCCAGGCGGCCGTCATTCACCCATTCCACCTGGATGCCCGCGTGCTCCAGCGCGCGGCTGAGCCAGGTGCCCAGGCTGTGTTCGTCTTCGGCCAGAAGGATGCGCATGGAGGGGATGCTAATGCTGTTGTGCAGTGCCATCGCCGAGGCACGTGCGCCCGGGCCGCAGGCCTGGCGCGCCCCGCCAGCGCCACCGTGGAACTGGCTTTGCCAGGCCACGGGTGGCGTCCTCCTCTGGGGGGAAGACGCGAAGCAACTCAAGGGGCTTCCTAATCCGGCTTGACCTGCGCGCGCTTGAGCACCTTCTGCCAGCGCGCCTGCTCGGAGGCGATGAACTGCGCGAACTGCGCCGGCGTGCCGCCGATGGCTTCGGCCGCATCGCCGCTCAGGCGCTTGAGCGATTCCGGCGCCTTGACGGCCTTCATGGTTTCGGCGGCCAGCTTGTCCAGGTGCTCCTGCGTGAGGCTGGCCGGGGCCAGCATGCCGTACCACTGCGTCATCTCGAAACCCGGGAAGCCCTGCTCGGCCACGGTGGGCACATCGGGCAACTGGGGCAGGCGCTGGGTCGATCCCGTGGCGATGCAGCGCACCTTGCCCGACTTGATGAAAGGCAGCATGGCGGCGGCGCCCACGGAAGCGGCGTCAAGCCGGCCCGAGAGCAGGTCGGTCATCATGGGGCCGGTGCCGCGGTAGGGCACGTGCAGCATGAAGATCTCGGCCGTCATCTTCAGGTACTCGAAGGCCAGGTGGCCGGCGCTGCCGTTGCCCGCCGAGCCGTAGCTGAGCTTGGCGGGGTTCTTCTTGGCGTAGGCGATGAATTCCTTGAGGTTCTTGGCCGGCACGTCGGGGTGCACGACGTACAGGCTGGGCACCTTGGCCAGCAGGCTCACGGGCTTGAAGTCCTTGTTCGCGTCGTAGGGCAGCTTGTCGAAGATGTACGGGTTCACGGCGAGCGTGCCGATGTGGCCCAGGATCAGCGTGTGCTGGTCGTCGGCGCGCGCCACCTCCTGCATGGCGATGTTGCCGGCCGCACCGGGCTTGTTGTCCACGAACACGCTCTGGCCCAGCGTCTTGGTCAGCTCGGCGGCGGTGGAGCGGGCGACGATCTCGGAGCTGCCGCCCGGCGCGAAGGGCACGACGAAACGCACCGACTTGGAAGGCCATGCGGCCTGTGCCGACACCGATGCGGGCAGCAGGCCGCCCAGCGCCAGGGCGCCGCCGGCACCGAGCAGGTGGCGGCGGTTGGGGTGGAGGGTGTGGGAATGGGGGGTGTCTGTAGGCATGCTTGTCTCCGTGAAAGCCATCAAGGCGTGACAGCCGCCATGGTGCGCGCCGCGTGCTTTCGGAATGCTGTCAGTCGGCCTGGGGTTTTCCCGGGGGGCGCGGCCAGGGCGCCCGAGCGCCGGGTCAGGGGAGCGCGGCCACCGCGGTGCCGCTGAGCACCGCCCCTTCCAGCGTGGCGGGGTAGGGGCCGTCCACATAGTCACCGCAGGCCGAGAGCCCGGGCAGCACCTGCATGCCGGGGCGTGCAAGGCCGGGCGTGCAGGCAAAGGTGGCGCGTTTTTCCACCACCGTCTGTACGGGCGACAGGGAGCCGATGCCCAACTGCGCGGCGGCTTGCCGCAGCACCTGCTGTTCGATGTGGGTGCGCTCGCCTTCGCTGGCGCTCACCACGAACGCGAGCAGGCCCTGGTTGCCGTCCAGCTGGCCACGGTCGAACACGAACTGCGCGGGGCTGTCCGGGGCGCTGCGCAGCGCCAGCATGGGCTGGGCCAGGCGCGCACCCGCCCCGTGGGCGTAGACGGTGGTGATGGCCTCGAAGTGCAGGGCGTCGGCCAGGGCGCTCCACCGGCCGGCACTGGCCAGCCCCGCCATGCCGGCCACACCCGCCACGAGCCGGCTGGCCTCCCACGAAGGGCATGCGAGGGTCACGTGGTCGAACACCTCCGGTGCATTGTCCGTGGCGCCCGGCGCACCAGCGGCGCCGACGACCTGCCAGCGCCCGGCGTGCTGCGGCTGCAGCCGCTGCACGCGCTGGCCGGTGAGCACCTGGTGGCGGCCCTGCGCCTGCAGCCAGCGCGCCGCAGGCTCGGGAAAAAGCGCGCCCAGGTCGGCGCGCGGCAGCAGCAGGTTGGAGCCGCCGCGCCCGCTGAACAGGCTGTCTTGCAGCACGCGCAGAAACACCTGGCCGCTGGCCTGGTGCGCCGGGGTGTTGAGGGCCGACACACACAGCGGGTCGATGAACTCTGCCATGAGGCGGGGCGTGAGCGGTGCGCACAGGTCGGCCACCGAGGTCGTGGGCGCGCAGCGGAATCCCCTGATCTGCCAGGCGGTGGCGGTGCGCAGCAGGGCCAGCTTGTCGCGCCAGCTCCAGCCCCTGGCGCGCGCGATGCCCAGCAAGGCATCCAGTGGGGGCGGCAGGTCGGGCAGCCGCAGTCCCTGGCCATCCGGAAACTGCAGCGTGAGCGGCAGGCGCAGCAGCGCGGTGCTGGCGTCCACCCCCACCAGGCGCATCAGGCGCAGGCTTTCGGCGTAGGCGCCGATGAGGATGTGCTGGCCGTTGTCGAGCGTGACCACCTCGCCCCCCGGCAGCGTGGCGGGCACGGCACGCGCCCGGCCGCCCACGGTGCGGGCGGCTTCGAACACCGTGACCTCGCGGCCCGCCTGGGCGTGCGCGATGGCCGCGGCCATGCCGGCCCAGCCCGCGCCGATGACGGCGACTTTCATGGATGCTGCCGCACGGCCGCTACATCCGTCCGAGCGCCTGCACCTTCCACGCCAGCCAGAACTTGCGCAGGGGTGTGAGGCGGATGCGCTGGTGCAGCACCTGGAAGTTCTCGTGCTCGATCTCGCGCAGCAGCGTGCGGTAGATGCTGGCCATCATCAGGCCGGGCTTCTGCGCGCGGCGGTCGGCATCGGGCAAAAGGGCAAACGCCTCGTCGTACAGGCGGTGCGCGCGCTCGGCCTGGAAGCGCATGAGCGCGGTGAAGCGGTCGGAGTAGGTGCGCTTGAGGACCTCGTGCGCCTTCACGTCGAACTGCTGCAACTCGCTCACGGGCAGATAGATGCGGCCCAGCATGGCGTCTTCGCCCACGTCGCGGATGATGTTGGTGAGCTGGAAGGCCAGGCCCAGCGTGTGGGCGTACTGCGTGGTGCGCCCGTCGGTCTGGCCGAAGATGCGCGCCGTGACCTCGCCCACGATGCCGGCCACCAGGTGGCAGTAGCCCTTGAGGCCCGCGAAGTCGAGGTAGCGTGTCTGCTCCAGGTCCATCTGGCAGCCATCGATGACGGCCTGCAGGTGGCGCTGCTCGATGCCGTATTCGGCGGTGTGCGGCATCAGCGCCAGCATCACGGGGTGGGCGGGCTGGCCGGCATAGGCCTTGGCCACTTCGGCCTGCCACCAGGCCAGCTTGGTGCGCGCCACGCCGGGGTCACTGACCTCATCGACCACGTCATCCACCTCGCGGCAGAACGCATAGAACGCCGTGATGGCCGCGCGGCGCGGCGCGGGCAGGAAGAGAAAGGCGTAATAGAAGCTGCTGCCCGAGGCCACGGCTTTTTGCTGTACGTACTGCTGCGGTGTCATGGGGCGGAATTGTCCCATGGCGCACCCCGCGCGGCGGGGATCCGCGGTTTGGCGCGCTTTTGGCCCCTGGCGCTCTTCCATCCAGCGCGAGTCGCTACTTTTTTGATAGCGATGGGGCGGTGTGGTGGCGCCTCAGCATTCGACCACGTTCACCGCCAGCCCGCCGCGCGAGGTCTCCTTGTATTTGACCTTCATGTCCGCGCCGGTCTGCATCATGGTCTTGATGACCTTGTCGAGCGAGACCACGTGCTGGCCGTCGCCGCGCAGCGCCATGCGGGCGGCGTTGATGGCCTTGATGGCGCCCATGGCGTTGCGCTCGATGCAGGGAATCTGCACCAGGCCGCCCACGGGGTCGCAGGTCATCCCGAGGTTGTGTTCCATGCCGATCTCTGCGGCGTTCTCGATCTGCTCGGGGCTGCCACCCATCACGGCGGCCAGCGCGCCGGCGGCCATGGAGCAGGCCACGCCCACCTCGCCCTGGCAGCCGACCTCGGCGCCCGAGAGCGAGGCGTTCTCCTTGTAGATGATGCCGATGGCGCCGGCGGTGAGCAGGAAGGTGGCGATGCCGTCCTCGTTCGCGCCTGGAAGAAAGTTCACGTAGTAGTGCAGCACGGCCGGTATCACGCCGGCGGCGCCGTTGGTGGGGGCGGTCACCACGCGGCCGCCAGCGGCGTTTTCCTCGTTGACGGCCATGGCATACAGGTTCACCCAGTCCAGCATGGACAGCGGGTCGCGCAGGGCGGCCTCGGGCGAGCCGCTCAGGCTCTTGTGCAGTTCGGCCGCGCGGCGGCGCACCTGCATGGGGCCGGGCAGGTGGCCGGTGCTGGCGCAGCCGCGCTGCACGGCGGCCGCCATGGTCCGCCAGATTGCCATGAGCTGGCGCCGCACCTCGCCGGCGCTGCGCCAATGCTCTTCGTTGGCGGCCATGAGCTGGGCCGGTGTGAGGCCGCTGGCCTGGCATTGGGCCAGCAGCTCGGCCCCGGTGCGAAAGGGGTAGGGCAGGCCCCGGGCGTGGCCCGCGGCATCGGCCCCGCAGGTGGCTGCCAGATTGAGCACGCGCTCCCCCGAGGCGTCGGTCACGAAGCCGCCACCCACCGAGTAGTACTCGCGCTGGGCAATTTCCCGGCCCTGTGCGTCAAAGGCATGCAGGCACAGCCCGTTGGGGTGCAGCGGCAGGCTCCTGCGCCTGAACAGCAGATGGTCTTTTTCCACAAAGGCAATGGCGCGCTCGCCCAGCAGGGCCAGCGACTGGCGGCCGCGGATCTCGGCAATGGCGGGGGCGATGCGGTCCGGGTCGATGTGGTCGGGCTCGTACCCGGCCAGGCCCAGCAGCACGGCCTTGTCGGTGCCGTGGCCCACGCCCGTGGCCGACAGCGACCCGAACAGCTCCACCGTGACACCGTGCACGGCGGCCAGCCCCACGCCATCCCGCAGGTGGCAGGCAAACTGCCGCGCCGCGATCATGGGCCCCACGGTGTGGGAGCTGGACGGGCCGATGCCGATCTTGAAGAGGTCGAAAACGCTGACGGACATGGTGTGTGGCATACCGGGTAGGTTTTGGGGATGCGTGGAACCCCTGGGGCCCTGGTCCATGGAAAGCAGCGATGGCGCGGGTGGCGCCATCGCTGTTCTCGAGGCAACAGCATCTTTCGCACTGCCGGTACTCTTGGTGCCCGCAGTGGGCGCGAGGCTAACCGTGCAGGCGCCGGCCGGCACACGCGTAATCCCTGATGAGCGGGGCCCCGGGTCCATCACCCTGCGCGGCGTTGCACGTGCTGAACTTCAATATTGATAGCAAAATATTGAACGGGCAAAAGCGGTAGCGGCGCTTTTGCCGTATCGCTCTGGCCGCTCCCACCAGGCCGCATGGCGCGGCTTGTCACCCATGAATGTTTCTTACAGTGGGGTGGGCCGGGCCGCCACGAGTGCGAGGGACACCGTGGCCTGGGGTGTGCACGGCGAAGGATGCGGCGTGATGCGGGGGAGTGTGGGCCAGCGCGCGGCCCGTGGGCGCAGCACCGCCAGCACGGCGGCCCGGGCGGCGGGGCCGCGCACGAACACGTCGCACGACAGGATGCTCCGGGGATCGGCGCCGGCTTCGCGCAGCAGGCGCTCGGCCGCCGCGAGCACCTGCATGAACTGAACATGGTCGTTCTCCCGCCCGCCGGGCGGTGAATCAGAGGCCATGCAGGCCACGCGGATGGAGAGCGTGGTGCGTGCATGCCATACCCCCACGCACAGGGCCCGCGCGGCATGTCCCGCCGTCATGCGGGGCCTTCGCTGCGGAGGTGCCCCGGTTGCAGCCCGCTCGCGGACAGCGCCCTCGCGGCCTGGGAGGCGGCCCATGGCGCGAAGAACCACCGGGCGTAGCCTCTGCGCCAGGGCGCTGGCGAGGGCGGACGGCAGGGCACGGCCACCGGTGCCGTGCACACCCGGCACATAATGAGTAAATCTATCCAGTCCGCAGGTGGGTTTCGATGCATGCCGGTGATCGTACGGAGCACGCCAGCCTGTGACTATCGACAATATTTCGTCCAATCATGAATTCAGCTCATGGAAAAAGCGGTGCCGGCCTGCCGCCCGCCGGTCCGGGCGGGGGCAACGGCGCACGCCGCCTGCCGCCGCTGAACATGCTGCGTGCGTTCGAGGCGGCAGGGCGCCTGCTGAGCGTGACCCATGCGGCCCGCGAAATGAGCGTGACGCAGAGCGCCGTGAGCCACCAGATCAAGGCCCTGGAGTCCTGGCTGGGCGTGGCCCTGGTGGCGCGCGAAGGCCGTAGGCTGGCGCTCACCACCGCGGGCGCGGCGCTGTTGCCCGGGCTCACCCGCGCACTGGATCTGATGGCGCAATCCACGGCGGGCATCGAGCGGCTCACGCGGCGCGGCACGCTGGTGGTGAATGCCACGTCCACGCTGGCCTCGCAGTGGCTGATCCCGCGGCTGGCGGGTTTTTGCGCACAGATGCCGGGGCTGGACGTGCAACTGGTCACCACGCTAGGCCACCTGGATTTCGAGCCCGCCCAGTACGACGTGTCGATCCGCTGCTTCGCCGACAGCGAGCTGGCGGCGCTGCCCGCGCGCGCGGGCTGGCGGGACGTGGCGCTGGGGCCCTTCATCCCCGACAAGCTCACCCCCGTGTGCAGCCCGACCCTGCTGGCGGGCGATGGGGCGATGGAGTCGCCGCAGGGGCTGGCGCGGCATACCCTGCTGCACAGCCGGTCCACGCCGGTGGCCTGGCAGCGGTGGCTGGAAGAGGCGGGCGCGCCAGGCCTGCAGCCTGCGGGCGACCTGGTGTTCGACCACGCGCACCTGAGCGTGCAAGCCGCCATCCAGGGTCTGGGCGTGGCGCTGGGCAACCCCCGATTTCTGGGCGATGCGCTCGCGGGCGGCCTGCTGGTCATGCCGTTTGCCCAGCGCCTGTCGGGCGAGAAGAACTACTACTGGCTGCGGCCCGCGCGCGCGGCGGATGACCCGGTGTCGGTTGCGTTCTGCGCGTGGCTGGCGGTGGCCTAGCCGGTGAGCGCGGGCAGCCGGCGCACGCCGGTGCTCCATGGGTTCAAGGCAAGGGCGGCCGCACCGCGTTCGGGTTATGGCGCCGGCCGCCGGGCGCGCTTTGACAGATGGTCTTGCAGTATGTAAGCGGCCGTGGTGAGCAGCGTCCATGCCAGCAGGATGTCCCAGAACGCCATGAACAGCCACACGGGCGCCAGCAAGGGGCCTGCGAGTGGGATGACGTAGACCGCGAGGCGGTGCGTCCAGAACCCCGGGGCTGACATGCAGGGCGACGAGAAAGGGTCGAACGTGCCCGGCGAGCAGCCCAGGGCACCCAGTACTTCCAGCGCCACCCGGTTGCCGAGGATGGGCGTGCCAAAGGCCATGCAAAAACCGACAAGGCCGAGCAGCAGTACCCAGAAGGCGGCGCGCGATGCCCACCGCCCGGCATCGGCGCCTGTGATGCCGGGGTAGCGTGTTTTCCCCCGGTCCGGCAGAGCGGCCGTGCTTGCGGCATTGCGCGCCGCCCGGTGTGTGGCAATGAGCGCAACCATCCACACTGCGATCAGCGCCCAGAAGTTTTGCAGCAGGACGAAGGGGTAGTCCGAAATGCCGCCGGCCGAGAGAAACGGCGCAAGCCTGAGGCCGAGGGCATTGGGCAGCCAGGCGCAGCTGCGCAGCGCGGGGTTGGCGTGCGGCTGGCACTGCAGCAGCTCCAGCAGGCGCTCTGCCATCGTGCCGCCCACCATGGCGAAGCAGAGGCAAAAGAGGATCAGCCCCCACTGGAGGGCCTTGAAGAGATGCCTGTATGGCAATGGATGCTCCCTCTCCGGTATGGCGATGGTGCGGCTGGCCGCTGTTGCCCGAGTGTGCCCCAGGCTCCGCCTGCACCGCTGTCCCTACATCCGCAGTGCGCGTGCCAGCATCACGCACCAGTCCCAGGCGTGCAGCCGGGGGCGGGTGTGCAGGCTGCCGCCCTGGAGCCCGTCCACCTTGTCGAGAATGCGCAGGCCGCCTTGCACCACCAGCCGCAGTTCCCAGCCTGCACGGCCGGGCAGACGGTGGACCAGGGGGGCGCCGCTGCGCATGGTGGCGCGCGCCCAGCGCGCGCAGTTGGTGATCAGGCGGGCGTTTTCGGGTGTGCTTTGCAGTGCCAGCAGTTCGGCCTGGCCGGCGCCGTGGCCCGCGCAGTCGGCGCGCGGCAGGTAGTGGCGTCCTCGGGGGATGTCCACGCTCAGGTCCTGCCAGAAGTTGATCAGCTGCAGCGCGGTGCAGATGGCATCGCTCTCCTGCAGCGCCTTGGCATCCGTCACGCCATACAGATGCAGCAGCAGGCGGCCCACCGGGTTGGCCGAGCGGCGGCAATAGTCCAGCAGCTCGCTGCGGTCGGCGTAGCCCTCGGCGTCGCGGGTTTTCTCCACGTCCTGCACGAAGGCGCTGAGCAGGTCCTGCAGCAGCGGCAGGGGCAGCTGGTGGCTGCGCAGCACCCCTTGCAGGGGCAGGAAGACGCCGGCCCAGCGGGGCGACGGGGGCCGGCCCTGGGCGATGGCTTGCAGATCGGCGTGGTATGCGGCCAGGTCCGCCAGGCGGCTGGCGGCCGGGGCATCGCCTTCGTCCGCGATGTCGTCGGCGGTGCGGGCAAAGCCATAGATGGCTGCGATGGGCTGGCGCAGGCGCGGCGGGCACAGCAGCGATGCCACGGGGAAATTCTCGTAGTGGGTCACGGGCGGCGCGGCCACCGGGGTGGCCGGCGGCGGCGTGGGGGCGGTCGGAGAAGGGGGGCTGGATCGGTCGTTCACACCCGGGATTGTCGCTTGACAAGGCGGGAGGCTTCTCATAGATTACTAACCGGTCAGTCAGTAATCAGAATAATCTTCGACAGGGACAAGGAGGCTGGCCCGTGCCTGCGTTTGCCCGCAGCTCCTTGCGGCCCTTTTTTACTCACCGGATTTTCCATGCGCACACCTTCCGCTTCGCGGCCCTTTCAACGGCATTCCAGGTACCTGCTGGTGCTGGCCACGGCGGCCCTGCTGGCCGCCTGTTCGCGCCCCGCTCCGCCCGAGGAGCCCGTGCGCTCCGTGAAGCTGCTGACGGTGGGCGTGGGCGCGCTGCAATCGAGCCTGGAGTATTCGGGCGAGGTGCGGGCGCGCGTGGAATCGCGCCTGGGTTTCCGCGTGGCCGGCAAGATCGTGCAGCGCCAGGCCGAACTGGGCCAGCATGTGCGGGCCGGCCAGGTGCTGGCTCAGCTGGACCCCAAGGACTACCAGCTGGCTGCCGACGCCGCGCGCGCGCAACTCGCATCGGCGACCACGCAGCGCGATCTGGCGGCCGCCGACTACAAGCGCTACCAGGCCCTGAAGGACCAGAACTTCATCAGCGGCGCCGAGCTCGAGCGCCGCGATGCCACGCTCAAGGCCGCGCAGGCCACGCTGGACCAGGCCCGCGCGCAGCTGTCGTCGCAGGGCAACCAGGCGGCCTACACCACGCTGGTGGCCGACGTGTCGGGCGTGGTGACGGGCATCGATGCCGAACCGGGCCAGGTGGTGTCGGCGGGCACGCCCGTGGTGCGCATCGCGCAGGACGGCCCCCGCGACGTGGTGTTCGCGGTGCCGGAAGACAAGGTGGCGCAGATTGCCCAAGGCTCCGAGGTGGCGGTGCGCGGCTGGTCGGGCGGCGCCCCCCTGGCGGGGCGCGTGCGCGAAGTCGCGGCCAGTGCCGACGCCGCCACCCGCACCTACCAGGTGAAGGTGGCCATCGACAGCGGCGGCGCGCCCGCGCTGGGCTCCACGGTGTATGTGACGCCCAAGGCGTTGAGCCACGCTGGCATCCAGGCGATCAAGCTGCCCACCAGTGCCTTGCGCCAGGAGGGCCAGTCCACGGCCGTGTGGGTGTACGACGCGGCCAGCAGCACCGTGAAGTCGCAGGTGGTGCAGATCGCCACGGCCGATGGCAACGAGGCCGTGGTGGCCGCGGGCCTCACGCCCGGCATGCAGGTGGTGGCCACGGGCGTGCACGTGCTCTCACCCGGGCAGAAGGTGCTGGTTTATCAGCCAAAAGTGGCCTCGGCGCCCGCCGGTAAAGCGCAAACAGCTATAAATTCAGTAGCAAATCCTGCCGCCGCTGCTGTGGCGCCCGCGGCTTCCACTGCCAACTGAGGCCGGCCATGACGCAAGTACAACCCAAAGAGGGGTTCAACCTCTCCAAGTGGGCGCTCGACCATCCTGCCCTCACGCGCTATCTGATGGTGGTGCTGATGCTGCTGGGCTTCGCGGCCTACTTCCAGCTCGGGCAGGACGAAGACCCGCCGTTCACCTTCCGTGCCATGGTGGTGCGCACCTACTGGCCCGGCGCCACGGCGCAGCAGGTGGCCGAGCAGGTCACCGACAAGATCGAGCGCACCCTGCAGGAAGTGCCCTATGCGGACAAGATCCGCAGCTACTCCAAGCCGGGCGAGTCGCAGATCATCTTCCAGATCAAGGACTCCTCCAAGGGCAGCGAGGTGGCCAACGTCTGGTACAGCGTGCGCAAGAAGGTGGGCGACATGCGCTACACCCTGCCGCAGGGCATCCAGGGGCCGTTCTTCAACGACGACTTCGGTGATGTGTACGGCGTGATCTACGCGCTGGAGTCCGAGGGCTTCAGCTATGCCGAACTCAAACAGTTCGCCGACGACGCGCGCCAGCAGCTGCTGCGCGTGCCTGACGTGGCCAAGGTCGAACTCTTCGGCGTGCAGGACGAGAAGCTCTTCATCGAAATCTCGCAAAAGCGCCTGTCGCAGCTGGGCCTGGACATGAACCAGGTGCTGGCCCAGCTGGGCCAGCAGAATGCGGTGGAAAGCGCGGGCGCCATCCAGACGCCGCAGGACCAAGTGCAGGTGCGCGTGCAAGGGCAGTTCAATGCCGTCGAAGACCTGGGCGCCATGCCGATCCGCGGGCCGTCGGGCGCGCAGCTGCGTCTCTCGGACATCGCCGAGGTCAAGCGCGGCTATGTGGACCCGGCCTCTGTGAAGGTGCGCCACCAGGGGCAGGAAGTGATCGCGCTCGGGGTGTCCATGGCCAAGGGCGGGGACATCATCGCGCTGGGCAAGGCACTGCACACGGCCACCGACCGCATTGGCAGCACCCTCCCGGCGGGCGTCAGGCTCGTCAACGTGCAGGACCAGCCCAAGGCCGTGGCGACCTCGGTGAACGAGTTCGTCAAGGTGCTGATCGAGGCGGTGGTCATCGTGCTGGCGGTGAGCTTCATCGCGCTGGGTTTCCACAGGCGCCCCGGCAAGAATCCGCTGTGGAAGCGCTGGTACATCGACCCGCGCCCCGGCCTGGTCGTGGGCATCACCATCCCGATGGTGCTGGCCGTGACCTTCCTGGCCATGTGGTACTGGAGCATCGGCCTGCACAAGATTTCGCTGGGCTCGCTCATCATCGCGCTGGGCCTGCTGGTGGACGACGCGATCATCGCGGTCGAGATGATGGTGCTCAAGCTCGAGGAGGGCTACGACAAGGTGCGTGCCGCCACCTTCGCCTACGAGATCACGGCCATGCCCATGCTCACGGGCACGCTGATCACGGCGGCGGGTTTCCTGCCCATCGGCCTGGCCAAGTCCACCACGGGCGAATACACGTTCGCGATCTTTGCCGTGACGGTGATCGCGCTGGTGCTCAGCTGGATCGTGTCGGTGTACTTCGTGCCGTACCTGGGCACGCTGCTGCTCAAGGTGCCGCCCCACGTGCTGGCCGCGCAGGCCAGCCAAGGCATCACGGACGATCCCCACGAGGTGTTTGACAGCCCGTTCTACCGCACCTTCCGCCGCCTGGTGGACTGGTGCGTGCAGCACCGCTGGCTCACCATCGGCGCCACGGTGCTCACCTTCGCGCTGGGCATCGCCGGCATGGGCAAGGTGCAGCAGCAGTTCTTCCCGGATTCGAGCCGCCCGGAGATCCTGGTGGACATCTGGTTCCCCGAGGGCACCTCGTTCGCGGGCAACGAAGAAGTCACCAAGCGGGTGGAGCAGCGCCTGCTCTCCGAGCATGGGGTCAGCTCCGTGAGCACCTGGGTGGGGTCGGGCGTGCCGCGCTTTTACCTGCCGCTGGACCAGGTGTTCCCGCAAAGCAATGTGTCGCAGTTCATCGTGCTGCCGCAGGACCTGAAGGTGCGCGAATCGCTGCGCGTGAAATTGCCGGCGCTGCTGGCGCAGGAGTTTCCGGAGGTGCGCGGCCGGGTGAAGCTGCTGCCCAACGGGCCGCCCGTGCCGTACCCCGTGCAGTTCCGCGTGGTGGGCCCCGATCCGCTGGTGCTGCGTGAGCGCGCGGACGAGGTGAAAGCCCAGCTGCGCCAGAACCCCGACATGCGCGGCGTGAACGACAACTGGAACGAGTCCGTGAAGGTGCTGCGCCTGGAAGTGGACCAGGCCAAGGCGCGCGCCCTGGGCGTGACCAGCCAGTCCATCGCCCAGGCCTCCAAGACCATCCTGTCGGGCACGCAGGTGGGCCAGTTCCGCGAGGGCGACAAGCTCATCGACATCCTGCTGCGCCAGCCGCAGGAGGAGCGCAACGCGATCACCGACATCGCCAATGCCTATCTGCCCACGGCGTCGGGCAAGTCGATTCCGCTCACGCAGATCGCCAAGCCGGTGTTCACCTGGGAGCCGGGCGTGATGTGGCGCGAGAACCGCGACTACGCCATCACCGTGCAGGGCGACGTGACCGAGGGCCTGCAGGGCGCGACGGTGACGGCGGCGTTGCTGCCTGCCCTCAAGGAGATCGAGGCGAAGTGGCGTGCCGCGGGGCAGGCCGGCTACCGCATCGAGGTGGCGGGTGCCGTGGAGGAAAGCTCCAAGGGCTCGGCATCGATCGCGGCGGGCATTCCGGTCATGCTGTTCATCACCTTCACCTTGCTCATGCTGCAACTGCACAGCTTCAGCCGCGCGATGCTGGTGTTCCTGACCGGGCCGCTCGGGCTGGCGGGCGTGGCGGCGGCCTTGCTGCTGCTCAACCGCCCCTTCGGCTTCGTGGCACTGCTCGGCGTGATCGCGCTCATGGGCATGATCCAGCGCAACTCGGTAATCCTGATCGACCAGATCGAGCAGGACCGCGCGCGGGGCGTGCCGGCGTGGGATGCGATCGTCGAATCCGCCGTGCGCCGCCTGCGCCCCATCGTGCTCACGGCCGCGGCCGCGGTGCTGGCCATGATCCCGCTGTCGCGCAGCGTGTTCTGGGGGCCGATGGCCGTGGCCATCATGGGCGGGCTGGTGGTGGCCACCGTGCTCACGCTGCTGGCGCTGCCCGCGATGTATGCTGCCTGGTTCCGTGTCAAAAGGCCGGCGCCGGAGGTCCTTGGAGGGGTTTGATTCCCACCCTGCCCGCATCAGGGTAAAATAGAAGGTTGACCGATTTCACACAGGCGGCAGTTCGTGCCGCCTGTTTGTTTGTTGTAGAACCGCGCGGGTGGCGAAATTGGTAGACGCACCAGGTTTAGGTCCTGACGCCAGCAATGGTGTGGGGGTTCGAGTCCCCCCCCGCGCACCACCCATGTGAGACTTTGCGGAACACGGCGCCGCTGCGCTGCAGCCAGCACGATCCACATTCATAAGAGGAATAGCCATGGCCGTTACTGTTGAAACCCTTGAGAAGCTCGAGCGCAAGATCACGCTGAGCGTGCCCGTCACCCTGATCCAGTCCGAAGTCGACACGCGCTTGAAGCGCCTGGCCCGCACGGTCAAGATGGACGGTTTCCGTCCCGGCAAGGTGCCCATGAACGTGGTGGCCCAGCGCTACGGCTACTCGGTGCAGTACGAAGTGCTCAACGACAAGGTCGGTGAAGCCTTCGCCGTGGCCGCCAACGAAGCCAACCTGCGTGTCGCCGGCCAGCCCCGCATCTCCGAGAAGGACGGCGCTCCCGAGGGCCAGATGACCTTCGACGCCATCTTCGAAGTGTTCCCCGAAGTCAAGATCGCCGATCTGGCGGACGCGGAAGTCGAAAAGCTGTCGGCCGAAGTGACCGATGCGGCCATCGACAAGACCATCGACATCCTGCGCAAGCAGCGCCGCAGCTTTGCGCAGCGCGCGCTCGAAGCCGCCGCGCAAGACGGCGACCGCGTGACGGTCGACTTCGAAGGCAAGATCGACGGCGAGCCCTTTGAAGGCGGCAAGGCCGAAGACTTCCAGTTCCTGGTCGGCGAAGGCCAGATGCTCAAGGAGTTCGAGGAAGCCGTGCGCGGCATGAAGTCGGGCGAAAGCAAGACCTTCCCCCTGGCATTCCCTGCGGAATACCACGGCAAGGACGTGGCCGGCAAGACGGCGGACTTCCTCGTCACGGTCAAGAAGATCGAAGCGGCCCACCTGCCCGAAGTGAATGACGCCCTGGCCAAGTCGCTGGGCATCGCCGATGGTTCCGTGGAAGGCCTGCGCGCCGACATCAAGAAGAACCTGGAGCGCGAAGTCAAGTTCCGCCTGCTGGCCCGCAACAAGCAGGCCGTGATGGACGCTCTCGTGTCCAAGGCCGAACTGGACCTGCCCAATTCCAGCGTGCAGGCTGAAATCGCCCGCCTGCTCGAAGGCGCCCGTGCAGAACTCAAGCAGCGCGGCATCAAGGACGCCGACAAGGCCGAAATCCCTGAAGACGTGTTCCGTCCCCAGGCAGAGCGCCGCGTGCGCCTGGGCCTGGTGCTGGCCGAACTGGTGCGTGCCAACGAACTGCAGGCCAAGCCCGAGCAGCTCAAGGCCCACATCGACGAGCTGGCCGCCAGCTATGAGAAGCCCGAGGACGTGGTGCGCTGGTACTTCGGTGACCGCCAGCGCCTGGCGGAAGTCGAAGCGGTCGTGATCGAGAACAATGTGACCGAATTCGTGCTGGGCAAGGCCAAAGTGGTCGAAAAGTCCGTGTCGTTCGACGAACTGATGGCCCAACAAGGCTGATAGGCCTGGCCGGGCGGCTTGTCGGTTACCGAACTGCCCGGTTGTTGCCGACACATACAGGGGCTTGTGCTTTCGTGCACAAGCCCCAATTCATTTCTGGGTACAGTACCTGCTTGTCTGGAGAAAACATGAGCGCATTGGAAACACAAGGCCTGGGCATGGTCCCCATGGTCATCGAGCAGTCGGGCCGTGGCGAACGGTCCTATGACATCTACTCGCGCCTGCTCAAGGAGCGTGTGATTTTTCTGGTGGGGCCGGTCAACGACCAGACCGCCAATCTCGTGGTGGCGCAGCTGCTGTTCCTGGAGAGCGAAAACCCCGACAAGGACATTTCGTTCTACATCAACTCCCCGGGCGGTTCGGTGAGCGCCGGCATGGCGATCTTCGACACCATGAATTTCGTCAAGCCCGATGTGTCGACCCTGTGCACGGGCATGGCGGCCAGCATGGGTGCCTTCCTGCTGGCGGCGGGCGCCAAGGGCAAGCGCTTTGCGCTGCCCAACTCGAAAGTCATGATCCACCAGCCGCTGGGCGGCATGCAGGGCCAGGCGACCGAGATCGAGATCCATGCGCGCGAGATCCTCAAGACGCGCGAGCAACTGAACAAGATCCTGGCCGAGCGTACGGGCCAGCCGCTGGAGAAGATCCAGCGCGACACCGAGCGCGACTATTTCCTGTCGGCCGACGAGTCCAAGGAATACGGCCTGGTCGACCAGGTGATCAGCAAGCGCTCCTGATAGCCACAGGGTCGCGCGGCGGCGTTTTCCCTGAGGGAAGACGCCGTTTTTTATTTGGTTATCATCCCGACAACTTTCCGTAACAAGCAAGGCATTGCCCCCATGGCCGAGAAAAAAGGCTCTTCCAGCGAAAAAACCCTTTACTGCTCTTTTTGCGGCAAGAGCCAGCATGAAGTGAAGAAGCTGATCGCTGGCCCGTCGGTCTTTATCTGCGACGAGTGCATTGACCTGTGCAACGAGATCATCCGCGACGAGCTCCCGGCCGGTGACCTGGCGCGCGAAGGCCGCGCCGATCTGCCCACGCCGGTGGAGATCAAGACCAATCTCGACAACTATGTGATTGGCCAGGATGTGGCCAAGCGCACGCTGGCGGTCGCGGTGTACAACCACTACAAGCGCCTGCGCCACAAGGACAAGGCCCACAAGGACGAGGTGGAGCTGTCCAAGAGCAACATCCTGCTGATCGGGCCCACGGGTTCGGGCAAGACGCTGCTGGCGCAGACCCTGGCTCGCATGCTGGATGTGCCTTTCGTGATGGCCGACGCCACCACGCTGACGGAAGCCGGCTACGTGGGCGAGGATGTGGAGAACATCGTCCAGAAGCTGCTGCAAAGCTGTAACTACGAGGTGGAGCGCGCGCAGCGCGGCATCGTCTACATCGACGAGATCGACAAGATCTCGCGCAAGTCGGACAACCCCAGCATCACGCGCGACGTGTCGGGCGAGGGCGTGCAGCAGGCGCTGCTCAAGCTCATCGAAGGCACGATGGCCAGCGTGCCGCCCCAGGGCGGGCGCAAGCACCCGAACCAGGACTTCCTGCAGATCGACACGACCAACATCCTGTTCATCTGCGGGGGCGCGTTCGCGGGCCTGGAGAAGGTCATCGAGAACCGCACCGAAGCATCCGGCATCGGCTTCGGCGCGTCGGTCAAGAGCAAGAAGCAGCGTTCGCTGACCGAGGTGTTCACCGAGATCGAGCCGGAAGACCTGATCAAGTTCGGCCTGATCCCCGAGCTGGTGGGCCGCATGCCCGTGGTGACGGCCCTGGCCGAGCTCAGCGAGGACGCGCTGGTGCAGATCCTGACCGAGCCGAAGAATGCGCTGGTCAAGCAGTACAGCAAGCTCCTGGCCATGGAAGGCGTGGATCTGGAGATCCGCCCCGCCGCGCTGAAGGCCATTGCCCGCAAGGCGCTGGCCAGAAAAACTGGCGCGCGCGGCCTGCGCTCCATCCTGGAGCAATCGCTGATCGGAACGATGTTCGACCTGCCCAACACCAGCAATGTCGAAAAGGTGGTGGTGGATGAGTCCACCATCGAAGAAAACAAGCCGCCGCTGCTCGTTTACCGCGAAGCGGCCAAAAAGGCCTGAAATGCCCGGAGCGGGCGCCTTGTTGCCGCCCCTTGAACCATCAACCCTGGCGGCAGTGCGGCTGCGCGCCAGGGTTGAAAATCCCCACATGTGGACCAACTTCCACAGAGTACTTTGAGGATTTCCATGTCCGGACACACCCCCCTGCCAGCCACCCCCATTGACCTGCCGCTGTTGCCCCTGCGCGACGTGGTGGTGTTTCCCCATATGGTCATCCCGCTGTTCGTGGGCCGTCCCAAGAGCATCAAGGCGCTCGAGATGGCCATGGAGGCGGATCGCCGCATCATGCTGGTCGCCCAGAAGGCCGCGGCCAAGGATGAGCCTTCGGTGTCGGACATGTTCGACGTGGGCTGCGTCTCCACCATCCTGCAGATGCTCAAGCTGCCCGATGGCACGGTGAAGGTGCTGGTCGAAGGCCAGCAGCGTGCCATGGTTGCCTCCATCGAGGATGCCGAAACCCATTTCACGGCCACCGTGACGCCGGTCGAAGCCACGCCCGAGGCCAACAAGCCGAGCGAAATCGAAGCCCTGCGCCGTGCGGTGATGCAGCAGTTCGACCAGTACGTCAAACTCAACAAGAAGATTCCGCCAGAGATCCTGACCTCGATCTCCAGCATCGACGACCCCGGCCGCCTGGCCGACACCATTGCGGCCCACCTGCCGCTCAAACTCGAAAACAAGCAGGTCGTGCTGGATCTCGCCGACGTGAAGGCGCGGCTGGAAAACCTGTTCGAGCAGCTTGACCGCGAAGTCGACATCCTGAACGTCGACAAGAAGATCCGTGGGCGCGTGAAGCGCCAGATGGAGAAGAACCAGCGCGACTTCTATCTCAACGAGCAGGTCAAGGCGATCCAGAAGGAACTGGGCGAAGGCGACGAAGGCGCGGATATCGAGGAGATCGAGAAAAAGATCAAGCTCGCCAAGATGCCCGCCGAGGCGCGCAAGAAGGCCGACGCCGAGCTGAAGAAACTCAAGCTCATGTCGCCCATGTCGGCCGAGGCCACCGTGGTGCGCAACTACATCGACGTGCTCACGGCGCTCCCCTGGAGCAAGAAGACCAAGATCAAGCACGACCTGGTCAATGCCGAGGGCGTGCTCAACGAAGACCATTTCGGCCTGGACAAGGTCAAGGACCGCATCCTTGAATACCTCGCGGTGCAGCAGCGCGTGGACAAGGTGAAGGCGCCCATCCTGTGTCTGGTGGGACCTCCTGGCGTGGGCAAGACCTCCCTGGGCCAGTCCATCGCCAAGGCCACCGGCCGCAAGTACGTGCGCATGGCCCTGGGTGGCATGCGCGACGAGGCCGAGATCCGCGGGCACCGCCGCACCTACATCGGCGCGCTGCCGGGCAAGGTGCTGCAGAGCCTCTCGAAGGTGGGCACGCGCAATCCGCTGTTCCTGCTCGACGAGATCGACAAGCTCGGTACCGACTTCCGGGGCGACCCCTCGAGCGCGCTGCTGGAGGTGCTGGACCCCGAGCAGAACCACACCTTCGGCGACCACTACGTCGAGGTGGACTTCGACCTCTCCGACGTGATGTTCGTCGCCACCTCGAACTCGATGAACATCCCGCCGGCCCTGCTCGACCGCATGGAAGTGATCCGCCTGTCGGGTTACACCGAGGACGAGAAGATCAGCATCGCCATGAAGTACCTGCTGCCCAAGCAGCTCAAGAACAATGGCGTGAAGGACGAGGAGCTCGAGATCACCGAGCCCGCCGTGCGCGACATGGTGCGCTACTACACGCGGGAGGCCGGCGTGCGCTCGCTCGAGCGCGAGCTGTCCAAGATCTGCCGCAAGGTGGTCAAGGGCCTGCAGCTCAAGAAGCTCGAGCCGAAGGTCATCGTCACCGCCGACAACCTGCCCGACTTCCTGGGCGTGCGCAAGTACACCTACGGCCGTGCCGAGGCGCAGAACCAGGTGGGCCAGGTGGTCGGCCTGGCATGGACCGAGGTGGGTGGCGACCTGCTGACCATCGAGGCCGCCGCCATGCCCGGCAAGGGCGTGATCACGCGCACCGGCTCGCTGGGCGACGTGATGAAGGAATCGGTGGAGGCTGCCCGCACGGTGGTGCGAAGCCGCTCGCGCATCCTGGGCATCAAGGATGAGACCTTCGAGAAGCGCGACATCCACATCCACGTGCCGGACGGCGCGACGCCCAAGGACGGTCCGAGTGCGGGTGCCGCGATGACCACCGCGTTCGTTTCGGCGCTCACGGGCATTCCCGTGCGTGGCGACGTCGCGATGACGGGCGAGATCACGCTGCGTGGCGAGGTCACGGCCATCGGAGGGCTCAAGGAAAAGCTGCTGGCGGCCCTGCGTGGCGGCATCAAGACGGTGCTGATCCCCGAAGAGAACGTCAAGGACTTGGCCGAGATCCCGGACAACGTGAAGAGCGGCCTGGAGATCGTGCCCGTGCGCTGGATCGACAAGGTGCTCGAGATCGCGCTGGAAACCAAACCCGTGCCCCTGACGGACGAGGAGGTGGCCGTGGTGGCCGCTGCTGCGGCGGAGAAGAGCGCGGGTTCGGCCGCGGCCACGGATGGCTTGAAGCATTGAAGAAAAAGTTTTTGGGATGCTTCAAAAAATGCGCTACAATTCATTCCATCGCAGCAAACGTTGTACAATGTGAGGCTTCGGTAAAATGCGGGAATAGCTCAGTTGGTAGAGCGCAACCTTGCCAAGGTTGAGGTCGAGAGTTCGAGACTCTTTTCCCGCTCCAATTTCCACAAAAAGGGAAGCAATTGCTTCCCTTTTTTGTCAGAGGAATGTGAATTCCTGGCGCGGTAGCAAAGCGGTTATGCCCCGGATTGCAAATCCGGTTAGTCCGGTTCGACTCCGGACCGCGCCTCCAGATACGGTTTGTGCCGTCGATGCGGCACAGGATCCTGCGGGATCTTTGCATCGGCCGGATCGTGGAGGATGGATGGTGGTCAGTTGGTTGACTTTTTTGGCTTGCAATCGAATAGAGCCAAAAAATAGCGATATAATTTGAGGCTTGCTGATTCATGCAGATGGAAACATCGGCTGCGGTAGGAAAAATGCGGGAATAGCTCAGTTGGTAGAGCGCAACCTTGCCAAGGTTGAGGTCGAGAGTTCGAGACTCTTTTCCCGCTCCATATTTGTAAGGGAAGCTTCGGCTTCCCTTTTTTCTTGGCGGTGCAGCAAAGGTGGTTTGGCGACCAGCGGCCCTGTGACCAGAGATGCGACAGGGCATTGCGCGCATGCGCTGCCCGGGTTACGCTGCGACGCAGGAGTGCGTTGGGCAGCCGGCGCCCCGATGGTGAAATTGGTAGACACTGCGGACTTAAAATCCGCCGCTTTCCTGAAAAGGGGCGTGCCGGTTCGACCCCGGCTCGGGGCACCACTACGATTCAATCATGTCAAGTTACAACGCTCCCTTTGAAATCCACGTCCACGGACAAGTCCAGCTGCGCGCCGATGCCAGCTTCGACCAGCTCCAGGAGGCGCTCAAACCCTTGTGGAAGTACGCAGGAGCCCGCTCCCTGGCCGACGGCGCCGCCAGCGCCTACGAAGAAGAACCGGGCATCAAGTTCGACACGCAGGAGCACCTGCTGCAGATGTGCTGGACCGTGCGGGGGGATGAGGATTTTCGCCAATCGCTCGACGAGATGTGCATGAGCCTGAACGAGCTGGCCGAGCAGGGTGCCGCCATTGAAGTCACGTTCTACGATGCGGACTTCGACGAGGAAGAGGAAGAGCAGGACGCAGAGTCGCGCGATGATTTCGTCATGCTTTTCGTGGGCCCGACGCCTGCGGCCATCATGCAGGTGCAGCGCGATCTCCTGGTCCAGGACGTGGTGAACATGATGGAGCGCCATTTCGACGGCGCGGAACTCGGCGGCGTGGTGGCCGAGATCGACAAGCTGTTCAGCCAGCGCTTCGATGCCCTGGTGAACTCGCTGGAAATCGGCAAGCCCCCCAGGGGCCCGGGGGGCTCGGGCAGCGGACACGGTGGCGGGGGGGGGCGCCGTCCGCGCCACCTCCACTGAGCGGCCGCCGGCTTTGCATCGCTCCGCTGTTCGTGGGGCCGCAGCGGGCTCGGGCATCAGCGCGCGGTGCAAGCGCTGGCGCTGAACCGGCACCGTAGTAGCCGCCGCTGCCTCTTCGCTGTTCATGAACCATGACATCCGATCTTCCTTACCTGCGCTCCTACCCTGAGTCCCTGCAGGACCAGGCCCGCGACCTGCTCGCGCAAGGGCGCCTGGGGGCGATGCTGTTGCGCAAGTACCCCCGCGCGCATGCGGTGCGCAGCGACAAGGCGCTGTACGACTATGCGCTGGAGCTCAAGGCGCGCCACCTGCGCAACGCAGGCACGGTCAACAAGGTGCTTTTCGACAACAAGATCCATGTGGTGCGCCATGCGCTGGGCTTGCACACGGCCGTGTCGCGCGTGCAGGGCAACCGGCTCGCAGCGAAGCATGAAATCCGCATTGCCGCAATGTTCAAGCAAGCGCCGGACGAGTTTCTGCGCATGATCGTGGTCCACGAGCTGGCGCATCTGCGCGAGAAGAACCACGACAAGGCGTTCTATCAGCTGTGCACCCACATGGAGCCGCAGTACCACCAGTACGAATTCGACCTGCGTCTGTACCTCACGCACGTGGAGCATGCCGGAGAGCGGCTCTGGAGCGCGGAGCCTGCGTGAAGCGGCTCCTGGACGCCAGCGCGATGGCTACGGCCGCGGGCGGTGCGGCTCAGGAGATGATGGGCAGGCCTGCGCTGCGCGCGCTGAGGGCCTCCGAGGCGCCTGGACAAGGCACCGCAACGGTTTCGCAGCAATCCGCGGACAGGCCCAGCCAGCGCTGCGCCGCCGCCTCGAGCATGGCCACCGGACCGGTCGTGAGCAGGCGGATGTCCGGCGATTGCGCCGCGGTGGCGCTGGAGGGTGTGTTGAGCAATCCCGCTGTTTCCAGGAGCCGCTGCGTCTGCCGTGCCACAGGCGCGCCGGTTTCGATGAACTGGACGTCAGGCCCCACCAGCGCCCGCAATTCATGCGCCACAAAGATGTAGTGCGTGCAGCCCAGCACCAGCGTGTCGATCTGCCCGGCTGAAGCGCCGAACACGCCCATGGCGTGGATGTAGCGCTCACACAGGGCGCCGGTTTCGGTGGCACCGACGGCGCCGCCTGGTGCTGGCATGGGCTGGGCCACGCCGCGCTCGATGGCATGGGCCAGGCCGTCGCACGGCTGCACCACGAACTCCGCTTGATCCGCCAGCGAACCCAGCAGCTTGCCGAACTTGCTGCTGGTGAGTGTGCCCCGCGTTCCGATCACGCCCACGCGGCCTGTTCTGGTGGCTGCCAGCGCTGGCTTGATGGCGGGCTCCAGGCCCACCAGGGGCAGGTCGGGGTGGTTGCTGCGCACCTCGTGGATGGCCGCCGCCGTGGCGGTGTTGCATGCCACCACCAGGGCCTTGATGTGGTGCTGCCCGCGCAGGTACTGCGTGATGGCGTGGGTGCGCGCGCTCACGTAGGCATCGCCGCGCTCGCCGTAGGGGGCGTTGGCGCTGTCCGCCAGGTACACGAAACGCTCGTGGGGCAGCTCGGCCCGCAGGGCGCGCAGCACGCTCAGGCCGCCGACCCCGCTGTCGAACACGCCGATGGGTTGTTGTGGCTGCGGCGGCGTTGGCTGGATCATGAAAAAATCACTGCGATGCTGGGGGAGATGAAGTCGACAGTGTGCCGCAGTCGCGCGCAAAATGCCGCGCGGCGGGAGGCACTCCGGGGAGCGCGTGCCTGGCGAGGGCCCGAGGAGGCCACCCACCAGGCCGCGCGGGCCGCCTGTCAGGCGGTGGCGGCGACCCCGATGCCCTTGAACTCCCCGGTGGCGATGCGCTTTTGCCACTCGGCCGGGCCGGTGATGTGCGCGCTGGTGCCGCCGGAATCCACGGCCACGGTCACGGGCATGTCCACCACGTCGAACTCGTAGATAGCCTCCATGCCCAGGTCTTCGAAGCCCACCACCTTGGCGGTCTTGATGGCCTTGGAGACCAGGTAGGCGGCACCGCCCACGGCCATGAGGTACGCGCTCTTGTGGTTCTTGATGGACTCGATGGCCACCGGGCCGCGCTCGGCCTTGCCGATCATGGCGATGAGCCCGGTCTTCTCCAGCATCATGTCTGTGAACTTGTCCATGCGCGTGGCGGTGGTGGGGCCGGCGGGGCCCACGGCCTCGTCCTTGACCGGGTCCACGGGGCCCACGTAGTAGATGACGCGGTTCGTGAAGTCCACGGGCAGCTTCTCGCCCTTGGCCAGCATGTCCTGGATGCGCTTGTGCGCGGCGTCGCGGCCGGTGAGCATCTTGCCGTTGAGCAGCAGCGTGTCGCCGGGCTTCCAGCTGGCCACTTCTTCCTTGGTCAGCGTGTCCAGGTTAACCTTCTTGCTCTTGTTGTAGTCGGGTGCCCAGTTCACGTCGGGCCACAGGTCCAGGCTGGGCGGCGTGAGGTAGACGGGCCCCGAGCCGTCCAGCACGAAGTGCGCGTGGCGCGTGGCGGCGCAGTTGGGGATCATCGCGATCGGCTTGCTGGCCGCGTGCGTGGGGTACATCTTGATCTTGACATCCAGCACAGTGGTCAGGCCGCCCAGGCCCTGCGCGCCGATGCCCAGGGCATTGACCTTCTCGAACAGCTCCAGGCGCAGCGCTTCGACCTTATCGAGCGCGGGGCCGCCGGTCTTGGCGGCTTCGGCCTTGGCTTGCAGCTCGTACATATCGAGGTCGTCCATCAGGCTCTCCTTGGCCATGAGCACGGCCTTTTCCGCTGTGCCGCCGATGCCGATACCCAGCATGCCGGGCGGGCACCAGCCGGCGCCCATGGTGGGCACGGTCTTGAGCACCCAGTCCACCACGCTGTCGCTGGGGTTGAGCATGTACATCTTGGACTTGTTCTCCGAGCCGCCGCCCTTGGCCGCCACGGTGATGTCCACGGTGTTGCCGGGCACGATCTCGGTGAAGATCACGGCGGGCGTGTTGTCCTTGGTGTTCTTGCGGTCGAACTGCGGGTCGGCCACCACGCTGGCGCGCAGGGTGTTGTCGGGGTGGTTGTAGCCGCGGCGCACGCCTTCGTTGATGGCGTCGTCCAGGCTGCCCGTGAAGCCGTCCCAGCGCACGTCCATGCCCACCTTCAGGAACACGTTGACGATGCCGGTGTCCTGGCAGATGGGGCGCTGGCCGGTGGCGCTCATCTTGCTGTTGGTCAGGATCTGCGCGATCGCGTCCTTGGCCGCCGGGCTTTGCTCGCGCTCGTAAGCGCGGGCCAGGTGGGCGATGTAATCGGTGGGGTGGTAGTAGCTGATGTACTGCAGCGCGGCGGCTACGGATTCGATGAGATCGTCCTGGCGGATGGAGGTGGTCATGGCGGTTCGTGGGGGAGTCTTTTGTGGAGAACGCAAACGCGTTCCTGTCCTGCCCGCCGCACACGCCGCCTGTCGACCAGCGCTGGGCCGCAAACCGCGCTGCCGATGGCAGGCGGACCGTATTTTGACAGACCCCCGCTGGCGCCACCTTGCGCCCGGGCAAAGGCGGGCGCCGCCGGTCGGCCATTGGCGTCTGCACGGGGGCGCCAGATACCCCCATGGGGTGGTGTTCGGTCCGCCGTGTTCACGGCGCGCCTGTTCCCTCCCCGTCCTCCGGTTCTTCGTCGGTGTCGCTGCTGCCCGGCAGGTCGTCCGCGCTCAAGGGGGGCGCGCCGGCCTGCCGGTTGCCGCGCCCTGGCGTCTCGCGCTCGGTATCCACGGCGTCGCGTTCGTCATCCTGCATCCCTTCATCCGGGCCGCCGCCGTCACCGGGACCGCCAGCTTGCATGGTTTCCACATGGTCGGGGAGGATGTCGCGGGCGGTGGGCTGCGGGTCGGGCTCCACGCTGCCGCGCTCGCCCGTGCCAAAGCGGTCGGTGTCGCTGTCCGATTCCGTGCTGTAGGCCCCTGCGCTGTCGCTGCCGGAGTCGGAGGCGTCACTGGGCCCCAGGCTGTCGATGCCGGTAGCACTGTGGGCGGGGGGAAGGTTGTCGGCGTCGATGCCGAGAAGGCTGCTGGTGGCCATGGTCTGCTCCGATGGTTGAGGAGGGGGCGCGGGCTCCATGCGGATCCGCGGCGCGGAGGCGGAAACACCGCCGCAATGCCATCGTCGGCGTGCACGGCGCTGCCCCGCGTCAGGCAGCGCTGACATGGGTGTCGTCCATCTTCGCCGGTACCTTCCCAAGGCCTTGAAAAGGTGCCCGTGCGCTGGTTGCCGCGCTCAGAAGTCCGGCAGCGTCCCGATGACGGACGGGGTGAAGTCCGCGCTGCCCACGGGCTTTTCGCCCTGCGACCAGGCCAGCAGTGTGTCTGCCGGCATGGGGCGGGCGTAGAAGAAGCCCTGCAGCTCGTCACAGCCCATGCCCAGCAGGATGTCGCGCTGGCCGCTGGTCTCCACTCCCTCGGCCACCACGCGCAGGCCTAGGGCATGCGCCAGGCTGACCACGGCGGCCACGACGGCGCGGGCGTCCTCGCTGCTTTCCAGGTCGTTCACGAAGCTGCGGTCGATCTTGAGTTGCTGCGCGGGCAGCTGGCGCAGGTAGTTCAGGCTGGAGTAGCCGGTGCCGAAGTCGTCGATGGACAGGAACACGCCGATGCGCGCCAGCCCGTCGAAAGTGCGCTGGGTGGCCTTGATGTCTTCCATGGCCACGGATTCGGTGATTTCGCACAGCAGCTGCGAGGCATCCACCCCGTGGCGCAGCAGGGCCTGCCCGATGCGCTCGGCCAGCCCGCTTTCGCGCAGCTGGTGCACCGACAGGTTGATCGCCACGCGCATGCGCATGCCGCTGCGCGCCCACTCGGCGACCTGGCGGCAGGCCTCGTTGATGACCCAGTTGCCCAGCCGCCCGATCAGGCCGAAGCGCTCGGCCAGCGCGATGAACACCACCGGGCTCACCATGCCATGCTTCGGATGGTTCCAGCGCAGCAGGGCCTCCACGCCGCTGATCTGGCCGCGCGTGCCGTCGATCTTGGGCTGGTAGTGCAGGGCCAGTTCGCCCCGGTCCAGCGCCTGGCGCAGGTCGTTCTGCAACTCCAGCTGCTCGGATGCATCGGAGCCCATGTGGGGTTCGAACAGCGCATAGCAGCCGCCGCCCGCGCGCTTGGCGGCGTACATGGCGGCATCGGCGTTGGCCACGAGCTTGTTGCGGTCACCGTGGTCGGGGTGCACCACGACGCCGATGGAGCAGGCGATCTGCACCTGCTTGCCCGACACCTCGAACGGCTGCGACAGGGAGGACAGCACCCGGTTGGCCACCGTCACGCAGTCGGCCACGTCGCTCACGTCCTCCAGCAGGATCAGGAATTCGTCGCCCCCCACGCGCGCCACGGTATCGCCCTCGCGGGCTTCGCGGCGCAGCCGGTCGGCCGCGCTGCGCAGGATCACATCGCCCGCGGCATGGCCGAACGAATCGTTGATGGGCTTGAAGCCGTCCAGGTCCACGAACAGCACGGCCAGGCGGTCCTCCACGCGGTGGTGGTTGGTGCGGTCCAGGCGCAGCAGCGCGTGGATGAGGCGGTCTTCGAACAGCAGCCGGTTGGGCAGGCCGGTGAGGGCATCGGCGAATGCGCGTTTTTGCAGTTCGTCGTTGGCCGCCTGCAGGCGGGTGTTGCTGTCCTGCAGCGACCGCGTCAGACGCTCGGCCGTGGCTTGCAGCCGCGCGTCCAGGATGGAGGTGAACAAGGTGCTCACCAGCAGCATGCCGGTGGCCATGAGCACCATGGCCGTCAGGCCCGGGCCGCCGAGCTCTCCCGCGCTCAGGCACACGGAGCCCATGGCAAAGCTGGCCGCCGCCATGCCGGTGTAGTGCATGCCGCAGATGGCCACGGCCATCACGAACGATGCCGCCAGCTGGTAGGGCAGGCGCTGGCTGGGCCGCACCCGGCGCAGCAGCTTGAAGATCAGCAGGGCCGTGGCCGAGGCCAGCACCGCGATCAGCACCGACAGCGCCACCAGCGGCAGGTTCCACACGATGCCTGGCGCCATTTCCATGGCCGCCATGCCGATGTAGTGCATGCCGCTGATGCCGGCCCCCATCACCAGCGCGCCCAGCGCCAGTTGCATCCGGCCAAAGTGTGTGCGGCTTGCGAGCTGCAGGGCCATGGCGGAGGCGGCCACGGCGGCCAGCCACGACAGCAGCGTGAGCCCGCCGGCAAAGCCGATCTCGATGGGCAGCCGGAAGGCCTGCATGCCCAGGAAATGCATGGACCAGATGCCCGTGCCCATGACGATGGACCCTGCGGCCCACCACGCCAGGCCGACGCGGCGCTGCGCGGTGCGCACCCGCCGCGCCAGGTCGAGCGTCACGTACGACGCGAGCATGGCAATGGCAAAGGAGGCGGCCACCACGAACAGGTTGTAGCTGGAGGGCATGAACGTGTTCATGGTGCGAAAGGTGCTGGGGTTGGAAGGGCAGGGTGCATCGGGCGCGCGGCGCCGTCAAGGGCCTGGGCAGACATGCGGCGAAAGCCTGCAGGGCAGGGGCCGTGCGCGACGGAGTGTAGCCAGGGGCACGAAGCCGCGCCGGAGTGGGGGTTTGCCCTGGCTGGGCCGGGTCGGGTCGGGGGGCCGGGCGGATGTCCCCACCTGCAGTGGTGGCGGTGCGGGCTGTTTCCTTCCGGGGCAAGGCTTGCCGCACACTGACTGCTCCACGCTCCCGCACGGGCCATACAAGTCTGTAAATGAGAATGGTTTGTTTTTGCATTATGCTGCCGGTCGCGCCGACATTCCCCGGCCGCACCCTTTTCCGGCCAGACGCCGGCCCGCCGCCGTGGCCTTCCCGCCACGCCGGGCGTCCGGCGTCCGCCCGCCTGTTGTTTCACTTGGAGAACCACTGCCCATGACCTCCCGTACCGAACGCGACACCTTTGGCCCCATCGAGGTCCCCGCCGACAGGCTCTGGGGCGCGCAGACGCAGCGCTCGCTGCAGAACTTCGACATCTCGGGCGAGCAGCAGCCGCGCGAGATCATCAAGGCCCTGGCGCAGGTCAAGCGCGCCTCGGCCGTGGTCAACCAGGCCCTGGGCCTGCAGGACGCGAAAAAGACCGAGGCCATCGTGGCCGCCGCCGACGAAGTGATCGCCGGCAAGCACCCGGGCGAGTTCCCGCTGGTGGTGTGGCAGACGGGCTCGGGCACGCAGACCAACATGAACGTGAACGAGGTGCTGGCCAACCGCGCCAGCGAGATCCTGGGCGGCGAGCGCGGCGAAGGCCGCCTGGTGCACCCCAATGACGATGTGAACCGCAGCCAGTCGAGCAACGACGTGTTCCCCACCGCCATGCACGTGGCCGCCGTGGAAGCATTCACGCACAGGCTCCTGCCCGCCATCGCCAGGCTGCGCGCCACGCTGGCGAAGAAGGCGCAGGATTTCGACGGCATCGTCAAGATCGGCCGCACCCACCTGCAGGACGCCACCCCGCTCACGCTGGGCCAGGAGTTCTCGGGCTATGTGGCCCAGCTCGACCATGGCGAGCGCCACGTGCGCGCCGCGCTGCCCCACCTGTACGAGCTGGCGCTGGGCGGCACGGCCGTGGGCACGGGCCTGAACGCGCCCAAGGGCTATGCCGAGCAGGCCGCCGCCGAGCTGGCGCGCCTCACGGGCCTGCCCTTTGTCACCGCGCCGAACAAGTTCGAGGCGCTGGCCTCGGTGGATGGCCTGGTGCACGCCCACGGAGCCCTCAAGACCCTGGCCGCCAGCATGATGAAGATCGCCAACGACGTGCGCTGGCTCGCCAGCGGCCCGCGCAGCGGCATCGGCGAACTCAGCATCCCCGAGAACGAGCCCGGCTCGTCCATCATGCCCGGCAAGGTCAACCCCACGCAAAGCGAGGCGGTGACCATGCTGGCTGCCCAGGTGTTCGGCAACGACGTGGCCATCAACTTCGGCGGTGCCTCGGGCAACTTCGAGCTCAATGTCTTCCGCCCCATGGTGGCCCACAACTTCCTGCAGAGCGTGCGCCTGCTGGCCGACGGCATGGTGAGCTTCAACGACCAGTGCGCCGTGGGCATCGAGCCCAACCGCGAGCGCATCACCGAGCTGGTGGACCGCTCGCTCATGCTGGTCACCGCGCTCAACACCCACATCGGCTACGACAAGGCCGCCTACATCGCCAAGAAGGCGCACAAGGAAGGCACCAGCCTGCGCGAAGCTGCTGTCGCCTCGGGCCACGTCACGGGCGAGCAGTTCGACCAGTGGGTGGTGCCGGGCAACATGGTGGGCCGCTGATTCCGCCCGGGTCGGCCTGCACGCCATGGGCACGGGGGCACTGCCGTCATCTCCGCTGCTCGCGAGCTTTCGCGACAGCTACCGCGACCTGCTGCGCTACCTCTCGCACCGCACCGGCAATGCCGATGACGCGCGCGACGTGGCGCACGACACCTGGCTGCGCCTGGCCGACATGGACCTGCGCGGCGAACGGCCCGCGCTGTGCGAGGCCGAGGCGCGGGCCTATGTATTCGCCATGGCGCGCAATCTCGTCATCGACCGGCAGCGCCACGCGGGCGTGGTGGCCCGTCATGCGCTGGCCCAGGCCCATGCGGACTCGGGCGCCGGCACGGCGGCGCGCCACGGCCCCGATGCCGCCGAGGCCCTGATGTACCGGCAGGCGGTGGACGCGGTCGAAGCCGCGCTCGCCGCCGTGCCAGAGCGCGCGCGCCAGGTCTTCCTGCGCCACCGCATCAACGGCGAAGGCCAGGGCGCGCTCGCGGCCGAATACGGCATCTCGCGCAACATGGTCGAGCGCGACATGATGCTCGCCATGGACCGCGTGCAGGCCGCCATGGAGCAGTGGCACGCGGCGGGCCGCAGCTCTCCTGTGGCACCGGCGTCGCACCACGAAGCCCGCCGCACCGGCCGCCGCCGCTCGCTGGCGGCATTGCTGAGTTTTGCCGCAATGGGCGTGGGTGGCGTGGGGGCCTGGCAATGGTGGCGCACCGCAGTCGCGCAGTGGCAGCAGGTGGCACGCACCGGCCAGGGGCAGACGCTGCGCCACCCGCTGCCCGACGGCAGCCGCATCACGCTCGACGCGCAAAGCCGCGTGCACATGGCGTACTACGCCGGGCAGCGCCGCGTGAGCCTGCTGGCCGGGGCGGCGTTCTTCGACGTGGTGCGCGACGCGGACCGCCCCTTCGTGGTGGAGGTGCCCGGTGGCGCCGAGGGGGGCGCCGCGCGCGTGACCGTGCTGGGCACGCGCTTCGGCGTGGAGCACGGCGCCAGCGGGGTCGATGTGCAGGTGGAGTCGGGCCGCGTGCGGGTGGAGTCGCTGGGGCCGGATGGCCAGCCCCTGGCGGTGCGGGAACTCGCGGGCGGACAGGCGCTGCGGGTGCGGCCGGGCGAACCGCTTGCCCAGGCCGTCGCCCCGGTGCACGAGGCCGCCGCCTGGCGCCACGGCGTGGTGGCTTTTGCCGATGCGCCGCTGGCCGAGGCCGTGGACCGCCTGCGCCGCTACCTGCCGCGCCCGGTTCAGGTGGAGGCCGGTGCCGCCGCGCTGCGCCTGTCGGGGCAGGTGCGCATTGCACAGGCCGAGGACTTCGTGCGGGCACTGCCTTCCGTCGTGCCGGTGCAGGTGCGGCTCGTGGCGGGGCAATGGCGGGTGGCCGCGCGCTGACGGCCAGGCCGGAGGATGGGGCAGGACGCGCGACTTTGGGGAATGTTGGTGAAAGTGGCCGCCAGCGCTTGCTCCATAAGCGCTGAAAGCTATTGTTTTAATAGCTTTTTGGTCGATCGGGGCGCTGGCAGGCGCGCCGCCATTCAGGAAGTGGGAGGGCCCATTCGTTGTAGCGGGGAAAGGACTTCACCATGAACCGACAACGGCCCCGCACCCCGGCCCCCCGGCCTTCCGGCCCCGCACGCACCTCCCGTCCTGCCCGCCACGCACTCGCAGCCGCCATGCTGGCCATGGCGTCGCTGCAGATGGACATGGCCACCGCCCAGGGCGCACCGGCCCCGGCGGCCTTTGACATTGCCGCCCAGCCCCTGCCTGAGGCGCTGGCGCAATTCGCCCGGCAGTCGGGCGTGCAGCTGATCTACCCGCCCGAGCTGGTGCAGGGCCGGCATGCCCAGCCCGTGCAGGGCGCGCGCAGCCCCGAGGCGGCGCTGGCCGAACTGCTGCGCGGCAGTGGCCTGCGCATGCGCCGCGACGGCGCCACCCTGGTGCTGGAACGCGCTCCGGCCGACGGCGCCGCCGCGCTGCCCGAGGTGCGCGTGGCCGCCGAGGCCGAGGTCGAAACCGCCACCGGCCCCGTGCGCGGACTGGTGGCCCGGCGCAGCGCCAGCGCCACCAAGACGGACACGCCGCTCATGGAAACGCCGCAGACCATCACCGTGGTCACGGCCGAGCAGATGCAGGTGCAGCGCGTGCGCGACCTGGAGCAGGCGTTCGAATACTCTGCGGGCGTGCGTCCCGTGTCCGGTTACAGCGGTTCGTACGACGCGATCTACAGCCGGGGCTTCTGGGCCGATGCGCGCAATGGCAGCCTGTTTGCCGACGGGCTCAAGGTGTCCGACAACTCCTGGGCCTCGGGCAAGCAGGAGCCGTACGGGCTGGAGCGCGTGGAGCTGGTCAAGGGCGCGGCGTCGGTGCTGTACGGCATGTCGGCGCCCGGCGGCGTGCTGGCCACGGTGAGCAAGCGCCCCACGGCCGATGCCGTGCGCGAGGTGGTGGTGGAGGCGGGCACGTATGCGCACCGGCAGGTCGGCGTGGACCTGGGTGGCGAGGTGGCACCGGGCAGCGACTGGACCTGGCGCCTCACCGCGCTGGCGCGCGACAGCGAGACACCCGTGCGTCCGCTGCAGGACGACGCGGTGTACATCGCGCCCGCGCTGCGCTGGCAGCCGTCGGCCGCCACATCGCTCACCCTGCTGATGCAGCACCAGAAGCGCCGCCTGGGCTATTCGTACCCGCTGCCGCGGGTGGGCACCCTGTTGCCCGGCCCCGGCGGCCAGCGCATCGCGCGCTTTCGCTTCGTGGGCGAGCCTGCCTACGACCGGCAGGATGTGCGGCAGACCACGCTCACCGCCTTGTTCGAGCACCAGGTGAACGAGCATGCCACCCTGCGCCAGGGGCTGCGGTTCTTCGACTCCGAGGCGGACATCTTCTTCACCAACGCCAGCGTGGAGCCGGCTGCGCCCACGCGCGTGCAGCGCCGCGCCATCGACGAGTTCGAGCGCGTGCGCGGCTTCTCGTCCGACACGAGCTGGCAGCAGCGCTGGCGCAGTGGCGAGGTGGAGCACACGCTGATCGCCGGCGTGGACTACACCCGCTACCGCTCGGAATCGGAGTGGTACGCGCGCACGCTCGCCCCGCTGGATTTGTACCAGCCGCAATACGGCGCCGTGCCCGGCGCGCCCGCGCCGATGGCGTTCTCGGACACGTCGCAGCGCTGGCAGGCGGGCCTGTATGCGCAGGACCAGATCAAGCTGGGCGAGCGCTGGGTGGTGCTGGCCGGCCTGCGGCACGACTGGAGCGACGACCGCTCGCGCCCGTTCTTCACGGCCGCGCCGTGGTCGGTGGAGCGCACCGATGCCTTCACCGGCCGCGTGGGCGTGGTCTACCTGGCGCCGGGCGGCTGGGCGCCGTTCGCGGGCTACAGCCAGTCGTTCCAGCCGCAGGGCGGCACGGACGCGCAGGGCCGGCGCTTCAAGCCCACCGAGGGCGAGCAGTTTGAACTGGGGGTGCGGTGGCAGCCCAACGGCAGCGAGGGGATGATGCTGTCGGCCGCCGTGTACGACCTGCGCCAGGACAACGTGCTCACGCCCGATCCCGCCCATCCGCAGTTCAGCGTGCAGACGGGGCAGGCACGCTCGCGCGGGGCCGAGCTGGAGGTGCGCGGGCAGGTGGCGCGCCACCTGGAGGTGGTGGGCGCCTATGCCTACACCGACCGCCGCATCACGCGCAGCAACCTGCCGGACGAAGTGGGCCGCCGTGCGGCCGAGGTGCCCTACCACCAGGCCTCGGTCTGGGGGCACTACCGCCTGGCGGCCTGGGGCCTTCCGGCGTGGACGCTGGGCACGGGCTTGCGCTACACCGGCGACATGGTCGATGGCACGGCCAGCGCCTACCGCATCCCGGGCTATGGACTCGTCGATGCCATGCTCGCCTGGCAGGACGGGCCGTGGCGCGTGGCGCTCAACGTGCGCAACCTGTTCGACAAGGCGTTCCTGATCTGCAACGGCGCCCACTGCCGGGACGGCAGCCCGCGCACGGCCACGCTTTCGGCCGCGTACCGCTGGTGATGCGCTGCGGCGGGCGGGGATGTGCGGGGCCTAGCCATGGGGCTCGGCCAGTTCCTGCTGCGCCAGCGCCTCGAGCTGCTCCTGCTGGTAGACCACGATGCTGCGCTGGTGGATGCCGATGATGCCTTCGCGTTCCATCCACTTGAGCTCCACGTTGATGCGCTGGCGCGAGCCGCCCAGGAGCTGCGCGAGCTCGTCCTGCACCAGCGACAGCCCGATGGCGCCGCGCTGGCCGGGCACGGCGGCGCGCTCGCCGAATCGGCGCAGCACGTGCAGCAGCTGCTTGGCCAGCCGCGCGCGCAGGGGCAGGGTGGCCATGTCTTCCATCATCCAGTACAGGTAGCGCATGCGGCGCGCCTGCAGCGTGAGCAGGGCCTCGCCGAACTCGGAGTGTTCGCGCAGCAGCTGGCGGAACACGCCCTCGGCCACGCTCAGCACCGTGGTGGGGCCGTGGGCATGCGCGTCGTAGGTGTTGGGGCCGCGGTGCAGCACCTCGGCCTCGCCCACCCAGATGCCGGGCTCCACGTAGGCCAGCGTCACCTGCTTGCCCGAGGGCGTGGTGCGCCGAAACCGGATGGCGCCGCTGGCGCAGGCAAACCAGTCCTGCGCCAGGTCGCCCTGCTCGACGATCATCTGGCCGTGCGTGTAGCGCGTGACGCGCCCCAGCCGGAAGATGTCGTGCCGCAGCGACGGAGTGAGCGCGGCGAACCAGCGGCCCCGGTTGATGGCTTCACGCTCCGGCGGGCTGAGGAAGGGGCGTTGCTGGTGGCGGTCGGCCAGGGGGTTCTCGGACTCTGGCAAGGCGGTGGTGGGCATGGCGGCAGGCTGGAGTTGGGCGGGGCCGGCCTGTGCGCGGGGCCGGGCCGACAGGGCGGAGAAAAAGGCGCAGGCGCCAAGTTTAGCGATGCGCCCCGGCATGCCGGGCGCGGCGCGGCACCTGCGCGACAGCGGGCGCTCCAGGCGGGGCCTTCGCGGGCCGTGGATGGGCGCGCGGCTTGCGCAAGAAGGCCAGGAGCCTGCGCTCGGCCGCGCTCAGCCCCCGGGGCGACGCGCTGCCGCCGATGCGGTCCCACACTTCCTGCAAGCCCGGGCCGGCGTCGGATGCAAGCCGCGAGCCGAGCTCCAGCACGGCAGGATGCACGTACGACTTCTTGCACACCGCAGGGGTGTTGCCCAGCTGGCGCGCCACCTCGGCCAGGATGGCCTTGGAGCTGTAGCGCACGTTTTTGTCGGCCGCGCTGGAGGCATCGGTCTGCGCACGTGCCAGGCGGGTCAGCTCCAGCGCCTGCGTGGTGCCATGCCAGGTGCGGAAGTCCTTGGCCGTGAAGTGGTCGCCGCCGGTGGCGGCCGTGCCGTGCGTGATCTCGCGCAGGTAGTCGTTCACGTCGCCCGAGCCCACGGTGCGTGGGGTGCCGTCTCCGTCCTCGTACTGGAAGAGCTCCTGCCCCGGCAGCTGCTGGCAGCGGCGCACCACCCGGGCCACGCGCGGGTCGTTCAGCTCGGCCTCCTGCAACACGCCGCTCTTGCCCCGAAAGCGCAGCCTGAGCTGGCTGCCGTGAAGCCGCGCATGCCGGGTGCGCAGCGTGGTCAGGCCGTAGGACCGGTTGCTGCTGGCGTATTCCTCGTTGCCCACGCGCAGGTAGGTGGTGTCCAGCAGGCGCACCAGCGCGGCCAGCACCAGCGTGCGCGTGAGCGGCTGGCCGCCGCGGTGCGCGGCCAGGTCGCGCGCCACGCGGGCGCGGATGCGCGGCAGCGCGCGGCCAAAGGCCTGCATGTGCTCGAACTTGCCTTCGTCGCGCTGCTGGCGCCACTGCGGGTGGTAGCGGTACTGGCGCCGTCCGCGCGCATCCAGCCCCGTGGCCTGCAGGTGGCCGTGGGGCAGGGGGCAGATCCACACATCGGTGTACGCGGGTGGAATGGCCAGGCGCTGGATGCGGGCGATCTCGTCCGGGTCCCGGAGCCATTGGCCGTCGGGCAGGCGGTAGCGAAAAGTCTTGTCGCCGCCGGGCTCCCGCGTGAGGCCTGGCATAGACGGGGTGACGTACACCAGCCCCCCGGGCAGCTTCTGTGGGCGGGGGGTGGGCCGGGGTGGCGCAGGTGCGCGGGGCGATGGGCAGGGGGTGGGCATCGGGGCGAGCAGGTGATAAGGACCAGTGCGTGGCCCCGATCACACCCGTGCCCGGGCGGTGCTGGTGTAGGTGCGCTGCGTGCGCCGGGGTGAGACAGGGACCGAATCGGCAGCGCCGCCGCGCCGCCATTTGGGGTGAATAATGGCCCTTGCGCTTATTGAACAAGCGCCAATAGCTATAAAAAATGTAGCAATCTGCTCGGTCGGGCCGCGCTCAATCGGCCGCAGCCGGTTCCAGCGCAAAACCCACGCCGTACACCGACCGGATCCAGTCGCAGCCGTCGCCGCTGGCGGCCTTGAGCTTCCTGCGCAGGTTCTTGATGTGGCTGTCGATGGCGCGCTCGTTCACGTCCAGCGTGTCGTCGTAGGCCTGGTCCAGCAGCTGTGCGCGCGAGAAGATGCGCCCGCGCTGGCGCGCCAGCACCTGCAGCAGCCGGAACTCGCGCCGCGTGAGGCCCAGCGGCGTGCCGTGCAGCGTGGCCTGCCAGTGCGATTCGTCGAGCACCAGCGCCGATCCGGCGGCGGGCGGCGGTTCCTGCGCGGCGGCCGTGCGGCGCAGCACGGCCCTGGCGCGGGCGACCACCTCGCGCGGCGAAAACGGCTTGCAGATGTAGTCGTCCGCGCCCAGCTCCAGGCCGATGAGGCGGTCCACCTCTTCCACGCGGGCGGTCAGCATGATGATGGGGTGCTGCGTGTGGCGCCGCGCCTGGCGCAGGATGGAGAGGCCGTCCATACCGGGCAGCATGATGTCCAGCAGCGTGAGGTCGGGTGGCGCGGCCAGCAGGCTGGCGAGCGCGGCACGGCCCTCGGCCTGGTGCTCCACGGTGTAGCCCGCGTGGCGCAGGTAGTCGACCACGATGGCGGCGATGTCGGGTTCGTCTTCGACGACGAGGATGCGGTGGCTCATGAAGGGTTGTCCAGCAGGGGCAGTTGCAGGGTGACGCGCAGGCCTCCCAGCGGGGAGGCCTCGGCCGCGAGGGTGCCGCCATGGGCCAGCACGATGGCGCGGCAGATGGCCAGGCCCAGGCCGGAGCCGCCGTGGTCGCGGTTGCGCGAGGTTTCGGCACGGTACAGGCGCTCGAAGATGCGCGGCAGCTCGTGCGCGGGCACGCCGGGCGCGCTGTCGTCCAGCTGCACGCGCAGCAGCGGCGCGCCATCGGTGGCCCGTGTTTCCCCGGCCGTGACGCGCAACTGCCCGCCCGCATCGGTGTAGCGCAGGCTGTTTTCCAGCAGGTTCATGAAGACCTGGTGCAGCTGCTGCGCGTCGCCCCGCACCAGTGGCGCGGGGGCTTGCGCGGCCAGGGCCTCCAGGCCCGTGGTGTTCACCTCGATGCCGGCCTGGGCCAGGCGCGGGCGCATGGAGGCCAGCGCCTCGGCCAGCAGCGCGAGCGGGTGCACGGGCACCTGGGCCGACGGTGCACTGGTGCCAGCGGCATCCAGGCTGGCGCGCAGGTCGCCCACCAGCTGGATGAGGCGCATCACCTGCCGGTGCAGGCGCAGCGCGGTCTTGTCGTCAAAGGGGCGCACGCCGTCCTGCACGGCTTCGATCTCGGCGCGCATGGCGGCCAGGGGCGTGCGCAGCTCGTGGGCCACGTCGCCCAGCCACTGGCGGCGCGAAGACTCGATGCTGCTCAGTTGTTCGGCCATGGTGTTGAAGGTGCGGGCCAGTCGGGCCAGTTCATCGTTGCCGTGCACGGGCACACGGGTGTGCAGGTGGCCCTGTGCAATCTCGCGCGCGCCGGTGGCCAGGGCCTCGACCGGGGCCAGCCAGCGCCGTGCCAGCCAGCCCGACAGCAGCAGCGCCAGCGCCAGGCCGGCCAGGCCCGTCCACGCCACGAAGCCCAGGTGTTGCGCCAGAAAGGCCTGGTCGGCCTCGCTGCGCACGCCCTGCGGGGGCGCCAGCACCAGATGGCCGATGGCCTGGCCGTCGGCGCCGGTCAGGGCCACGCGCGCGCTGCCGGGCTGGGGTGCCGTGCCTGCCACCAGCTTCTGCTGCGCGTCCACCAGGCCCAGGCGGGGAAACAGGTCGTCGGGGTGGCGTTGCGCGGATGGGGGCGGGGGGCCGCTGGTGCCACGCTCGCCCGGGGGCGGGCCGCCATCGGGGGGCGGGGGCGGCGGCTGCTGCTGCATGCCGCGCTCCGACGCCGGGTTGCCGTTCGCCATCCCGGGGGGCATGCCGGGCGGCTGTCTGCTGCGGTCGCTGGGCGGGGCGTCTTCCATGCCCTGGTGGCCACCCCGGCGCGGGCTTGCGCCCGGGTGGCTGAGCTGGCCCCAGAGGCGGGGCTGGCCGCGCAACGTGTCCCAGCCGCCCGTCTGTGTGTGGTGGGCCTGCAGGCGCTCCGCGAGCCAGCCCATGCGGGCCAGTTCGATCTCGGCCACGTAGGGCCCCAGGCCCCGCTGCAACCCCAGGCGGGAGAAGCCCGCAAAGATCAGCAGCAAGGCCAGCAGCAGGGCCGCCAGGGCGATGAAGGCTTTGCGGTGCAGGGTCAGGTGGGGCATCGGTGGGGGTGCAGGTGTCGTCAGCGGGCGGGTGGCGGGCCGCCCGCACCGCCGGGGCCGCCAGGCCCGCCCGCGGGCATGGCCACCAGGGTGCCGCCCATTGTGCGGCATGTGCCCGCGAGCGATTGGCCGTCGGGCATGGTCAACGTCACGCTGGCGCCTTCGGTCTTGCCCTTGCAGGCGGCATAGGCCTCGGGCGGCGGCGCCGGCGGGTCCTGCCGGCCGTGGGGTTGCGCCAGCACGGGGGTGGCGGATATTGCAGCCAGCATGGTCGTGAGGGCCACGCAGGCCAGCCAGCGTGGACGAAGAGAGTGCACAGGCATGGTGTTTTTTCTTTCAGTGTTGTGGAGAAAGGAGTTCAGCGAGTCAGCGCCAGCACGTGCTACCGGCGCGGCGCGTCTGAGGGCGCAGTGGATTAAGGAAAGCGTTTGACGGGTGGGGCACGTCGTCAGAAACCGGCGCCGCCCGGGCCAGTGCACCCGAGGAACCGGCTTCGCCGGACCACCGGGTGCGTCCCCCTCCGGGGGAAGGCGCCGAAGGCGACTCAGGGGGGCTTTCAGTCAAGCTGCGATCGAGATCGTGATGCTGGCCGAGTACCCGCCGCCGCTGTTGGCCTGCATGGTGGTCATCTCCAGCGTGGTGCCGTCGCTGAAGACGTTGTCCGTGGCGAACGACATGGAGGCCAGGTTGCGCACGCTGGCGCTGTAGCCCGAATTGGCGCTGTAGATGGTGCTGAGCAGCGCGGTGGGGAAGGCCAGCTGCGTGGTCTTGATCTTGTTGCTCGCGCTGCTGGCGGCGGCCAGGCTGCGGTACACCTCCAGGTGCATGTGGGGCATGCGGCCCGCGTAGCAGCCGGGCACGATGGTGGTGAAGGTGACCGTGCCGCTCGCATCGGTGGCCTGCACGCCACGCAGGTAGTTGTCGGCGATGTTGCTGGAGCTGTACACGGAGTAGTTGCCGTCCTGCGTGCAGTGCCACAGGTAGATGGCGTAGCCGGACAGCGCGGCGCAGCTTGCGTTGGTGTTGGTCAGCGTGATGGTGATGGTGAACGGCACGCCGCTGACCTGCGTGGAGGAGCCGATGGAGCTGCGGATGTCCGAGCGCACGATGCCGCTGAGCGCCAGCACGTTGTAGGTGTTGTTGCTGGCGCTGGAACCGTCGGCCGGGTAGGGGCCGGCGGTTTCCTCCGGAACAACCGAGCAGGTGGCGGCGGTGCCTGTCCCGGTGCCCGTACCTGTTCCCGTTCCCGTTCCGGTCCCCGTGCCGGTGGCCTCGGTCGTGTCGCTGGCTTCGGTGTCGCTGCCCCCGCCCCCGCAGCCAAGGAGCGTGGCCACGCCCAGCGAACCCAGGGCATTCAGCGCAAGGCGGCGGTTGGAAGGGGCCTGTGCGGCGGCGGCCAGGGGCTCGGGGAAGGGGAGGCGGTCCATGGATGGCTCCTGCAAGTGGGTATGGCCTGCACTGTGCCGTCCGATTGGGGAGAAATTAGGGAGCCGCTGCTCCCTCGGAATGCTATAAATTCAATAGCTATCAGCGCTTGTCCCTAAAGCGAAAAAGCGGTTTTTGCCGGAAACCGTGAGCGCCGGATGCAAGCGCACTGCGCGGCGCCGGGCGGGCTTCGTGGGCTTACTTCGCCGCCCCGGTGGCCTCGTGCCGGCAGCTGAAGGACCGGTCGCCACGCACGATGTCGTCGCTGCCGCACTGCCATTTGTGGATGTCCGTCTGCTGCTTGCGGGTGCGCAGCACGGGGGTATAGACCAGGTGCTTGCCAGCCAGCGCCAGGTCGCCTGAGCTGTCGGCAATGGTCAGCCGCACCACGCCATTGGCCGGATCGATGGCCATGGCCTGGAAGCCGGTGGGAAGCTGCCCGGGCCGGCCCAGGCCGATGGCGGCGGCGCTGGCGGGAAAGGCGCCGGTGCTCCGGTAGTGGTTCTCCACCAGCCCCAGCACCGTGCGCGCGGCGCCGTCCAGCTGGCGCACGGCTTCGCGGCGCGGATTGGCGGGCTCCTCTCCCTGGTGCCACAGCGCCACGGCCACCATGGCCGCAAAGCTCAAGGCGGCCACCCCGCCCAGCATCACCAGCGCCTTGAGGAACCAGCCGGGCCCGCGGACCAGGGCCACTGCCTGCTGGATGGCGGTATCGCTGGCGTGGCGGGAGACCACGAACGTGCCCGTGATCGAACTGTGCAGGCCCCGCTCGCCAAACAGGGCGGTCAGCAGGCGGTGCAGCAGGAACGGCACGGCCAGCGTGAGCGCCAGGGTGAGCGAATACTTCAGAAAGTGCCGCAGCACGGACCGCGCGATGCCAGGGCGTTCACCCGTGCGGGTCGCCACCCGCATGCCGAGCAGCCGCTTGCCCGCCGAGCCCTGGCCCAGCGCATCCATCAGCGCGGGGAGGAACAGGCCGAGGATGCCCAGCGCCAGCGCGGCCGGGTACGTGGCGCCCGGGGCGCTGTCGAAGGCCGGGCGCGCGAACACCCAGGCCAGCGCCAGCGCGACCGGAAAGGCCGCCATGCATGCGCCGTCGATCAGCGTGGCACCCAGGCGCGCCATGGTGCCCGGAAACACCTCCACCAGCCGCGCCGGCGCGGGTGTCTGGGCGGGCTGCCCCCGGCCTGCCGGGGCCCTCGCGGCGGGCATGTCCGCCACCAGCGGCGCCTGGCAGCTGAAACACTGCGTGTAGGAAGCATGGTTCTGCCAGTTGCAGCGGGGGCATTGCATGAGGGTGCGCCTGGGGTGGGCAAGAGGCCGCGCCAGGCGGCCTCCTCGCGGGGTGGAGGCTCAGTGCCGTGCGGGCGGCGCGGTGTGCGCCATCAGGCGGTCCGTCAGCGCGATGGCCAGCGCGCTCAGCAGGAACACCACGTGGATGATGGTCTGCCACATCAGCACCTTGAGGTCGTAGTTGGCGGCGTTGATGAAGGTCTTGAGCAGGTGGATCGAACTGATGCCGATGATGGCGGTGGCCAGCTTGACCTTGAGCACCGAGGCGTTCACGTGGCTCAGCCATTCGGGCTGGTCGGGGTGGTCTTCCAGGTGCAGGCGCGAGACGAAGGTCTCGTACCCGCCCACGATCACCATGATCAGCAGGTTGGAGATCATCACCACATCGATCAGCGCCAGCACCACCAGCATGATGATGGTCTCGTTGAGCGCGGTGACCTCGAAATCGCTCTTGTAGCCGATGCTGGAGACCAGCTGCTTGAGTGCGGCGGTGTTGCCGAAGGCTGCCTCGATCAGGTGCACCAGCTCCACCCAGAAGTGGAACACGTACACCGCCTGCGCCAGGATCAGGCCCAGGTACAGGGGCAGCTGCAGCCAGCGGCTGGCAAAGATCAGCGACGGCAAGGGGCGCATGGGCGACGGGGTGGCGGGATTTGGGGGGAGGGACATGGAATGTAGGGTGGGACTTGGGTCGCGCGATTTTAGGGGTGCCGCGTGACAGCCCCTCGCGCACAGGTGCCTTCTTCCCTGCCCGGCACTGGCGATTCTGTAAGCTTCGTGCCAGTCAGTGGCTTGTAAGTGCCGCGTCCGACAGTACCGCCCAATTCCAATTCCATCAGACCCAGGAGACAACACCATGAGTGCGCCCACATCCGCGATCGAGTCCGTATTGGTTGAGAACCGCGTGTTCCCGCCCGCCGATGCGGTCGTCAAGGCTGCCCGCATTTCGGGCATGGCGGGCTACGATGCGCTGTGTGCCGAAGCCGACAAGGACTTCGAAGGCTTCTGGGCCCGCCTGGCCCGCGAGAACGTGCAGTGGACCAAGCCTTTCACGCGCACGCTGGATGAATCCAACGCACCCTTCTTCCAGTGGTTCGCCGATGGGGAACTCAACGCCTCGGCCAACTGCCTGGACCGCCACATCGGCACGCCCACCGAGAACAAGACCGCCATCGTCTTCGAGGCCGACGACGGCACCGTCACCAGGATCACCTACAAGGAGCTGCTGGCCCGCGTGAGCCAGTTCGCCAACGCGCTCAAGGCCCACGGCGTGAACAAGGGCGACCGCGTGCTGATCTACATGCCCATGACCATCGAGGGCGTGATCGCCATGCAGGCCTGCGCGCGCATCGGCGCCACGCACAGCGTGGTGTTTGGCGGCTTCAGCGCCAAGGCGGTGCATGAGCGCATCATCGACGCGGGGGCCGTGGCCGTCATCACGGCCAACTACCAGATGCGCGGCGGCAAGGAGCTGCCGCTCAAGGCCATCATCGACGAGGCCCTGGCGACGGGCGGCTGCGACACGCTGCGCAACGTGTTTGTCTATGAACGCACATCCACGGCCTGCAACATGGTGGCGGGGCGCGACAAGACCTTCGCCGAGGCGCTTGCGGGCCAGAGCACCGACTGCCCGCCGGTGGCCGTGGGGGCCGAGCACCCGCTGTTCATCCTGTACACCAGCGGCTCCACCGGCAAGCCCAAGGGCGTGCAGCACAGCACCGGCGGCTACCTGCTGTGGGCCAAGCTCACCATGGACTGGACCTTCGACCTGCGCCCGGACGACGTGTTCTGGTGCACGGCCGACATCGGCTGGATCACCGGCCACACCTACGTGGCCTATGGACCGCTGGCGGCTGGCGCCACGCAGATCATCTTCGAGGGCATTCCCACCTTCCCCAACGCCGGGCGCTTCTGGCAGATGATCGAAAAGCACCGGTGCACGATCTTCTACACCGCGCCCACCGCCATCCGCTCGCTCATCAAGGCGGCCGAGGCCGACGCCGCCGTGCACCCCGCGCGGTCGGACCTGTCGAGCCTGCGCATCCTGGGCAGCGTGGGCGAGCCCATCAACCCCGAGGCCTGGATGTGGTACCACAAGAACGTGGGCGGCGAGCGCTGCCCCATCGTGGACACCTTCTGGCAGACCGAGACCGGCGGCCACGTGATCACCCCGCTGCCCGGCGCCACGCCGCTGGTGCCCGGCAGCTGCACGCTGCCGCTGCCCGGCATCACCGCGGCCATCGTGGACGAGACCGGTAACGATGTGGCCAACGGCGCCGGCGGCATCCTGGTCATCAAGCGCCCGTGGCCCAGCATGATCCGCACCATCTGGAACGATCCCGAGCGCTTCAAGAAGAGCTACTTCCCCGAAGAGCTCAAGGGCTACTACCTGGCTGGCGATGGCGCCGTGCGCAGCGCCGACCGGGGCTACTTCCGCATCACGGGCCGCATCGACGACGTGCTCAACGTGTCGGGCCACCGCATGGGCACGATGGAGATCGAATCGGCACTGGTCTCCAAGACCGACCTGGTGGCGGAGGCCGCCGTGGTGGGCCGCCCCGACGATGTGACCGGCGAGGCGATCTGCGCCTTCGTGGTGCTCAAGCGCTCGCGCCCCACCGGCGACGAGGCCAAGCAGATCGCCAACGAACTGCGCAACTGGGTCGCCAAGGAAATCGGCCCCATCGCCAAGCCCAAGGACATCCGCTTTGGCGACAACCTGCCCAAGACCCGCAGCGGCAAGATCATGCGCCGGCTTCTGCGCAGCATCGCCAAGGGGGAAGCCATCACGCAGGACACGAGCACGTTGGAAAACCCCGCAATCCTGGATCAGTTGGCCCAGACCAACTGATCCAGGAGGTGCCGCGCATGCGGCGCCAGCGTGCAGCGCCTGCGGGTTTGGGGCCACTCATGTCGCCACAGGCGATGTGACGTGGCCACAGAATCCGGCAATCCTGGACCAGCTGGCCAAGGCCAACTGACCAGAGGGCGGTGCGCCGCCGAGGGCGCGGGCGCGCTGCGCCTGCAAAGCAGCGTAGCGGGGGGGGCCTGCCTGGGGACGTGGCGGGCGTTCACCGTCCACGGGGAAACTCGCCATCGGCAACGGGGTGCCGTCCAGCCCGAAGGCGTGCGCGGCCCCTTGTAGGACACCGACTGAAACCGCTCCCCCGCGGCGCGGGATGGCCCCTGCATGGGTTACAACGGCGGCATCGTGTCCCAGGCTGCATGCCTGGGCGCTGCATACCGGAGGTTTCCCATGCATCTGCGTTCCATAGTCCTTTTGTTGACGGTGCTGGCCATCGCGATACTCGCGGCGCTCAACTGGCCCACCCTGGCCGCTCCCGCCCTGGTCTCCCTGGGGATCGTGGTCTTCGAGGCGCCGCTGGGCCTCATCATGCTGGCCCTGACGGCCCTGCTGGGGATATTCTTCCTGGCCTACGTCCTGTCCCTCCAGGGGTCCGTGCTCATGGAGACACGGCGCCACGGCAAGGAGATGCAAGTCCAGCGTGAACTGGCCGACAAGGCAGAAGCCTCGCGGTTCACGGAATTGCGCACCTTCCTGGATGCCCAGCACCATCAGGCGCACGCCGCCTTGCTGACCCGGCTGGACCAGCTGGAGGCGCGCCTGGCGGCGCGGGTCGCCGAATCCGACAATTCCACCGCGGCCTACGTGGGGCAGCTGGAACACCAGCTGCGCACCCGGGGCCTGGAGCCCGCGCCCGTGGTGCCGCCACTCGTCTGATCCCCGCTTGCGCGAGGCGCGGGCGGCAGGGCCCGCGGGCCGGCCGGCAACGAGAAAAAAGACCCGGAAACGTTTGCGGCCGTGACAGGGATCTGGCACGGCCGCAAGGGGCGGGGAAGGGCGGTGCGGCCCCCCGCCGTAACTCCATCAAAGGCGCATCACTTTTGCGTCAGCACCCAGGCCGCCAGCTTCTTGGCCTCTGCATCGTTGACCTGCGCGTTGGCAGGCATCGGGACCGGACCCCATACGCCCGCGCCACCCTTGATGATCTTGGCGGCCAGCTTGTCCACGGCATCCTTCTGGCCCGCATACTTGGCGGCCACGTCCTTGTACGAAGGACCCACCAGCTTCTTGTCCACGGCGTGGCAGGCCATGCAGTTCTTCGAGGTCGCCAGGGCTAGATCGGCCATGGCGGGTGCCGCAACCGACAGCGTCATGGCAAGGGTGATCAGGGTACGCTTCATGGTGGGATTTCCTGTGGGTTGGGTTACAGTTCTTTTAATGGAATTGTAGTGAGTTGGGTTGACAGGCATTTGTCTGTCGTCAACCCGGCGTTTTCTGGAGATCGCGATGTACCTGCTGGGTCTTTCACTGGTGCTTCTGGCACTGAAGTATTTCGAGATCGGACCCGTGGCCAACTGGTCCTGGTGGTGGGTGCTGGCACCCTTTGCCGCCACGGCCCTATGGTGGGCCTGGGCGGATTCCACAGGGTATACGAAACGTAAAGCCATGGAAAAGATGGACCAGCGCAAGCAGGACCGGATCAACAAGAACAAGGAAGCCCTGGGCATGCGCCCGCGCAAGCCACGCTAGACAGTCCATTGCGTTTGTCCCGCGCACCGCCTGCGCGGATGTACCCAGGTTGCGCCACAGAAAGAATCGATCATCGTTGCACATGGCAAAACAGCAGTCATCACTGGCGTAACCGGGCAGGATGGGGCCTATCTGGCAGAGTTTCTTCTGCGAAAAGACTACCAGGTCATAGGGACTCATCGCCGCACGAACAGTGTGAATACTTGGCGCCTGCGGGAGTTGGGCGTGCTGGGCCATCCCAATTTGTCCCTGGTCGATTTCGATCTGACGGACCCAGGTTCTGCCATCGCACTCCTGCAGAAATTTCGCCCCGATGAGTTGTACAACCTGGCGGCACAGAGCTTCGTGGGGGCCAGTTTCGATGTTCCGACCACCACGGCGCTGGTCAACGGCCAGGGTGCGCTCAATCTGCTGGAGGCCGTCCGGCTGGTGAATCCCCGCATACGCTATTACCAGGCCAGCTCCTCCGAGATGTTCGGAGGCGTGCAGGACGCTCCCCAGCATGAGGGCACTCCGTTTTCCCCCCGCAGCCCCTATGGCATCTCCAAGCTGTTTGCCCACTGGATGACGATCAACTACCGGGAAGTGCACGGCATCTATGCCGTCAGTGGCATTCTTTTCAATCACGAGAGCCCGCTGCGTGGCCTGGAATTCGTGACGCGCAAGGTCTCGGATGCCGCGGCCCGCATGGCCCACGGCCACCTGGGGCGGCTTGAGATCGGCAATCTGGATGCCCGCCGTGACTGGGGCTTCGCGGCCGAGTATGTGCAGGGCATGTGGCAGATGATGCAGGCCGATCAGCCCGGTACCTACGTGCTCGCCACCGGGCGCCAGCAGTCCGTGCGGGATTTTCTCGGCATGGCGTTCTCCGTGGTCGGGGTGACCCTGGAGTTCCTGGGAACCGGGGCGTCGGAGGTGGCGGTGGATTCGCGCACCGGCCGGGTGGTGGCGTGCGTGGATCCAGTTTTTTTCCGGCCTGCAGAGGTTGATCTGCTGGTAGGGGATGCCTCCATGGCAAAGGCCCGGCTGGGCTGGGAAGCGCACACGACGCTGGAGCAGCTCTGTTGCATGATGGTCGAAGCCGACCTGCGGCGAACCCATCCGGGGGCGCGGTGATGGGCGGCTGCTACCGTATTGCGCCCCGGGCCCTCCACTGCGGGGTGGCGCCATGAACGTGGCCTTTGGCGTCAGCGTGCTGGCGCGTTCTGTGCAACAGGGCGGTGTGGATGGCATTGGCACCTACACGCGGGAGTTGATGGCGGCCATGCCGCGGGCGGCGCGGCTGCAGCCCTATGTATTCGATGCTCCGGCCAGTGTGTGGCAGGGCCCGACACCCGCGATGTCGTTGGGACCCTTTGCGCGGCAGGCATTGGCCGCGACGCTGCCGGGCATGGACTTTGGCGGCGCGCGCCGCGCGCTGGGGGCGGGGACCGATCTGGTGCATGCCACCGACCACCTGGTGCCGCGCCTGCGCGGAATCCCGGTGGTGGCGACGATCTTCGATGCCATACCGCTGTCGAACCCGGAGTGGGTCAGATACCGTTTCAAGAGCCTGAAAAATGAGTTGTGGCGGCGCACGGCCTTCTGGGCGCAGCATGTCATCACGATTTCGGAGTATTCCCGCCAGGAGATCGCCATCCATTTCCGCCTGCCCGAGGAGCGGATCACCGCGATTCCGCTAGGAGTCGGGGCCCAGTGGTTCGTACCTCTGGACGCGGCCCTGCATGAGGCCGTGCGATCGCGGCATGCGCTGCCCGACCACTATTTCGTGAGCGTGGGCACCCTGCAGCCGCGCAAGAATATCGACCGCCTGCTGTCGGCGCACGCGAGCCTTCCAGAGCATCTTCAGCGCGAGTACCCCTTGCTCATCGTCGGCAAGCCGGGCTGGGGGTGCGATGACGTCGTTGCACGCTTCACGGGGGGTGCATTGAAGCATGTGCGGTGGCTTCGGCATCTGCCGGATGCGGAGCTTCAGGTCGTGATCAAGCGGGCCACCGCCCTGGTGTTTCCGTCGCTGCACGAAGGTTTCGGCTTGCCGGTGCTGGAGGCATTCGCTGCCGGCGTGCCGGTGGTGGCGTCCAACACGACATCGATCCCCGAGGTCGCGGGTGACGCGGCCTTGCTGATCGACCCTCTTCGCACCGATGAGATCGCGGATGCGATGCGCCGCATCGCGCAGCAGCCTGAGCTTGCGGCCCGGCTGGTGGCACGGGGGCGTGACCGGGTGCAGGCGTTCAGCTGGCAGGCGTGCGCCGAAAAAACCTTGCGTGTCTACGAGTCGATGGCTTGAAATATTTCTGCGATGACCACAGCGACCCACAGCCCCTCCGTCTCGGCGCGACAGCGCCAGGTCCAGCTGCTGTGGCGCGATATCCGGGGCGCCATGCTCGCATGGAGGTTCTGGTGCTTCATGGGATGGAACGATGTCGCCAAGCAGTACCGGCGCACCTTCCTGGGCCCCGTGTGGATTGCGTTGCACACGGCCTTGTTCATCATCGCTTTCGGCCTGATCGGTGCGCAGCTGTTCAAGTACCCGCCGGACTGGTACTTGCCTTATTTTTGCGCGGGGCATGTGCTGTTCGGGTATTTCAGCGCCTTGATCAATGAGGGCTGCCTGACCTACATCGGCGCGGACGCCTTCTTGAAGCAGACGCCCTATCCCAAGATGGCGTTTGTTTTTCGCACCGTGTTCCGGTGCTCCCTTCTGATGTTGCACAGCGCGGTCATCGTGCTGGCGGTGCTGCTCTGGTCGGGGCGGCTGGGGGACGTGCAGTGGTGGGCCTTGCTCGGCGCGGCTGCCTTGACGCTGGCCGCCGCCTGCTTCGTGGTCGCCATACTGGGGGGCCTGGCCACCCGTTTCCGTGATGTCACGGTGGCCACGGGCAGCCTCATGCAGGTCAGTTTCTTTGTGACGCCCGTGCTGTGGGTGCCGGACCAGTTGACCGAACGGGCCCAGTGGGTGGTGCACCTGAATCCCCTGGCCCTGTTCCTGGACCTGGTACGCAGTCCCTTGATGGGGACCGTGCCCAGCATGCGTACCTGGGGGGCGGCCGGCGGCATGGTCGTGCTGCTGGCACTGGTTTTTTTCTGGCAGTACGTGGTGATCCGGCGCCGGATCGTGTACTGGCTGTGATGCGGGCGCTTTCGGGGTCGGAGACGGCCTACATCCAGCTGAAAGGCGTGTCGATAGATTTTCCCGTCTTCACGACGCGTTCCCGTGGCCTGCTCAATACCGTGCTGGGGTTTCCCCAGCGCGACAAGGCCCGTGTCGAATCCAGCGGATTGGGCCGGGTCAGCGTGCATGCGTTGCGCGACGTGAACCTGGCGTTGCGCACGGGGGACCGCGTCGGCTTGATCGGCTCCAACGGCGCCGGCAAGACCACGCTGCTGCGCGTGCTGTCCGGCGTGTATGAGCCCATGCAGGGCGATCTGTCTTTCCGCGGCCGGGTGGCCGCCCTCACGGACATCATGCTCGGCATGGACGTGGATGCCACGGGCTACGACAACATCATCATGCGCGGCATCGTGATGGGCCTCACGCGCAGGCAGGCGATGGAACTTGTCCCTTCGGTGGAGGCGTTCACCCAGCTCGGTGAGCACCTGCAGCTGCCGGTAAGGACCTATTCCCAGGGCATGCTGCTGCGCCTGGCATTCGCGGTGTCCACGAGTGTGGTGCCCGATATCCTGTTGATGGACGAGATGATTGGCGCCGGCGACGCCAAGTTCTTCAGCCAGGCCAAGGAGCGCATCAACGGGCTGATCGAGCAGGTCTCCATCCTGGTGCTGGCATCCCACAACGAGGTCATCCTGCGGAGCTTCTGCAACCGCGCACTCGTACTCAGCGAGGGGCGCGTGGTGATGGATGGCAGCGTCGATGACGCCCTGGCTTTCCACAACCTGCAGCAAGGGGTGCTCCGGTGAGACTGAAATGCACGGGCCCGGCCGAGGTGCTGGAAACCATCGCGGCGCTGGGGCGTACCGAGGACGTGAGCTGGTCGCCCAATGGGCGCCGCATCGCGTTGGCCGGCATCGCGGTGGACAAGCTGCTGATTCTCGGCGTGGACTGCCGCATCGAGGATGGGCATAAATGCGTTCATGTTTCCGATGCCATGCAGGTGGCTTCCGCCAGCCTGAAGCGCCCGCACGGGGTGTGCTGGGTCAGCGACGGGACCGTGGCGGTTGCCAGCCGCGAGGGCAACGTGTCGTTCTTTGATATTCCCGCGGCGCAGCGGCCCGTGTCCGCCTGCAGGCTGCAGCCGCTGGCGACGGTTGGCAAGGGCGATACCGAACTGCTGAAGTCGCCCGGCAGCCTGTGCGCCCGGCCTCTGGGCTCCGGCCTGCTTGAACTCTGGGTGTGCAATGGCTTCGCGCACTACGTGACCCACCACCTGCTGGATGCCCGTTCCGGCTTGACCCATGTGGACGCCCAGGTCCTGATGCGCGAAGGCCTGGAAGTGCCCGATGGCGTGGCACTGGATCCTGCGGGCGATTGGGTCGCCATCAGCAACCATGACCGGCATGTAGTGGCCCTGTATCGCAACGATGCGCGGCTGGAGGCCGCCGCCAGGCCATCGGCCGAACTGCACGGGCTCAGCTATCCCCATGGCGTGTGCTTCGCGGCGGGGGGCAGCGTTTTGCTGGTCGCGGATGCGGGGACTCCGCACATCGCGTTGTTCCGCCGAGCGCCGCAGGGCTGGCCGGATGGTGCGTCCGAGCCCCATGCGCTGGTGCGGGTGCTCGACGATGCCACCTTCCGCAAGGGGCAGCACAACCCCAGGGAGGGCGGGCCCAAGGGGGTGGACGTGCATGAGCCGTGGGGTTTGCTGGTCACCACCTGTGCGGAACAGCCCCTGGCCTTTTTTGATCTTGAGGCCATCTTGCCGTCTGACCTGCGCCAGCAGGACACGCTGGCGCCCGCACAGGCCGCGGGCGAGGGGCTGCGGACCGCGATGCTTCGATTGGCGCGCGGTGTCTCCGCGCGAGAGGCGTTGCTGATGGGCGCGGTGCGCAATGAAGCGGCCCTCATGCGCGCCAGCTGGTCGTGGCGTGTGACGGCCCCGCTCAGAAGCCTGGCGGGAGGATGGCTTCGCTGGATCTCCCGGTTTCGCAAGCACTGAGGCCCCTGCGAACGGGCCGGCACGCACGTTGATGGGCTGGCCAGCGCCTTTCGGGAAACATCCGGGGCGCGTGCCCTGGGCCTCCCTGTGGTGATGCCCGCCAAGGCAAAACGCCCATGCGGGGCAGCATGGGCGCTTGTTTGTCCGGCGCGGCCCCGGGGGCGCGGCGGCCTGCCGCCAGAAAGGGCCATCAATGGCCGCTCATCCGTTCATCAATAGGCGTCCAGCACCGCACCCTTGCTCGCGCTCGATGCATTGAAGGCGAACTTGGCCTGCACGCCGCGGGTGTAGCGGGGGGCAGGGGCCGTCCAGGCGGCGCGGCGCTTGACGATTTCTTCCTCGGGCACGTTCAGCTCCAGCAGCAGCTGGCGCGCGTCGATGGTGATGCTGTCGCCTTCGTTGACGAAGGCGATGGTGCCGCCGGCCGCCGCCTCGGGCGCCACGTGGCCCACCACCATGCCCCAGGTGCCGCCGGAGAAGCGGCCGTCGGTGATCAGTCCCACGCTTTCGCCCAGGCCGGCGCCGATGAGCGCACCGGTGGGGGCCAGCATCTCGGGCATGCCGGGGCCGCCCTTGGGGCCCAGGTAGCGCAGCACCATCACGTCGCCGGCCTTGATCTTGCCGGCCAGGATGGCCTCCAGGGCCGATTGTTCGTCGTCGAACACGCGGGCGGGGCCGGTGATGACGGGGTTCTTCAGGCCCGTGATCTTGGCCACGGCACCCTCGGGGCTCAGGTTGCCCTTGAGGATGGCCAGGTGGCCCTGCGCGTACATCGGGTTGTCGATGCCACGGATCACGTCCTGGTCGGCGCGGGGCACATCGGGCACGTCCTGGAGCACTTCGGCAATCGTCTTGCCGCTGATGGTGATGCAGTCGCCATGCAGCAGGCCGGCGTTGAGCAGCACCTTCATCACTTGCGGGATGCCGCCCGCGCGGTGCAGGTCCACGGCCAGGTACTTGCCGCTGGGCTTGAGGTCGCACAGCACGGGGGTCTTCTGGCGCACGCGCTCGAAGTCGTCGATGGTCCATTCCACGCCGGCGGCGTGTGCGATGGCCAGGAAGTGCAGCACCGCGTTGGTGGAGCCGCCGGTGGCCATGATCACGGCCACGGCGTTCTCGATGGCCTTCTTGGTCACGATGTCGCGGGGCTTCAGGTCCATCTTGATGGCCTCGATCAGCACCTTGGCCGATTCCTTGGCCGAATTCATCTTCTCGTCGTGCGGGTTGGCCATGGTGGACGAGTACGGCAGGCTGATGCCCAGGGCCTCGAAGGCGCTGGACATGGTGTTGGCGGTGTACATGCCGCCGCACGAGCCGGTGCCGGGGATGGCGCGCTTCTCGATTTCCTTCAGGTCGAAGTCGCTCATCTTGCCCGCGGCGTTCTCGCCCACGGCCTCGAACACGCTCACGATGTTCAGGTCCTTGCCCTGGTAGTGGCCGGGCAGGATGGTGCCGCCGTAGACGTAGATGGCGGGCACGTTGGCGCGCAGCATGCCCATCAGGCCGCCGGGCATGTTCTTGTCGCAGCCGCCCACCACCAGCACGCCGTCCATCCACTGGCCGCCCACGCAGGTCTCGATGCAGTCGCTGATGACCTCGCGGCTCACCAGGCTGTACTTCATGCCTTCGGTGCCCATCGCCATGCCGTCGCTGATGGTGGGCGTGCCGAACACCTGGGCGTTGCCGCCCGCTTCCTCGATGCCGGCGATGGCCGCGTCGGCCAGCTTCTGCAGGCCGCTGTTGCAGGGCGTGATGGTGCTGTGGCCGTTGGCCACGCCGACCATGGGCTTGACGAAGTCGCCTTCCTCGTAGCCCATGGCGTAGTACATGGAGCGGTTGGGCGCGCGCGACTTGCCTTGCGTGATGTTGGCGCTGCGGCGGTTGATGGGCTGGATCGGGATGGTCTTGCTGTCTGCCATGGCGGTTTTCCTGGTGGGGAGTCGTTGTAGTGGGAAGACGCGCAGAGGGGCGCACGGGTCTTCGGCTGTCGGGGTGCAAGTATGCGAGGTTTGGAGTGGCGTTTCCAATCCCTTTCGCCTGCTTCAGTAATATATAAAACATATCACCGGATCACCACCGCTATGAAAGAAGCATTCATCGACGTGCGCGCCTGGCGCCAGTTCGTGGCCGTGGCCGAGGAGCTGCACTTCGGCCGCGCCGCGCTGCGCCTGCACATGACGCAGCCACCCCTGACCCAGGCGATCGCGCAGATGGAGCGCTCGCTGGGCGTGGTGCTGTTCGACCGCACGCGCCGGCGCGTGGCGCTGACCCCGGCGGGCGAGGCGCTGCTGCCCGACGTGCGCGACTTTCTGGAGCGTGCGCAGGCCTTGCCGGCCCGCGCCCGCGCGGCGGCGGCCGGTGAGGTGGGGCGCGTGCGCCTGGGATTCGTCTCCACCATCGGGTTCGAGCGCCTGCCTGAATGGGTGCGGGACTTTCGCGTGTTGTGCCCCCAGGTGGCGCTGGAGCTGGTGGAGGCCACGGGCGATGTGCAGCGCGAACTGTTTGCGCGCGGTGAACTGGACGCCGGGCTCATGCTGCATTCGCCGGGCTTCGCGCCGCCCGGGCTGGCGCGGCTGGTGGTGGCGCAGGAGCCGCTGGTGCTCGCCTTGCCCGAGCGCCACGCGCTGGCCGGTGCGCCGCGCCTGGACCTGGCGCGGGTGCTGGCCGAACCTTTGGTGATCTTTCCGCGCCGCATCGTGCCTTCGCTGCACGACGCGATCTTTGCGCTGTACCACGCAGCGGGCCGCGTGCCCGTGGTGGCGCAGGAGGCCATCCAGATGCAGACCATCGTCAACCTGGTATGGGGCGGCCTGGGCGTGGCGTGGGTGCCCGAGAGCGTGACCCAGTTCCGCCGCGAGGGCGTGGTCTACCGCGCGGCGGATGCGTTCGGGGCCGCGCCGGCCAGGGCCCCGGCCAGGGCCGCCAAGGCGGCCGCCGCGCCGCCGCTGCCCGTGTGCGAAACCAGCCTGGTCTGGCCCGCCGAGCTCAACAACCCCGCGCTGGCGCGCTTCACTGATTTTGTGCGCGAGCGCTCGGCGGCGGGCTGAGTCAGCCCGCCGCGGCCGGCGCGGCGCGCCCGCGCGCGAACAGCAGCCCCACCGCGATGGCCAGCAGCGGCAGCATCACCGCGTTGATCGCCGTCCAGCCCACGCCAGTGAGCAGCGCGCCCGAGGCAAAGGACATGGCCGCCGCCACGGTGCCGTTGGCCAGTTGCATCAGCGCCTGCGCCTGGCCGCGCTCCTCGGGTGCATGGCTTTCGGCGAGCAGCGCTGTGCCCGAGATCACCATCAGGTTCCAGCCCGTGCCCAGCAGGAAGGAGCTGGCCAGGAATTCGGTGAACGCCATGCCCGAGAGCGCCACCGCCGCGCTGGCCGCCAGACAGGCCGCCCCCACGGCCGCCACCGGGCGGCTGCCGAAGCGGTCCACGAGCTGGCCCGCGAACAGCGCCGGGAAGAACATGCCGATCACGTGCCACTGGATCACCTGCGCGGCCGAGGCCGCCGAAAAGCCGCACACCTCCATGGCCAGCGGCGTGGCGTTCATCACCAGGATCATCAGGCCGTGGCCGATGGCCGCCATCACCACGGCGGCGCGCAGCCCGGGCCGGGCGAGCAGGGTGCGCATGGCCGCGATGCCGCCCGCCGCAGGCTGGGGCGCGGCCCCCTCGCGCAGCCGTGCCATCACCGCCCACCCGAGTGCGGACAACACCGCAATGGCCAGGTAGGCGCCCGCCAGCGGCGTGGCCAGCAGGTTGCGCGACCACAGCGCCAGCGGTGGCGCGAACACGGCGGCCCACAGGCCGCCTGCCACCACGCAGGCCGCCGCGCGCCCTTTTTGCTGCGGGTCCACCGCCTCCAGCGCCGCATAGGTGTAGTAGCCCGACGATGCCTGGTACGCGCCGATGGCCAGCGTGCCCGCGCAGAACACGGCGAAGCTGCCCCATTGCACGCCCGCCATGCTCACCAGCCCGCCCGCCACGCCAAGGAGCGCACCGGCCTGCAGCCCCGCGCGCCGCCCCCGGCGCTGCATGAACAGCGACAGCGGCTGCACCGACAGCAGGTTGCCCAGAACCAGCAGCGCCAGCGGCAGCGTGGCGAGGGTGGGCCAGGGCGCCAGCCTTGCCCCCACGATGGAGGTGAGCGTGATGCCGATGATGGAGCAGCCCCAGTAAAGGGCCTGGCCCGCGAACAGCAGGCGAACGGACGCATTGCGCAAGAGCAGCATGGATGGCTTTCGGTGGTGCGCCCCGGTGGGCGCGTAGGAAGGAAAGGGGCCGGGCCGCGGGGCGGTCAGTCCAGCGGCACACCCGCGCCAAAGCGCTGCGCATAGGCCTGCGGGCTCACGGCGCGGTGCTTGTGAAAACTGCGGCGCAGGTTCTCCGGGTGCTCGAACCCGCACAGCCGGGCCACGGTGGAGATCGATGCCTGGGCCTGCGCCAGCAGCGTGGACGCAGCTTCCACGCGCACGCGTTCCACGTAGCGGGCGGGCGTCATGCCCAGCTCGCGCTGGAACACGCGCGAGAGCGTGCGGGTGGGCATGCAGGCACGTTCGGCCAGGGCATCAAGCGACAGGTCGCCGCCCAACTGCGTGGGAATCCATTCGAGCAGCGCGGCCAGCCGTGGGGCGTGCAGGGTCTCGGGCGCCAGCAGGGGGCTGAACTGGGCCTGCCCGCCCGGGCGGCGCATGAACATCACGAGCCGCCGCGCCACGGCCAGGGCCAGGGGACGGCCCAGGTCCGCCTCCACCAGCGCCAGGGCCAGGTCAATGCCGGCGGTGACGCCCGCCGAAGTGAAGACATGGCTGTCGTGTGGGCTGGCGGCGTCGTACGTGTGCAGGCAGTCGTGCTCCACCAGCACCTTCGGGTGGCTCTGGCGCAGGCGGTCCAGGCGCGACCAGTGGGTGATGGCGCGCCGTCCGTCCAGCAGCCCCGCCTGTGCCAGCAGCAGCGCGCCGGAGCACACCGACCCCAGCCGCCGCACCCGTGGCTCGGCGTGGCGCAGCCACTCGCACAGGCCGGCATTGGACAGCTGCGCAATCACCCCGTCGCCGCCCGCCACCAGCACGGTGTCGAAGCCAGCCGCATCCAGGCCTCCCCAGGCGCCATCGGCCACCAGCGCGAACCCGGCCGATGTGGGCACGGGCCCTGGCGCTTCGGCCAGCAGGTGCAGCGTGTAGGCCGGCGGCAGGCCATGGCCCGTGCGCTCTGCGTTCGCAGAGCCAAACACCTGCATGGGGCCGACCACGTCCAGGCTCATGACGCCGGGGTAGAGCAGGCAGGCGATAGCGCGGGATGGAAGGTGCATGGCGCCAGTGTGAAGGCTCCGTGGGTTGGCTGCAACGACAACATCCCCACAGATCTGGCCACTGGCTGGAGGGCGGTCTGGGGGACAGGGTGCTTCCGGCGGGTCGCCGGCGTTCGCACCGGCGCCGGGGCAGTCGCCAGGCGATTCAGCGCGGGGACGGCGGTGCGCCGATGCCGGGCAGGACGGCGCTCAGATCGACGGCCTCGGCCATCGCGCGGTTGCCTTCATCGCCCGGATGCAGCCGGTCGCCTGAATCGAAGCGCGCCGCGATGCGGGCAGGGTGGGCCGGGTCGCGCAGCGCCGCATCGAAGTCGATCACCGCATCGAATGCGCCGCTTTGGCGGATCCAGTCGTTCACCTGCCGGCGCAGTGTGTCCTTGTCGGGATGGTGGTAGTTGCTGAGCGGCGTGCCAGGCAAGGCACCCTCGAACGGCGTGAGCGTCGCGCCGATCACCCTCAGCCCGTGGCCGCGTGCCTGCGCGATCAGCTGGCGGTAGCCAGCCACCAGCGCCTGCAGCGTCGGCCGGGGACTTGCCGGGGCGAACGCGGTGCCCGGCCAGGAGATATCGTTGATGCCCAGCATCACGATGACGCTTTGCACGCCAGGCTGGGCCAACACGTCGCGCTCCAGCCGCGCCAGCGCATTGGCGCCCATGCCGTCGGACAGCAGGCGGGCGCCGGAAATGCCGGCATTGACGACCGCCACCCCGTGCGGCGCCAGACGGGTGGCCAGGAAATCCGGCCAGCGGCGGTCCTTGTCCAGGCTGGCGGTGGCCCCGTCGGTGATGGAGTCCCCGATCACGACGACCGCGCGCGCGGCCGGTGCGGCTTCCACCTGAATGCCCGCCAGCAGCGGGCGCGCCGTGGTGCTCTGCACCGCTGCGCCTCCGGCGACCAGCTCCGGGGCGGTGGCCTGGTCGCCGGGGGCAATCCAGGTGGTCTGCCGTCCGTCCCAATGGAAGGTGCTCACCGGCGTTTCATCGGGGAGGTACAGGCTCACCGCAAGCTGCGCCAGCGCGGGCACGGCCAGCCCCACGGGGTCGCTGACCAGCGACGCGCCGGGCAGGATCGTCGCCGCCTCCTGGCCGCCAAAAGTGACGGTGTGCAGGCTGTCTGCCAGCACGGCCCCGCCGGGAGCTGGCCGCGCGACCGTCGCCTTGCCCAGCGCCACCGGCTGCCGGCCGTAGGCATTGGACAGCACAATGCGCACGCGGGGCCCGCCCAGGCTGACGCGCGCCACCTGCCGCACCGTCTGGCCATGCAGCACCGGCGGAAGGTGGGTGGGGAACAGGAAGTCCAGTCCCCAGGCAGGCTGGGGGCTGGCGCCCCAGGTTGCCACCCAGGTGGACGCACGGACAGGCGCTGGAGCGTGGGGCGCGGCCGCGCCAGCCGAAAGTGCAATGGCCAGCAGCGCCGACGCCGAGAGGGCAGGGAGGGTTTTCATATTGTTGAATTCATTGGCTTTGTAAGATTCAATGATGAATTCAAAGACATAAATAAACTAGACTTCTCCCCGGAAGAACATTTGTGATTTGAATTCACCGAGGAAGCCGCGATGGCCCGTCTGGATGTCAATCGCTCCGGCGAACTGGAGGTATTTGTCCGTGTCATCGAGCTGGGCGGGTTTTCCGCGGCAGCCCGTGCCTGCGGCATGACGCCCTCTGCCGTGAGCAAGCTGGTGGCGCGCATGGAGCAACGCCTGGGCACGCGGCTGGTGAACCGCTCCACGCGGCAGCTCCAGCTCACCCCCGAGGGCTGTGCCTTGTACGAGCGTGGCGTGCGCATCCTGGCCGATCTGGACGAGGCCGAGCGCTGCGCCAATGCGCACGCCGCGCCGCGCGGGCGGCTGCGGGTGAACGCGAACGTGCCGTTCGGGCACCATTTCCTGCTGCCGCTTGCTCCGCAGTTCCTTGAGCGCTGTCCCGATGTCACCCTGGACATCGTGCTGACCGATGAAGTCATCGACATCCTGGAGCAGCGCACCGACGTGGCCGTGCGCGCGGGTCCGCTCAAGAGCTCGAACCTGATGGCGCGCAAGCTCGGTCAGACGCGCATGGTCATCGTTGGCGCGCCCGGCTACCTGGAGCGCAAGGGCATGCCGGCGGCGCCGGATGATCTGCTGCTGCACAACCGGCTGGGCACCAGCTACGTGCGCGCCCAGGCCGGCTGGCCGCTGCGGCACAACGGTGTGGACGTGGTGGTTCCGGTGGCGGGCAATGCCCAGGCCAGCGACGGTGAAGCCCTGCGCCACCTGGCGCTGGCCGGCCTGGGGCTGGCGCGCCTGGCCGCCTTCCAGGTCCGCGACGACCTGGCGGCAGGCCGGTTGCGGCCCGTGCTGGAGGAATCCAATCCGGGCGGCCTGGAGGAAGTGCATGCCGTGTTCGTCGGCCAGGGAGGCTACCTGCCGCTGCGCGTGCGCGCCTTCCTGGATTTCCTTGCCGAACGGGTCGACATCGGCGCGCAGTCAGTTCGTTCATGAGGCGCGCCGCATGCTGCGGCCGGGCACGGCCTTGCCGGGATGGCAGTCCTTTGAGTTGTTCTAGGCCGAAAAGGCCTTGAACAGGTTCCTACGCCGATGCCTGTGACTGCAGGTAGTTCTGCAGGCCGATCCTGTCGATCAGTCCGATCTGCTTTTCGAGCCAGTAGGCGTGGTCTTCCTCGGTGTCGCGCAGCTGGGCCAGCAGCAGGTCGCGGCTCACGTAGTCGCCCACGCTTTCGCACAGGGCCATGCCGTTTTGCAGGGCGGCGCGCACTTCGTACTCGGTGGCCAGGTCCTTGCGCAGCATCTCGGGCACGGTCTCGCCGGGGGTGAATTCCTTGGGGCGCATGTCGGGGCGGCCGCCCAGGAAGAGGATGCGGCGCAGCAGCGCGTCGGCATGCTGGGTTTCTTCCTGCATCTCGTGGTCGAGACGGGTATAGAGCTTGACGAAGCCCTGGTCCTCGTAGATCCGCGAGTGCGCGAAATACTGGTCGCGCGCGGCCAGCTCGCCGCGCAGCAGATCCTTGAAATACTCGACGACTTGTGGGTTTCCCTGCATGTTCTTATCCTTGAATTTCTGGTGGGGAGTATCGCGCGGACCGTGGCCTTTGTGGGGAATGCCCCCGTCTTGCCGCTCTGCATGCGTACCGGGATCAGAAGCGTTCTCACTGGGGCGCAAATGGGGTGCGCGGCCCGCGCCGCGGCTGCCCCCACGCCCCGCGGGGCTGCCGGCTGCCCTCCGCCACGGCGCGCGGGCACAATACCGCCCAAATGCTGATCTACCCCCACATCGATCCCGTCGCCCTGCAAGTGGGCCCGCTGGCCATCCACTGGTATGGCCTGACCTACCTGGCGGCCTTCGGGCTGTTCATGCTGCTGGGCATCGCCCGGCTGCGGCACCCGCCATTCGCGTCCATCACAGGGCCCAGCGCGTGGACGCGCAAGGATGTGGAGGACATCCTGTTCCTCGGCGTGGCAGGCGTGGTGGTCGGTGGGCGCCTGGGCTACTGCCTGTTCTACAAGCCCGGCTACTACCTGAGCCACCCGCTGGAGATCTTCGCGGTGTGGCAGGGGGGCATGGCCTTTCACGGCGGGCTGCTGGGCGTGATCGCGGCGATGCTGTGGTTTGCCCATTCGCGCAAGCGTCCGTGGCTGCAGGTGGCCGACTTCGTGGCGCCCTGCGTGCCCACGGGGCTGGCGGCGGGGCGGGTCGGCAACTTCATCAACGGCGAGCTGTGGGGCCGCTTTTCCAGCCCCGACCTGCCGTGGGGCATGGTCTTCGCGCACAGCGGCTCCATGCAGCCACGCCACCCGTCGCAGATCTATCAGTTCCTGTTGGAAGGGCTGCTGCTGTTCATCCTGCTGTGGCTCTATGCGCGCAAGGAGCGCCGCCAGGGCCAGGTGGCGGCGGCGTTCCTTGTGGGCTACGGTGCGTTCCGCTTCATCGCCGAGTATTTCCGGGAGCCCGACGCCTTCCTGGGCGTCCTGTCGCTGGGCATGAGCATGGGCCAATGGCTCTGCGTGCCCATGATCGTCGCCGGCGTCGCGCTGTGGCTGTGGGCGCAGCGGCAGCCGGCCCCCGTGCCCGGTTTTAAGTAAAAATACTTCTGACGCTTGATGATCAAGCGCTGGCAGCTATTGAAAATATAGCAAACAGCGGGTTGTGGCCGGCTGCCCATCCCGCAGCCTGCATCGCGGGGTGGCGGGCTTGCGCATGCGGCTTCTTCCGCTGCCTTCCTCAGGGCGCTCCTTCGCGGCGGGGCCCTGGCTGGCGCCGAACCCGAACCCGTGCCATGCGCGCGGCGCGTCCTGCAGGGCCTGGGGCACCGGTTTTCCGGTGAGTCCGGCGGCCGTGCAGGCCTTGCCACTGGGGGCGGGCAGCCCCGCCAACGTCATCCCGACGTGCGCGAAGCGCCTGGCTTCTCCGTAACCTCTTCCAGCGTGCCCCATGGCCCGCTGAGTGCGCGCGGATGTGGTGTGGGAGCCACCGGCCCGCATTTTTTTGCGAAATTCAACGAATTGGACGTTTCAGGTCTTGTAATTTTTCATAATTATGAGAAATTACGTAGAAATCAGAGAAAGCCCGGTATTTGTGAGCTTTTGGCGGCGTGTTGGCGGCCAAAGGCGTCAGAGAATCTGACTGTGCCGCCTCTGCCACTGGAGTTCACCCGCACCATGCGCCCGATTCCCAACTCATTGCACGACGAAGCCGCCTCGCGGCTGCGCGAGCAGATCTTCGCCGGGGCCTTGCCGCCGGGGAGTTTTCTGGACGAGGCGGCGCTGTGCGAGCGGCTGGCCATTTCGCGCACGCCGCTGCGCGAGGCGCTCAAGGTGCTGGTGGCCGAGGGCCTGCTGCGCCACGAGCCGCGCCGGGGGTGCTTCGTGGCAGAGATCTCCGAACGCGACCTGGACGACCTGTTCCCGGTGATCGCCTTGCTGGAGGGGCGGGCCGCACACGAGGCCACCCGCAAGGCGGGCGCCGCCGACGTCGCGGCGCTGGAGGTGCTGCACGAGCGCCTGCAGCAGTGCGCCTCGGACGGACTCCTTACCGACTACTACGAAGCCAACTACGCGATCCATGAGGCCTTCATCACGCTGGCGGACAACCGCTGGCTGGCGCAGGTGATCGGCGACCTGCGCAAGATCCTGCGGCTGGCGCGGCTGCAGACGCTGCATGCGCCGGGCCGCCTGCAGCAAAGCCTGGCCGAGCACCTGGCCGTGTTCGCCGCGCTCAAGGCGCGCGACTGCGACGCTGCCGAGGAGGCCATGCGCACCCACCTGTTGCGCCAGCGCGATGCGCTGCGCGACGTTGCCCGCAACCAGCAATCGAGGCTGACACCATGATGAACAGTACCCCCGAATGGATCGCCCGCAGCGTGTCCCGCCTGCGCACCGCCGCGCCTGCCACGGACAAGGCGGCCGACAAGTCCGGCGAGAAGCCCGCGAGGGCCGCCATCGACAAGTCGGTGACGGATGTGGTGGCCAAGGTGGCCGTGCCGCGCTCCACGCACGAACGTCTGCAGGCGACGCTGCGCCGCGGGCAGGAGGCGCTGTCGCCGCGCGCGCTGCGCCGCCTGCTGGCGGACCTGCAAGAGGTGGTGGCCCCGCAGGTGAGTGAGCTCGAGGGCGGGCGCCGCGCCCAGGCGGTGGCCGAGTGGTATGCCAGGGCCGAGACCGAGGAGCGGCGCGACATGTGGCTCCTGATGTGCGAGCAGTTCGCGCCCGACGCCACGCGCTTCAAGTCGGCCCGCCAGCGCTACGAGGCCGCGGCGGGCACGGCCGAAGAGGGGCAGGCCGAGATCAGCCTGCGCCGCGCGCTGGTGTCGCCGCGCACCCGGCTGCTGCAGCGCTTTTCCGTGTTCCCCGAGGGCATGCGCTTCCTGGTGGACATGCGGGCCGAGCTGCTGCCGCTGCTCAAGGCCGACAAGCGCCTGCTGGCGCTGGATGCGGAGCTGGAACACCTGTTCTCCACCTGGTTCGACGTGGCCTTCCTGGAGCTGCGCCGCCTGTCGTGGGATTCGCCGGCCTCGCTGATCGAAAAACTCATCAAGTACGAGGCCGTGCATGACATCCGCAGCTGGGCGGACCTCAAGAACCGGCTCGACAGCGACCGGCGCTGCTACGGCTTCTTTCACCCGCGCCTGCCCAACGAGCCGCTGATCTTCGTGGAGGTGGCGCTGGTGGACAAGATTTCTGCCAGCATCACGCCCTTGCTGGACGAGGCGGCCGCACCGGTGGACATCTCCCGGGCCACCACGGCGATCTTCTACTCGATCAGCAACACACAGACGGGCCTGCGCGGCGTGAGCTTCGGCGATTCGCTCATCAAGCACGTGGTGGAGACGCTCACCGCGGAGTTCCCGCGCCTGCGCACCTTTGCCACGCTGTCGCCCATTCCTGGCTTCCGCTCGTGGCTGGGCAAGCACGCGGGCGCGATGCTCGAGCGCCTGGATGACAAGCGCCGCGCCGAGCTGGGCCGCGCGGTGGGCTTCGAGCCCCCGCAGCCCACGCACCTGCTGGCCGCCATCGACAAGGCCCTGGAGCTTGACGCCAAATCGCCCGTGCGCCAGATGCTGCTGGAATGCGCCGCCCGCTACCTGGGGCGCGAACTGCACGAAGGCAAGCCGGTCGACCCGGTGGCACGCTTTCACCTGGGCAACGGCGCGCGGGTTGAACGGCTGAACTGGGCGGGCGATCCTTCCGGCAAGGGGCTCAAGCAGTCGTACGGGCTGATGGTGAACTATCTGTATGACCTCAAGCGCATCGACAAGCACCGCAGCCTGCTTGCGCAGGGCAAGGTGCCGGTGTCGGGGGACATCGACAGCCTGTGCCGTGGTGATTGATCCGTGCCGCCCGCGCGGCGGGCGGCACTGTTTTGGCCCTGGGCCGGTGGGCCGGGGGCCGAAAGGCGGCTGACCTGCCCGCCTGGCAGGCGTGGCGCCCGGGGCGCGGCGTCTTTCTGGTAGAAGTGCAGGCAGCAACCGGTGGCCGATGGCCGATCGCACGCCACGGGCCGGTTTCCATTTTTACAACGACGACAGGAGACAAGGAAATGACAGACAACATGCGAATCGACGACCGAGCGGTGCAGCGCCGCAGCCTGCTGGCCGCAGCGGCGGCAGCGGGCCTGGGCCTGGGCAGCGGCGGCAGCTGGGCGCAGGCCTCCGCCTGGCCCTCCAAGCCCGTGAACCTGGTCGTCCCCTTTCCGGCCGGAGGCGGCACCGATGCGTTCGCGCGGCCGCTGGCCGCGCAGTTTTCCCGCGCCACCGGCAAGACGCTGGTGATCGACAACCGGGGCGGGGCGGGGGGCACCGTGGGGGCCAGTTTTGCCGCCAAGGCCGCGCCCGACGGGTACACGCTGTTCATGGGCGCGGTGCACCACGCCATCGCTCCGTCGATGTACCCCAAGCTCGACTACGACATCGAGAAGGATTTCATTCCGCTGTACCTGCTGGCCAACGTGCCGCAGGTGGTGGTGGTCAACCCGAAGAACGTGCCGGTGGGCAACTTCCAGCAGTTCATGGACCATGTCAAGCGCAACCCCGCCAAGCTCAACTACGGCTCGGCGGGCGCGGGCACATCGCACCATCTGGCGGGCGAGCTGTTCAAGCAGCAGACCAACACCTTCATCACGCACATCCCCTACCGTGGCGCGGGCCCTGCGCTGCAGGACCTGATCGGTGGGCAGGTGGACATGATGTTCGATGGCCTGGGTTCGTCGGCCGCGCATATCAAGGCGGGGCGCATCAAGGCGCTGATGGTGTCCGGCTCCAAGCGCAACGCGGCCTTCCCGGACGTGCCCTGCGCTTCCGAAGTGGGCCTGCCCGACTACACCGTGACCACCTGGTATGGCCTGTGGGCGCCCAAGGGAACGCCGGCCGATGTCCAGGCGCGCATCGTCGAGGAGATCCGCAAGCTCGGCGCGGCCGACGAGCTCAAGACCATCTGGGCCAGCAATGGCGCCGAATACGGCGGCCTCACGCAGCAGCAGTTCGCCGGCATGGTCAGCAGCGAGGTCAAGCGCTGGGCGGCGGTGGTGAAGGCTTCTGGCGCAAAACTTGATTGACCCCCTGAGGCGCTTCGCGCCATCCCCCTGAGGGGGACGCCACCCGTGGCCTGGCAGAGCCAGTTCCACGGTGGCACTGGCGATGGCGTTGCGCCAGTTGTTGTGGGGCGTGGACTTTGCAAACGTGATGGGCAACGAATATGTCAGGTGAAGTGTTGATGGATGCCGGTGAGCGTGGCGTGGTGCATGTCACCTTGCGCCATGCCGGGCGGCTGAACGCGATGTCGCGGGGCATGTGGCGGCAACTGCGCGAGGTGTTTCAAGACATCCAGCGGCGCAGCGATGTGCGCTGCGTGCTCATCGCCGGCGAGGGCGATGCCTTCTGCGCGGGGGGCGACATTTCGGAGTACCCGGGCTTTCGCTTCGACACCGCGGCCTTGCGCGATTTCCATGAGAACGACGTCTGGGGCGGGCTGAGCGCCATGCTCCTGTGCGACGTCCCCATCGTGGCCCAGATCAGCGGGGCCTGCATGGGTGCCGGGGTGGAGATCGCCAGCTGCTGCGACATTCGCATCGCGGGCGGCACGGCCCGCTTTGGCGCCCCCATCGCCAAGCTCGGCTTCCCCATGGCCCCCCGCGAGGCGCAGCTGGTGGCCGGCGCCGTGGGCGATGTGACGGCCCGGCAGATGCTGCTGGAAGCCGCCACCTTCAGCGCCGCCGACATGCTGGCGCGCGGTTTCCTGAGCCGCGTGGTGGCCGACGACAGGACGGCCACCGAGGCGGTGGGCAGCGCGCAGCGCATTGCCGCGCTGGCACCCCAGGCCGCCCGCATGAACAAACAGACATTTCGGGCATTGAAAGTGCCTGTGGCGCCTGCTGTAAATGCGCAATCAGCTATTAAATATATAGCAAACGATGCGTCTGACCCCTATGCGTACGCGGACAGCGCCGAGCACCGCGAAGGCATCACCGCGTTCCTTGAAAAACGCGCCCCCCTGTTTTGATGGGCCTTGCCCATTTCCATTCCTCTTGTGGATCTGACCATTTGCAACCCCGCCCAACTGCCATGAGCCAACACAACCTCTTCAGCGCCCTGCGCGCAGCCTTTCCCTCCGACCTGGGCCGCACCGCCGTGGAAACCACGGCGCCCGACGGCACCCCGCTGCACTACAGCTGGGCCGACCTGGACCATGCCAGCGCGCGCATCGCCAACCTGCTGGCCTCGCTCGAGCTGCCCGAGGGCAGCCGCGTGGCCGTGCAGGTGGAAAAGTCGGTCGAAGCCATGCTGCTGTACCTCGCCACCTTGCGCGCGGGCTACGTGTTCCTGCCGCTCAACACGGCCTACCAGAGCGCCGAGATCGAGTACTTCATCGGCAACGCCGAGCCTGCGGTGGTGGTGTGCAGCCCGGGCAACTTCGGCTGGGTGTCGAAGATCGCCTTCACGCTGGGCACGCAGCACGTCTTTACCCTGGGCGACGACCGCACCGGCAGCCTGCTGGAGCGCGCGGCGCACCATGGCGACAGCCACACGCCCGTGCAGCGCGCGGCCGATGACCTGGCCGCCATCCTGTACACCAGCGGCACCACGGGCCGCAGCAAGGGCGCCATGCTCACGCACGGCAACCTGCTGTCGAACGCGCAGGTGCTCAAGGAGTACTGGGGCTGGACGGCTACCGGAGGGCCTGATGGCCGTGGCGACGTGCTGATCCACGCCCTGCCCATCTTCCACGTGCACGGCCTGTTCGTGGCCATCCACGGCGCGCTGATCAATGGCAGCAAGATGATCTGGTTCAGCAAATTCGACCCCAAGGCCGTGCTCGCCGCCATGCCGCGCGCCACCGTCTTCATGGGCGTGCCCACGCTCTACGTGCGCCTGCTGGGCGAGGCCGGCCTCACCAAGGAGGCGGCGAAGAACATGCGCCTGTTCGTCGCGGGCTCGGCGCCGCTGCTCATCGAGACCTTCAACGAATGGCAGCAGCGCACCGGCCACACCATCCTGGAGCGCTACGGCATGAGCGAGACCATCATGCTCACCTCGAACCCCTACGCGGCCGATGCGCGCCATGCCGGCCAGACCGAGCGGCGCGGCGCCACCGTGGGCTTCCCGCTGCCCGGCGTGGGCCTGCGCGTGGTGGACGATGCCAACAAGCCGCTGCCCGTGGGCGAGATCGGCAACATCCAGGTTCAGGGCCCCAACGTGTTCAAGGGCTACTGGCGCATGCCCGAGAAGACGGCCGAGGAGTTCACGCCTGACGGCTGGTTCAAGACCGGTGACGTGGGCAAGGTGGACGAGCGCGGCTACGTGAGCATCGTGGGCCGCAGCAAGGACCTGATCATCAGCGGCGGCTACAACGTCTACCCCGCCGAGATCGAGGGCTACATCAACGACATGCCCGGCGTGGCCGAAAGCGCCCTGGTGGGCGTGCCGCACCCGGACTTCGGCGAAGTGGGCGTGGCCGTGGTCATCGCCAAGCCGGGCGTGAAGCTCGACGGCGAGGCCATCGTGGCGCGGCTCAAGTCGCAGCTGGCCAACTTCAAGATCCCCAAGCGCTGCTTCGTGGCCGACGAGTTGCCGCGCAACACCATGGGCAAGGTGCAGAAGAACCTTCTGCGCGAGCAGCACAAGGCACTGTTTTCCTGACCCCGTGGGCTGGCGGCTGCCGCAGGCGCGGCCTGCTGGCACCTGCCCGCCGCAGTCAGTGCCCGCCGCCGACCAGGGCGCGTCCGGCCGCCCGCAGGGCCTTGGCCGTGCTGTCGCCCAGCAGCAGCGCCCCGCTGCTGAACGCGCCATCCACGAGCAGCGAGAGCTGGGCGGCGATCACGTCCGGCTTTTTCACACCGAGCCGCCGGCACAGCGCCGAAAGCCGCTTGCGCTGCTCCAGCCTGTGGCGGGCCGAGATGGCGCGGGCAGGGTGCGCGGGGTCCGCGAATTCCGCGGCCACGTTCAGCTGGGGGCAACCCCGGTAGCCCGGGCGGGCCACCCGCTCGCCCACCCACTGGAGCAGGGCGTCGAGCTCCGCCGCGGGATCGGGGCCGTGCGTTGAGACAACGTCGTCCCATTGCTGCCAGAACTCGCGGTCTTCGCGCTCCAGGAAGGCCGCGATCAAGTCATCCTTGGTGCGGTAGTAGCGGTAGAGGCTGGTCTTGGCGATCTTCGCGCGCTCGATGATCAGGTCGATGCCCACCGCGCGAACGCCCTCGTTGTAGAAAAGCTGGGAAGCGGTGTCGAGGATGCGTTGCTGCACATCGCCGGGCGGCATGGCCGCGGGCGTGGCGGAGGAGGCAGCTCGCGAGGATGGGGCGCCGTCACGGGTTCCAGGTGGTCTCATGCGCAGATTTTCCCACATCGCGCGGAGATGTGATACAGACCTGTATGTTGCCGGCAGGCCTGCATGCGCCGCGTGCCTTCAGCCCGCTCCCCGGGGGCGGCCACGGCCGTGGCTCCGCCCCTGCCGTTGGGCAAGGCCCGCGCGGCGGGGCCTCTGCCCTGTGCTCAGCGCAGCACCAGCACGGGGATGTGCGAGTGCGTGAGCACATGCTGGGTTTCGCTGCCCAGCAGCAGGCGCTTGAGCCCCTTGCGGCCGTGCGATGCCATGACGATCAGGTCGCACTTGTGTTTCTTGGCGGCGGAGATCACCGCTTCCGCGACGAGATCGGATTTGGCGATGACGGCCTTCACGGCAACGCCCTGGGCGATGCCTTCGGTCTTGACGCCATCGACCATGGCCTGCGCGGCGTCGCCCCACTGTTTCTCGATGCGCTTGACGTCGCTCATGTCGACCGGCATGCCGCCTTCAAAGTAGCTGCGGGGATAGCGTGGCACGACCTTGAGGGCCACCACCGTGGCGCCCGACAGGGCTGCAAGGGACAGGCCGTGCTCCACCGCTTTGTCCGACAGGGCCGAACCGTCCGTGGCAATCAGGATGCGTTTGTACATAAAGGGCTCCTCAAAGTGATGGAACAAGCTTAGGATCAATCATGTTCCGGGGCTTGATCCAGGTCAATGTACCTGCCGGGCCCTCACGATAGGCTTGAACCATGTCAATGTTTGGACCCGGTGCGCCGGCCTCATCCCCGGTGCATCAGACAGATGCCGGGACGGACGCGTGGCCGGCGGCCGCGCCCGCTCCGCAGGCCGTGCTGCTGGACGACCCGCACGAATGGTCGGCATTCGGCCGCCCGTGTGCTCAGGCGGGTGGTGCTCCCGCGGACCTTGCCGCGTGCGCCTGGGAATCCCAGGTGGTGCTGGAGGGCATGCACTGCGCGGCCTGCGCGCTCACCATCGAAGACGCGCTGCGCGCCGTGCCGGGCGTGCAGCAGGCCGATGTGAGCGCCGCCACGCGGCGCGCGCGCGTGGTCTGGCACCCGGCGCAGGTGCGCCCCTCGCAGTGGATGCAAGCAGTGCACAAGGCCGGCTACCGCGCCATGCCCGCCATCGACGCCTTTGCACGCGAGCAGCGCCTGCGCGAGAGCCGCCGCGCGCTGTGGCGCTGGCTGGTGGCGGGTTTTTGCATGATGCAGGTCATGATGTACGCGTGGCCGGCCTATGTGGCACAGCCGGGCGACCTCACGCAGGAGATGGAGCAGCTGCTGCGCTGGGCTTCCTGGGTCATTACCTTGCCGATGGTGGTCTTTGCGTGCGGCCCCTTCTTCTCCAGCGCGCTGCGCGATATCCGGTTGCGCCGCGTGAGCATGGACCTGCCCGTGGCGCTGGGCATGGCCATCACTTTCGCGGTGAGCACGGCCGGGACCTTCGACCCCACGGGCATCTTCGGGAAAGAGGTGTACTACGACTCGCTGACCATGTTCGTCTTTTTCCTGCTCACGGGGCGCTGGCTCGAGCTGCGCCTGCGCGACCGCACTGCCGGCGCGCTGGAAGCCGTGATGAATCGCCTGCCCGACAGCGTGGAGCGGCGCTCGGCGGATGGCAGTTTCGTGCGCGTGGCCACACGCCGCCTGGCCGTGGGGGACACGATCCGCGTGCTGCCGGGGGAGTCCTTTCCGGCCGATGGGCGCATCACCCGGGGCAGCACCCAGGCCGACGAATCCCTTCTGACGGGAGAGTCCACCCCGGTGGCGCGGCCCGTGGGCAGCGTGGTCACGGCCGGCAGCTACAACTTGCAGGCGCCGGTGGAGGTGCAGGTGGAGGGCACGGGCGGGCAGACGCGCTTCGCGCAGATCGTGGCCTTGATGGAAAGCGCGTCGCTGCAGAAACCCCGGCTGGCACAGCTGGCCGACCGCATCGCGCGGCCGTTCCTGGTGGCGGTGCTCGCGGCCGCGGCCCTGGCGGCCGCGTATTGGTGGCCCTCCGATCCTGGCCATGCGCTGATGGTGGCGGTGGCGGTCCTCATCGTCACCTGTCCCTGCGCGCTGTCCCTGGCCACACCGGTTGCCATGCTCACGGCGGCGGGCACGCTGGCGCGCCATGGCGTGCTGGTGCGCAACCTGCAGGGCCTGGAGGCCTTGGCCCGCGTGGATACCGTGGTGTTTGACAAGACCGGCACGCTCACGCGGGACTGCATGGCATTGCAAACCGTGCATACCTCCGAAGGATGGACGGCACGGGGCGCGCTGGCGCTGGCGTCCGCCTTGGCGCGCCAATCGATGCATCCCGCATCGCGCGCCGTGGTGGCCGCTGCTGGCGCGCAGGACGACGGGCGCTGGATCGTGAGCGGCCTGCAGGAGGAAGCCGGGCTCGGCCTGGTGGCCGTGGCGCGGGATGGCCTGGGCGCGGAGCCTGCCCGCACGTTCCGGCTGGGCTCCGCCCGCCATGCGGGCGTGGCGCCGCAGGACGGCGCCGCACTGCAGGTGGTGCTGTCGGAACAGCGCCCCGACGGGCGGGTGCTGGAACTGGCGCGCTTCGACCTGGTGGAGGCTCTGCGCGCCGAGGCCCCGGCCGTGGTGGCGACGTTGGCGGATGCCGGCATGGCGGTGCAGCTGCTGTCCGGTGACCGGGCCGTGTCGGTGCGGCGCGTGGCTGCGCAGGCGGGCATAGCGCAGGCGGCGGGGGAGTGCACGCCCCAGGGCAAGCTGGCCGCGTTGCAGGCGCTGCAGGCCGGCGGCCACCACGTGGCCATGGTGGGCGATGGCATGAACGATGGCCCGGTGCTGGCAGGCGCCCATGTGTCCTTCGCGTTTGGCCGCGCCGTGCCGCTGGCGCAGGCGCAGGCCGATTTTGTCGTGCTGGGCGACAGCCTGGCGCTGGTGCCGCAAACGGTGCTGCTGGCGCGGCGCACCCTGCGTGTGGTGCGCCAGAACCTGTGGTGGGCCGCGGGCTACAACGCCCTGTGTGTTCCATTGGCCGTGGCTGGTTTCATGCCCGCCTGGCTCGCCGGGCTGGGAATGGCGCTGAGTTCGCTGCTGGTGGTCCTAAATGCCGCGCGCCTCGCACGAGATCTTCCGCCGTTGTCTTCCTCGGGCGCGGCGCCGCTGCCGCAAGAGGGTGCTCCGGCCATTGAAATCACCAAGACAACGCTGAAGGCCGCCTGATGGACATTCTGTACCTGCTGATTCCGCTGTCCGTGGTGCTGGTCTTGATGGTTCTTGCAGGACTGTGGTGGGCGGTCCATCACGGCCAGTTCGAGAGCGTCGAGCAAGAAGGTGAACGGATTCTCCGAGACGATTGACTTGTGTCAATGCCCTGAAAAGCTGGCTGCAACAAACTCTTACTGCAATACAAAGAGGTGCCCGATGGATTCTCCAAAAACAAATGCTGCGCACTACAACGACACGGTGGTGCGGCAGTTTTCTATCATGGCCGTGGTATGGGGGGTGGTTGGCATGCTGGTGGGCGTCATCATCGCCGCCCAGCTGGCCTGGCCTGAACTCAACTTTGGCATACCCTGGCTCAGCTACGGGCGCTTGCGTCCCCTGCACACCAACGCGGTGATTTTTGCGTTTGGCGGCTGCGCGCTGTTCGCCACAAGCTACTACGTGGTGCAGCGCACCAGCCAGGTCCGGTTGTTCGCCGGGCCGCTGGCGGCGTTCACGTTCTGGGGCTGGCAGCTGGTCATCGTGGCCGCCGCCATCAGCCTGCCGCTGGGCTACACCTCCGGCAAGGAGTACGCAGAGCTTGAATGGCCCATCGACATCCTGATCACGCTGGTCTGGGTGTCCTACGCCATCGTGTTCTTCGGCACCATCGGTGTGCGCAAGGTCAAGCACATCTATGTGGCCAACTGGTTCTTCGGTGCGTTCATCCTGGCCGTGGCATTGCTGCATGTGGTCAACAGCGCAGCGATTCCCGCCGGCTTCATGAAGAGCTACTCGGCCTATGCGGGCGTGCAGGATGCGATGGTGCAGTGGTGGTATGGCCACAATGCCGTGGGCTTCTTCCTCACGGCGGGCTTCCTCGGGATGATGTACTACTTCATCCCCAAGCAGGCAGGCCGTCCGGTGTACAGCTACCGCCTGTCCATCGTCCACTTCTGGGCGCTGATCTTCACCTACATGTGGGCCGGTCCCCACCACCTGCACTACACCGCGCTGCCCGACTGGACGCAATCGGTGGGCATGGTGTTCTCGCTGATCCTGCTGGCCCCCAGTTGGGGCGGGATGATCAACGGCGTGATGACGCTGTCCGGCGCCTGGCACAAGCTGCGCGACGACCCGATCCTGCGCTTCCTGATCGTGTCGCTGTCGTTCTACGGCATGTCCACGTTCGAGGGCCCGATGATGTCCATCAAGACCGTTAATGCCCTGAGCCACTACACCGACTGGACCGTGGGCCACGTGCACTCCGGCGCCCTGGGCTGGGTGGGTCTGATCTCGATGGGGTCGCTGTACTACCTGGTTCCCCGCCTGTTCGGCCGCGAGAAGATGCACTCCATCAAGGCGATCGAGCTGCACTTCTGGATGGCCACCATCGGCATCGTCCTGTACATCGCCGCCATGTGGATCGCCGGCGTGATGCAGGGCCTGATGTGGCGCGCCATCAATCCCGATGGCACGCTCACCTACACCTTTGTGGAAAGCGTGAAGGCGACCTATCCGTTCTATGTGATCCGTGTGGCCGGTGGTCTGCTGTACCTGGGCGGCATGGTAGTGATGGCCTGGAACGTGTGGGTGACTGCGATCTCCGGCCGTTCGGTCAAGGTGGCGATCCCTGCCGTGAATGCGGCCCACGCCTGAGCCGAAGGAGATAACTCATGTCTAACAACAACCCATCGAATTCGACCGGCTTCTCCCATGAAAAGGTGGAGACCAACAACTTCCTGATGATCGTGCTGATCCTGCTCGTGATCGCCATTGGCGGCCTGGTGGAGATCGTGCCGCTGTTCTTCCAGAAGTCCACGACCGAGGCGGTCAAGGGTGTGGAGCCCTACAACGCCATGCAACTGGTGGGCCGCGACATCTATATCCGCGAGGGCTGCTACAACTGCCATTCGCAGATGATCCGCCCCTTCCGCGCCGAGACGCTGCGCTACGGCCACTACTCGGTGGCGGGCGAGTTCGTGTACGACCATCCCTTCCAGTGGGGCAGCAAGCGCACCGGACCCGACCTGCACCGCGTGGGCGGCAAGTACAGCGATGAGTGGCACCGCATCCACCTGAACAACCCGCGCGACGTGGTGCCTGAGTCGAACATGCCCGCCTATCCCTGGCTGGAAAAGAGCGCGGTGGACCCCGCGAGCGTTGCGCCGCGCATGAAGGCGCTGCGCACCGTCGGCGTGCCCTACACGGACGAGCAGATCGCGGCATCCGCGGCCGACGTCAAGGGCAAGACCGAGATGGAGGCGCTGGTCGCCTACCTGCAAGTCATGGGCCGTGCGCTCAAGTAAAGGAGGTTCGCAATGGACATCACCACCATGCGCATCGTCGCCACGCTGGCCTCGATGGCCTGCTTCGTCGGCATCTGGGTCTGGGCCTACCGGGGCCGCAACAAGGCCCGGTTTGACGAGGCCGCTCGGCTGCCCTTTGAACAAGATTGACCCCCACCAGAACGAGAACACCCCATGAGTGACTTCACCAGCAATTTCTGGTCGGTCTTTGTGACCACGCTGACCCTGGTCGGCATCATCGCCTGCGGCATCCTGCTATGGATGGCAGGCCGCAAGAAGGTGATGGCCACGGCCGACAACACCACGGGCCACGTCTGGGACGAGGACCTGGTCGAGATGAACAACCCCCTGCCGCGCTGGTGGGTCTGGCTGTTCGTCATCACCATCGTCTTCGGCTTCGGCTACCTGGCCGCCTACCCAGGCCTTGGCAGTTTCACCGGCAAGCTGAACTGGACGCAGAAGGGCGAATACGAAGCCGAGATGGCCAAGGCCAAGGCTGAACTGGAGCCGCTGTATGCCCGTTTCGCCTCGATGAAGCCGGAAGACGTGGCCAGGGACCCGCAGGCCCAGGCCATTGGCGAGCGCCTGTTCATGAACAACTGCGCTCAGTGCCATGGTTCCGACGCGCGCGGCAGCAAGGGTTTCCCCAATCTGGCGGACGGTGACTGGCTCCATGGCGGGGCGCCCGAGAAGATCCGTGAAACGATCGAAAAGGGCCGTGTGGGCAACATGCCTCCCATGGCGGCTGCAGTGGGCACGCCCGAAGACGTGCGCAACCTGTCGCACTATGTGCTGAGCCTGTCGGGCAGCCCGCACGATTCGCTGCGTGCTTCGCTGGGCAAGTCCAAGTTCACGGCATGCGCGGCCTGCCATGGCATGGACGGCAAGGGCAACCAGGCGCTGGGTGCACCCAATCTGACCGACGACGTCTGGCTGCATGGCTGGGGCGAGGCGGCCATTACCGCCATGGTCAACAACGGCAAGGTCAACCAGATGCCGGCCCAGGCCGACAAGTTGACGGAAGCGCAGATCGGCGTGCTGTCTGCATATGTATGGGGCCTGTCCAACGGCAAGCAGGCTGCCGCGGTGCGCTGATCCGGGCCGGGTGGCGCGCCCCCTGGCGCTGCGCCCGGCTTTTTGCCCCATTGCTGAAGACACACCAAGCCAATAGGTCGACACCACCATGAAGCCACCCAGCGGGCCAGCCCGCAAGGTCATTCCGATTGCACCGGTTGCATCCGATGCCTCGTCCGAGGGCGAGATCGTCTCCTTGTACGAAGCGCAGAAGAAGATTTACCCGCGCTCCATCAGTGGCCTGTTCGCACGCTGGCGCTGGGGCATGGTGTTTCTCACGCAACTGGTCTTTTACGGCCTTCCCTGGTTCGAGTGGGGGCAGCGCCAGATGGTGCTGTTCGACCTGGGGGCACGGCGGTTCTATATTTTCGGGCTGGTGCTCTATCCGCAGGACTTCATCTATCTCACGGGCCTGCTCATCATCTCGGCGCTGTCGCTTTTCCTGTTCACGGCCGTGGCGGGGCGGCTGTGGTGCGGTTTTGCCTGTCCCCAGACGGTCTACACCGAAATGTTCATGTGGATCGAGCACAAGATCGAAGGCGATCGCAGTGCCCGGCTGCGGCTGGACAACGGGCCCTGGAGCTTCGAGAAGATCCGCAAGAAGTTTCTCAAACAGGTGGTATGGATCACCGTGGCGCTGTGGACGGGGTTCACGTTCGTGGGCTATTTCGTGCCCATCCGCGAGCTCGGCGCGGAACTGCTGGCGCTGCAGGGCAACTGGCAGATATTCTGGGTGCTGTTCTACGGCTTTGCCACGTATGGCAATGCGGGCTACATGCGCGAGCAGGTGTGCAAGTACATGTGCCCCTACGCGCGCTTTCAGAGCGCGATGTTCGACCGGGACACCCTGATCGTGAGCTATGACGTGGAACGCGGCGAGCCGCGCGGCCCGCGCAACAAGACGATCGACCACAAGGCCAAGGGCCTGGGCGACTGCATTGACTGCACCCTGTGCGTGCAGGTGTGTCCCGTGGGCATCGATATCCGCAAGGGCCTGCAGTACGAGTGCATTGGCTGCGGACTGTGCGTGGATGCGTGCAACACGGTGATGGACAAGATGCACTACCCCCGGGGGCTGATCCGCTTTTCCACGCAGAACGGCGTGGCGCAGCGCTGGAGCCAGTCGCAGATCCTGCGGCGCGTCCTGCGGCCTCGCGTGCTGATCTACACCGCCGTGCTGGTGGCACTGTGCGTGGGCATGATGGCCAGCCTGGTCACCCGCACGCCGCTCAAGGTGGATGTGGTGCGCGACCGCGCGGCCCTGTCGCGCATCGTGGCGGGCGGCAAGCTGGAGAATATCTACCGCCTGCAGATCATGAACGCCACCGAAGGCCCCCAGCGCTACCGCATCGGCGCCCGCGGCCTGGACGGGCTGGAGGTGGCCTCTGAAGCCGAGGTGGACATTGGCCCCGCGGAGTCCCGGTGGGTGGCCGTGCGCCTGCAGATACCGTATGGCTCCGCGCCCCCGGGCTCCCATGCCGTGCAGTTCGATGTGCAGGCGGTGGGCGCTGCGGCCCATGTGACCGAGAAGTCCGTATTCCTGGTGCCCCGATGAGGCGACGTGCACCCAGGTGCACGGCCCCGGGGACGTTGTATGACCGAGAAGATTTTTGAGGAGCAAGCACCCATGCCATCCAATCCAGCCATCGGCTCCGCCCCCGCCACCGCTGCGCCCTGGTGGAAATTCGGCCACGTCTGGCTGATCATCGCCGGCCCTGCCATCGTCATCGTGGCGGGCTTTGTCACGCTGTGGCTGGCGATTTCGCGGCCAGACCCCGTGATTGCCGAGGACTACTACCGCCAGGGCATCGAAATCAACAAGACGCTGGAGGCTCCGGAGAAGAGCCTGGCCCCGGCCATGAAGGGCCGCAACCACGCGGCAACGCCGGTTCAGGACCAGCCACGCTGAAACCCCTGGCCGAGCAGCGGGTCTGCGCGGCCTTACCAGGAGACAACCCCGATGTGGACGCAACGCCTGATGTGGATTGCATGGCCCGCCTTTCTGATGGCGGGCGCGATGGAGATGCTGGTTTTTGCGATGGTGGACCCGCAGGACCTGCATTGGTTCGGGCAGCCGCTGGCCCTGTCGCGCCAGGGCGTCTACACGCTCGCGTTCTTTGCGTTCTGGGCCATCACCATGGCCTCCAGCGCGTTGACCACGCTGCTGGCAATGTCGCCCTTTGAACTCAACCGCTGCCCCGTGCCCGAAGGCGAGCGCCCTGATGATTGCCGAAAGACATCATCCTGCCCTTGAACAGCGCACCGGCCGAGCTCCGGTGGCAAGGCGTTGCCGGGACGGGCGGTCCTGGCTCGCCTTGCTCAGTGGCAGGCGGACTGGTTGTTCACGATGCGCTTGAGCGCGTCGGTCTCGAGGATGCGGACATGGCGCTGCTTGACTTCGACAATGCCTTCTTCCACAAACTTGGAGAAGGTGCGGCTCACGGTCTCGAGCTTGAGGCCCAGGTAGCTGCCGATCTCCTCGCGCGTCATGCGCAGCACCAGCTCGGACTGCGAGAATCCGCGGGCGTGCAGGCGCTGCACCAGATTGAGCAGGAACGCTGCCAGGCGCTCCTCGGCACGCATGCTGCCCAGCAGCAGCATCACGCCGTGTTCGCGCACGATCTCGCGGCTCATGATCTTGTGCACGTGGTGCTGCAGCGCGGTGACCTCGCGGGACAGTTCCTCGATGCGGTCAAACGGCATGACGCAGACCTCGGCGTCTTCCAGGGCCACCGCATCGCAGGTGTGGTGGTCATTCACGATGCCGTCCAGGCCGATGATCTCGCCCGCCATCTGGAACCCCGTGACCTGGTCGCGTCCGTCCTCGGTGGCCACGCAGGTCTTGAAAAAGCCGGTGCGGATGGCATAAAGCGAGGTGAACGACTCACCATTGCGAAACAGCGTGCCGCCGCGCTTCACCTTGCGGCGAACTGCAACGACCTCGTCGATGCGGTGCAGTTGCTCTTCGCTCAGGCCCACCGGCATGCACAGCTCGCGCAGGTTGCAATTGGAACAGGCGACTTTGATGGTGAGCGGGTTCATAGGCACAGGGCGGAGTTAGGTTTCGAGCATACCGCCCGATGGCCGAAGAGGGAGTCTCTTGGAGGGCGGGCAGGCGACTGACATGCATCAAATTGTCGCTGTTCCGGCCACTCCATCACTTGATTCATGTCAAGGACATGGGGGGCAGCTTACGGCACAGTCAAGGTGTACGCAAGGATTCGCCCCATGACCGCTGTTTCGCCTGACCTGCTGCGCCGTTTTGACGTACCAGGCCCCCGCTATACCTCCTATCCGACGGCCGACCGGTTTGTGGAAGCCTTCGGCCAGGAGGACTACGCCCTCGCCCTCGAGCAGCGCCGCATGGGCACCCTGACCAAGGCGCTGCCCTTGTCCCTGTATGTGCACATCCCCTTTTGCGAGTCGCTGTGCTACTACTGCGCCTGCAACAAGATCATCACCAAGCACCACGACCGGGCTGAAGTCTATCTGCGCTATCTCAGCCGCGAGATCGATCTGCACACGGCGCACTGCGGCACGGGTCAGGTGGTGAGCCAGCTGCACCTGGGCGGCGGCACCCCCACCTTCCTGTCGGACGATGGCTTGCGGGAACTCATGGCGATGCTCCAGCGCAGCTTCACCCTGGCGCCGGGCGGGGAGTACTCGATCGAGGTGGACCCCCGTACCGTCAATGCCGACCGGCTTGCCGTGCTCGCGGAGCTTGGATTCAACCGGCTGAGTTTTGGCGTGCAGGATTTTGACCCCGAGGTCCAGAAGGCGGTGCACCGCATCCAGCCCGCCGAACAGGTGTTTTCGCTGGTGGAATCCGCGCGCTCGCTCGGCTTCGAATCGATCAATGTGGACCTGATCTACGGGTTGCCGCGCCAGACGCCGGAGTCGTTCGACCGTACGCTGGCGCAGGTGGTTCAGTTGCGGCCTGATCGCATTGCGCTGTATGCCTATGCCCACCTGCCGGAGCGGTTCAAGCCCCAGCGCCGCATCCTCTCCGCCGAACTGCCCGCAGCCTCCGGCAAGGTGTCGATGCTCTCCCGTTCGCTCGACGCGTTCATGGGCGCCGGCTATGTGTATGTGGGGATGGACCACTTCGCGCTGCCGGAGGACTCGCTGGCCGTCGCCAAGCGGCAGGGCCGCCTGCACCGTAACTTCCAGGGCTACAGCACCCAGCCCGACTGCGACCTGATCGGCCTGGGCGTGTCGGCCATTGGCAGGGTCGGCGCCACCTACAGCCAGAACGCCAAGACCCTGGATGAGTACTACGACCTGCTGAACCAGGGGCGTCTGCCCGTGGTGCGTGGCCTGGCCCTGACGCGGGACGACCTCGTGCGCCGCGCCGTCATCATGTCCTTGATGTGCCAGGGAGAACTGCTGTTCGAGCCCATGGAACAGGCCTGGCTCCTCGATTTTCGGCACTATTTCTCCGCCGAACTGGCGCAACTCGACACCATGGCCGAGCAGGGGCTGGTCAAGGTGAGGCCCGACGGTGTCGAGGTCACGGCCATGGGCTGGTTCTTCGTGCGCGGCATCGCCATGGTTTTCGACCGATATCTGCAGGCAGACCGCAACCGCGCGCGTTTTTCACGCATCATCTGAATCCCATGCTTGCAACGGTTGCCTCGACTGCCTTGTTGATGGGGCTCGTTGGCGGGCCCCATTGCCTGGCCATGTGCTCGGCACCTTGTGGCGCCGTGGTGGGGCAGGGGAGCGCGGGCTGCGCATCCGCCCCCGGCGGCGGGGCGCCGGCGGAGGGGGCTCCCCCGAAGGTGCAGGCGGTGCGGTGGGCACCGCGCGGTGGCGTGGCCCGGCGGGCCGTGGCCTTTCATGCGGGCCGCCTGACGGGATATGCGCTGGCGGGCGGGCTGGCCGCCCTGGCCATGGACAGCCTGGCGTGGCTCACTCAGCAGACCATGGCACTGCGCCCGGCGTGGACCTTGATGCACGTCGCGGTGATGGCGTGGGGGCTGATGCTGATGGTCCAGGCGCGGCAGCCGCTCTGGGTGGAGCAGGCGGGCCGTGGCGTGTGGGAGCGCGTGCGGCCTCTGGTCCGTGCCCCGGGAGGCATTCTTGCCGCGGGGTTTCTCTGGGCGCTGATGCCCTGTGGCTTGCTGTATTCGGCGCTGCTGGTGGCTGCCTTGAGCGGAGGGCCCCTGGAGGGCGCATTGTCCATGGCGCTTTTTGGCATTGGCAGCGGCGTCTGGCTGGTCGGCGGGCCCTGGGCCTGGACGCGGTTGCGGGCCCGGCTCAACACCGTGCGCGCGGACTGGGGGACGCGCGCCGCCGGTGGCCTGCTCTGCGCGGTGGCAAGCTGGGCACTGTGGATGGACCTCGTCTACAAACCCTCGCTGTGGTGCCGCTAGCGTGCATTCGGGCCGCGGCGGCCTGAGGGCGCGGCGGTTTCGGTAACCCACATCCCCATGAGGGGGATTGCCCCGCCCCGCGCCTTCGGGCAGGCAAGTGTTGCCGTGCCGCCGCGGCGCGGGTGGGCTCCTTCGACAAGGCCTTCGAACTGGCGATAATCTGTGTAACTATTGGTGGCATTCACGTCTCCATGTTTCGCGCGCCCCGAAGTGAACTCCTCCATCCTCATCGATATCAGCCAACTGCGCGTCGGCATGTACATCCAGCTCGATGTGGGCTGGATGCACCATCCGTTCCCGGTGAGCAGTTTCCGGGTGGCATCGGCGGACCAGATCGCGACGTTGCGGGAACTGGGGCTCACCGAGGTGCGATACGTCCCCAAGAAAAGCGATCCGGAGCAAAGAGAGCTGGTTCCGGCCGCCTGGAGCGTGCCGGAGATGACGGTGCCCTCGGCCCAGGGACCGGATGCCCCCGGCGCCACGGCCACCGTGGACCCGGAGGCGCAGCGCCGGCGCGAATTGCTGGAGGCGCAGAACCGCACCTTGGCGGCCTGCAACCAGCGGTTCGGAGAGGCCACCCGGCAGTACCAGGCACTCGAACGCGTTGCGTCCGAGCACCCGGACCAGGCCCGCACCAAGGGCGATGCGCTGGTGGCTGGCTGCGTGTCGGAACTCCTCGAGAACGGTGACTCCGTCATCCGGTTGCTGTCGGAGGGCGTTGGCGAGCGCAATGCCCTGCACCCCATCAACGTGATGGTGATCTCCCTGCTGCTGGGCCGTGCCCTGGGCATGAAGAGCTCCGAGCTGCATGATCTCGGCATCGCGGCCCTGATCCATGACCTGGGCAAGCTCAAGCTGCCGCCGAACCTGCGCCAGCCCACACCCTCGATGATCCCCATGGAGCGAACGCGCTACGAGTCCCACGTGGGCGAGTCCGTGGCATTCGCCACGCGCATGGGGCTGCCCGAAGCGGTGCTGACGGCCATTGCGCGGCATCACGAAATGGCCGATGGCAGCGGGTTCCCCCTGCGGCTGTCGGGGCCTGACCTGGGACGCGCGGGGCAGGTGCTGGCGCTGGTCAACCGGTACGACCGCATGTGCAACCCGGCCAACGGCGTGGATGCGCTCACGCCCCACGAGGCGTTGTCCGTCATCTTCGCGCAGCTCAAGGCGCGCTTCGATTCCGTGGTTCTGGGGGCATTCATCCGCATGATGGGGGTGTACCCGCCGGGCTCCATTGTCCAGTTGGTCAATGACCGCTATGCGATCGTTGCCTCGGTCAACTCGTCGCGGCCCCTGCGGCCCAAGGTCATCGTGCACGATTCCCGTGTGCCCAAGGACGAAGCACCGATCTTGGACCTGGAAACGGTGCCCGAGCTGGGCATCCGGCGCAGCCTCAAGCCCGCGCAGCTGCCGCGCGATGCGCTGGACTATCTCTCTCCCCGTCAGCGCATCTGTTACTTTTTCGAGCGTGCGGTCAGTCCCGGCAATGAAGAGGCAGGTTCGTGAGGGTTTCGCAATCCCACGGCTGGCTTGACGCGCTGCAGGAAGCCGTCTGGCTTGTCGATGAGGCCAGCCTGCTCATCCTGCACGCGAATGCCGCCGCGCAGCGGCTGGTAGGGACCCCCGTGTCCGCCATGGTCGGTGCATCGGTGCTTGGCCTGGCCACCACGCCGCAGGACCAGGCGTTCTGGGGGGAGCCGGCCGAGGTGGTGGCGGGCGGCATCCATTCCCACACCCGTCTTCTGCGTGCGGATGGCACGCTGGTGCCCGTGGACCGGCAGGTAAGCCGCGTGCCCTGGGGGGCGGCGGGCGGCGATACGGTGTACATGCTGACCATGCTGGACCGCAGTGCCCAGGAGGCCACCGAGCGCGAACTGGAAACCCTGCTGTCCGAACTGCGCGCAACCCTGGACTCCGCGGCCGACGGCATGCTCGTCTGCAGCCTTGATGGCCGGGTGCGGGCGTTCAATCAGCGCCTTGCACAGCTGTGGAACATTCCGCGCGACCTGCTCCTTGAGCGTGACGACGGGGCGGTGTATGCCCACATGGCCACGCAGGTGAACGATGCGGCGGCCTATTCGGAGCGCCTGGCCGCGATTGCGCGCGAGCCGATGCAGGAGAGCACTGACATCCTGGTGCTGCGCAACGGCGCGGTGCTGGAGCTGCGCACGGTCCCCCAGTTCAGCCAGGGGCGGCCGGTGGGGCGTGTGTACTCGTTCCGGGACATCACCCGGCAGACCGAGATACAAGCCAGCCTGCGCCTTGCCGCCAGGGTGTTCGAATCCAGCCTGGACGCGATCTTCATCGCCGACAGCCAGCACCGGGTCCTGCGCATGAACCCGGGATGCGAGCGCCTCGTGGGCCCGTCGGCCAAGTCGTTCGAGGGCAACACGGCGGCCTCCCTCTTTGGCGGCGGCCCCGATGCGGCGTTCATGGAACAGGTGCTGCAAGGTTGGTCCAGCGAAGGCTTCTGGGAAGGCGAGCTGTGGCTTCCCCGGGACAACGGGACCTATTGCGCGGTGCAGCTGTCGTGGGTGGCGTTGCGCGACGACGAGGGGCGGCTGGTGCAGAGCATCGGCTTCATGCGCGACCTGACGCTGCAGCATGCGGCCCAGAAGCGCATCGAAGAGCTGGCGTACAGCGATGTGCTCACAGGGCTGCCCAACCGGCTGCTTCTGTCGCAGCGGGTGGACACGGCCATCCAGGGCGCCCGCCAGAGCGACACCGGCTTCGCGATCCTGTTCCTGGACCTCGACCGTTTCAAGATCATCAATGACTCGTTGGGCCATCCCTTTGGCGACCGGGTGCTGCAGCTGGTGGCCGAGCGATTGCAGGCCTGCCTGCGCCAGACGGACATGCTGTGCCGGCTGGGCGGGGATGAGTTCGTCATCTATCTGCACGGTGGGGATGCCGTGGTGGCCGAGAGCGTGGCGCGCCGTATCCTGGACGACATGCTCAAGCCCTTCATGCTCGACGGCATGGGTTTCTCCATCCAGTGCAGCATCGGCATGGCGCTGTACCCGCAGGACGGGGCCACGCTGGACGACCTCATCAAGCAGGCCGATACCGCCATGTACCGCGTCAAGGAGCGCGGCCGGGGCAGCTATGGCTTCTACCAGCCGCAAATGAACGCCAACCTGCTGTCGCGCATGCAGATGGAGCATGCGATGCGCCAGGCGCTGGGTCTGGACCGCATGGCGGTGCACTACCAGCCGCAGGTCAACATGGCCACGGGGCGCATCACGGGCGCCGAGGCCCTGATCCGCTGGACCGACCCTGAATTCGGCGCGGTCTCGCCCGGGCAGTTCATCCCCCTCGCGGAGGAGTCCGGCTACATCGTCACGCTGGGTGCCTGGGTTATGGAGCAGGCCGTGCGCGAGGCGGCGGTGTGGATGCACAGCGGCATGCCCATCATGATCTCGGTGAACGTGTCCGCGCTGGAGTTTCGCCAGCCCGATTTCGTGGACCGGATCACGCGCCTGCTGGCGGTGCACCAGCTGCCGCCCACGCTGCTGGAGCTGGAGCTGACCGAAACCATCCTGCTGCAGGATGCGCAGGAGATGGAGCAGCGCCTGCGCGTGCTGGCCGGCCTGGGCATTGGCCTCGCCATCGATGATTTCGGCACGGGCTATTCCAGCCTGGCGTACCTGAAGAAGCTGCCGATCCACAAGCTCAAGATCGACCAGTCGTTCGTGCGCGGGCTGCCCGACGACGATGGCGACCGGGCCATCGTGAGCGCGATCATCAGCATGGGGCGCGCCATGCATGTGGAGGTGGTGGCGGAGGGCGTGGAAACCGAAACCCAGCAGGCGGTGCTGCTTCAGATGCAATGCGACCACTACCAGGGTTTTCTGTGCGCGCCCGGGCTTCCTGCCCACGAATTTCGTGCCCTGCTGGGCAAGCCGCTGCCCTTGAAGGCGCAGGGCCGGCGCAATTCCGTCCAGACCTAGGCGCGCGAGGCCAAGGGCTTCGCACCACCGCCTTGGCCACCATCTCCGCTGCCCTTGCGCCGTGACCCCACGGCAGAGCCTCAGGATCAGGAGGCCGCGATGCCCTTCCAGAGCATGTAGGCCGCCAGGCCGAAGAGCAGGGATGCGAACACGCGCTTGAGTTGCTTGACCGGCAGGCTGTGCGCCGCCCTGGCGCCCAGGGGCGCGGTGAGCACGCTGCAGGTCGCGATCACCGCCAGGGCGGGAAGCCAGATGTAGCCCAGCGATGCCGGGGGCAATCCGCTCACGTTCTGGCCGCCAATCACGTAGCCCACCACGTTGGCGAGGGCGATGGGAAAGCCGAGCGCGGCGCTGGTGGCCACGGCATTGTGGATGGGCACGTTGCACCACGTCATGAACGGCACGCTCACGAAGCCGCCGCCGGCACCCACCAGCCCCGACAGGAACCCGATCACGCCGCCCGCCGCCACCTGCCCCGCGCCGGCAGGCATCTGGCGCGAGGGGGCGGGCTTCTTGTCCAGGAACATCTGAGAGGCCGAAAAACTCACGAACAGCGCGAAGAAGATCGCCAGGAACGAGCCCTTGAGGAGCGCGAACACGCCCAGGCTGGCGATGAATCCACCGAGCACGATGCCGGGCGCCAGGCGCTTGACGATGTCCCAGCGCACCGCCCCACGCTGGTGGTGCGCGCGCACGCTGGAGATCGAGGTGAACATGATCGTCGCCATGGAGGTCGCGATGGCCATCTTCACCGCGAGGTCCGGTGCCACCTTCTGGGCACCCAGGATGTACGTCATGAACGGCACCAGCAGCATGCCGCCGCCGATGCCGAGCAGGCCGGCCAGAAAGCCGGTTGCCAGGCCCAGTACACCGAGTTCAACGATCAGGAGAGGATCCAGCATGGGGCAAAAAGGGAGAAGGGGAGGGAACAAGGGGCGGGGAGGCGGCGCCCGGTCGGCCGTTCAGCGGGAAGGTGAGGCGGCGGCGACAGCGGCATGGGGAAGGAAGAAGGTGTCTGCGATTGCCACCGGACTCTCATCCTGAACCGGGGGTTCAGGTGGGCGAGGGCAGCCAAGCGTTGGGTTCATCTGACGCGAGATGATCACGCTCACCGGGCAATGTACCAAGCCCGAGCTCGTTGAGCATTGGTTCAAGGAAATATAAAGCCCGACAGCATCGCAGACAGCCTGATTGTAGGCGCTGGCGGAGTCCGACGCCGGCGCCAGGACATGTAAAGACCGCAGGGCGGCGCGCCGGGTTCAGAGGTGCCGGGGGGCGCCGCGTCAGAGCAGGCGCCCGTCCTCGCCCAATGCCTCGTCGAGCCGCTGGACCAGGGCCTTGAGGTGGTCCTCGTCCCGCTCGGGCAGGGGCAAGGCGGCCTGTGCTCCGGGCTGTGCCGCAGGCGGCGGGGAGGACTTGGCGGCCGCGCCCGCCGCCAGGTCGGCCGCCTCGCGGTCCGCAATCTCGAAAGCCAGGTTCAGCGCGGCCAGCACCGCGATGCGTTCACGGGCGCGCACCTTGCCGGCGTCGCGGATGCGGGTCATGGCCGTGTCGACGCGTTCAACGGCATCCAGCAAGCGGCTTTCATGCCCCTCGGGGCAGGTCAGCAGGTAGCTTTGCTGCAGGATCTGCACCTCGATTTGCTTCATTCGGATTCTTTCGTGACAGGGGCCGCCGCGGGCAGCCGCTCCAGCAGCGCGTCAACCCGGGCGCGGGCCGCGCTCAGGCGCGATTTGAGCGAATCCCGCTCCTGCGCGAGGGCGGCCACCTGATCGGCGAGCAGCGCGTTGGTGCGTTGCAGTTCCGCGTGCCGCAGCAGCAGGCGTTCGACGCGCTCGGCGATCTGGTCGGTGGTGGACGGTGTTGCCATACAGCTGTCGATTGTAGGGTTGGCGGTTGTAAACGGTCGTAAAATCCCGTTGTTGGTGCTCGCGGTGTGGTTCACATGCCGCAGTTCAACGGGAAGCAGGGAGGTGCCGCCAACCATGGTGCGCCCAGCCTGCGCTGCCCCCGCAACGGTCAGCGGACGAATCGTTCCGATTCCCCCTTCATACACATGCCACTGGGTGCCTTGAACAAGCCCCTGGGAAGGCTTTGAAGGGTGTTCCGCCAGCCCGGATACCGGCCAACACGGTGGTTGCACGCGCCCGATCAGGGTGCGCGCAGCCGTATCACCCATTTGCTGGCGGGGAGGCCGGCGCGGGTTTTGTTTGTTGACGATGTTCCCCATGAAAATCCGTACCTCTCGTGCGCGCCTTGCTGCGCCGCTGTGCCTGCGTCCCGCGCTGGTGGCGCTGGCCGTTGTGGGCGCCTGCTCCGTGCAGGCCCAGCAGGCCGATGCCGGCGGCCCCGTGCTGCTGGCGCAGAACCTGCGCGCGCCCTCGCTGACCGAAACCGTGGTGACCGCCACGCGCACGCCCCAGCCCTTGTCCGACCTGGTGGCCGATGTGACCGTCCTGGATCGCGAGACCATCGAAACCAGTGGCGCCACCGGCCTGGCCGACGTGCTCGCCCGTGTCCCCGGCATCGAGTTCTCGCGCAACGGCGGCCCCGGCACGACCACGGGCGTGTTCCTGCGCGGCGCTGAGTCGCGCTTCACGGCCGTGTACATCGACGGCGTGCGCATCGATTCCCAATCCACCGGCGGCGCGGCATGGGAGTCGATCCCGCTGGCGCAGATCGACCGCATCGAAGTGCTGCGCGGCCCGGCGGGCGCGGTCTATGGCTCCGACGCCATGGGTGGGGTGGTGCAGATCTTCACCAAGCGCGGCGAAAACGGCACCGCGCCCTATGTGGGCGTGGGGTTCGGCAGCCACGGCACGCGCAAGATCGAAGCCGGTGTGAGCGGTGCCAGCGGCACGATCGACTACGCGCTGGGCATTGCACGCGAGGAAAGCAAGGGCTTCAACGCGCGCACCGTCGCCACGCAGAACCCCGACCGCGACGGGTATGAAAGCACCTCTGCCAACGCGCGGGTGGGCCTGCAGGTCAACGCCATGCACCGGCTGGAAGGCACGCTGCTGGTCAACGACCTCGACAGCGGCTACGACAGCGGACTGGGCAAGGATGACCGCAACAAGCACAGGCTGCATGCCCTGGGCCTGAACTGGCAGGCGCAATGGACCCCGCAGTACAAGACGCGCCTGCAGCTGACCGATTCGCGCGACAGGTACGAAACCAAGCCCTCGGTGTACCTGAGCGATACCCACCTGCGCGGCTACCTGTTCCAGAATGAATGGCGCGAGGGTGCGCACCTGTTGACCGCCGCGCTGGAGCGCCGCGAAGACAATCTGGAAAACAAGCCCATCGACCGCAAGCGCTCGCAGGACGCCGTTGCGCTGGGCTATGGCTACAGCGCGGGCGGCCACACGGTGCAGGCCAATGTGCGGCACGACTCGGACAGCGAGTTCGGCGGCAAGGGCACGGGCAGCCTGGCCTACGGCTACGCCTTTGCACCCCAGTGGCGCGCGACGGCATCGGTGGGCACGGCCTTCCGGGCCCCCACGCTGTACCACCGCTTCAGCGAGTACGGCACGGGGTCGCTCAATCCCGAGAGCAGCCGCAATGTCGAGGTGGGCCTGCGCTGGGCCGAGGGCGGCAGCAGCTTCTCCGCCACCGCCTACCGTAACCGGGTGCAGGATCTGATCACGTTCGGGGCCGCAGGGCCTTGTCCGTCGGATTTCGGCTGCTACGTGAACACCGCGCGGGCCGAGTACAAGGGAGTGACGCTGGCGGGTTCGTACCGCCTCGGCGGCGTGCAGCTGCGCGGCTCGCTCGATCTGCAGAACCCGCGCGACCTGGCCACGGGCAAGCTGCTGGCCCGCCGCTCCAAGCGCCACGGCACGCTCGGAGCCGACACGCAACTCGCTGGCTGGACGGTGGGCGCCGAGGTGCAGGCCTCTGGCCGCCGCTTCGACAACGCCGCCAACACCACGGTGCTGGGCGGCTACACGCTGGTCAGCCTGTATGCCAGCACGCGGGTTGCTCGCGATTTCACCCTGGTGGCGCGCGTGGACAACCTGGCCGACAAGCACTATGAGCTGGCCCGCACTTACGCCACCGCGGGCCGCACCGCCTACGTCGGCGTGAAGTGGGCCCCGCAGTGAAGCACCCCCTGAGGCGCTGCGCGCCTTCCCCCCACGGGGGGATGCCACCCGGGGCCTGGCGGAGCCAGTTCCACGGTGGCACTGGCGTCGTGCGTGCCAGTTTCATCGGCATGCCGGGAATGTGTCCCACAGGGTTGCTGAAATGACCAGCTGCCCCGCGCTGCTGATTGCCGCCCCGGCCTCCGGCCAGGGCAAGACCACCGTCACCGCGGCCCTGGCGCGCCTGCATGCGCGGCAGGGCCGGCGGGTGCGGGTGTTCAAGTGCGGGCCGGATTTTCTGGACCCGCACTGGCACCAGCTGGCCAGCGGAGCGCCGGTGCACCAGCTCGACCTGTGGATGAACGGCGAGGCGGACTGCGCGCAGCGCCTGCATGACGCGGCGCGCGCGTCGGACCTGGTCCTGATCGAAGGCGTGATGGGGCTGTTTGACGGCACCCCCAGCGCGGCCGACCTGGCCCGGCACTTTGGTGTGCCCGTGCTGGCCGTGGTCGATGCCTCGGCCATGGCGGGCACCTTTGGCGCGCTGGCCTACGGCTTGCGCCACTACCGGCCGGGCCTGCCCTGGGCGGGGGTGCTGGCCAATCGCGTAGGCAGCGCGCGCCATGCCGACATGCTGCAGGGTGGCTTGCACGATGCGGAGGACTGGATGGGGGCGCTGATGCGGGTGCAGTCTGGCACTGCGCCCGCTGCGGGCAAGGCCGGTGCGGCGCTGCTGCCCGAACGCCACCTGGGTCTGGTCGCGGCGCATGAGCTGCCCGACAGCCTGCAGCGTCTGGACGCCGCCGCCGATGCCCTTGCGGCCACGCCCCTGGGCCAGATGACGCTGGAGGACCTGCAGCGCTGGGCCGTGGACTTTCCGGCCCCCGCGATGGTTGCGGCCGTGCCGCCCCTGCTGGCGGGCCGCACCGTGGCCATGGGACGCGACGCCGGGTTCTGTTTCATCTACGCCGCCAATGTGCAATGCCTTGAACAGATGGGCGCGCGTGTGGTGTTCTTCTCGCCCCTGCACGATGCCGCGCTGCCCGACTGCGATGCCGTGTGGCTGCCCGGCGGCTACCCCGAGCTGCACACCGCGCAGATAGCGGCCAACACCGGCATGCAAGCCAGCCTGCGCGCCCATGGGGCCGCAGGCAAACCCCTGTGGGCCGAGTGCGGCGGCATGATGGCGCTGTTTGATTCCATCACCCTGGCCGACGGCGGCACGGCACCGCTCTGGGGCCTGCTGCCCGGCCGCGTGACCATGCAAAAACGCCTGGCGGCGCTCGGGCCGCAGCAACTGGCGGTGGCGGGGCACACCCTGCGCGGCCACACCTTCCACTACTCGACCAGCGACAGCAGCGCCCCCGTGGTGGCCCGCACGGCCCGCCCCCATGAAGCGGTTGCGCCGGATGCGGGCGAGGCGCTGTACCAGCAGGGCAGCCTCCACGCCAGCTACTTCCATGCGTGGTTTCCGTCCAGCCCCGAGGCCGTGGCGCATCTGCTGGGAGGCGTCTCGGCATGACTCCCACCCCGCACCCCATCACCAGCGAACTCATCCTGGGTGGCCAGAAAAGCGGCAAGTCCCGCCGCGCCGAGCTGCTGGCGCGCGACTGGCTGGCGCAATCCAGCGACCACCGCGCCGTGCTCATCGCCACGGGGCAAGCCTGGGACGACGAGATGCGTGAGCGCATCGCCCGCCACCAGCGGGACCGCGCCGAGCGCGTGCCGGGTCTGCGGACCGTGGAAGAGCCGCACGATGTGGCCGCTGCCGTGGTGTTGCACAGCACGCCGCAGACCCTGGTGGTGGTGGACTGCCTCACGCTGTGGCTCACCCACTGGACCATGCCCATGGGCTGCGAAGACATGGATTTGAAGCAAAAACAGGCTCTGGCTCTGGATTGGCAAGCGCAAGCAGCTATGTTTTTGATAGCAGTTCGGAAATCCCCCGGCCCCGTTGTTCTGGTGGGCAACGAAATTGGCCTGGGGGTCATCCCGATGGGGCGCGAGGTGCGCGCCTTCGTGGATGCGCTGGGCACGCTGAACCAGCAGGTGGCCCAGGTGTGCCCGCGCGTCACGCTGATGGCCGCCGGGCTGCCCCTCACTTTGAAAGAACCTCGCTGATGAAACCCACCCCCGTGCGCCGCATCCTGTGGGTGATCGCCATCCTGTTGCTGCTGGGCCTGCTCATGGCCGGGCTGGCGCGGGCGCAGCCTGTGCAGATCACCGACGACAAGGGCCGCAAGATCGCGTTGCCCCGCCCGCCCGAGCGCATCGTGAGCCTGCTGCCCTCGCTGACCGAAAGCGTGTGCGAGCTGGAGCAGTGCCACCGGCTCGTGGGGGTGGACCGCTATTCCAACTGGCCCGAGGCCGTGGTCGGCAAGCTGCCCAAGATGGGCGGCGGCATAGATCCCAGCATCGAGGCCATCGTCGCGCTCAAGCCGGACCTGGTGCTCATGTCCGTCAGCTCGCGCGCCAGCGACCGGCTGGAGGCGCTGGGCCTCACCGTCGTGCAGCTGGAGCCCAAGACCCATGCCGACGTGCGCCGCGTGCTGGGCACCGTGAGCGACCTGCTGGGCGTGCCCCGCGCGCAGGGCTCCGACCGCCTCTGGCGTGTGATCGATGCGGGTGTGTTGGCGGCGGCGCAGTCCCTGCCACCCAGGGCCAAAAATGCGCGCGTGTACTTCGAGGTGAGCCGGGGGCCTTACGCGGCGGGCGAGGCGTCGTTCATCGGCGAATCGCTCACCCGGCTGGGGGTGCGCAACGTGGTGCCGGCGTCGCTCGGTCCGTTCCCGCGCCTGAACCCCGAATTTGTGGTGCGCGCCAACCCCGACATCATCATGATCGGCAACCGCAGCATGCAGGCCATGGTGCCGTACCCCGGCTGGGCCAGCATGCGTGCGATTCGCGACAACCGGCTGTGCGTGTTCGGCCCCGGTGATTCGGACGTGGTGGTGCGACCTGGCCCGCGCATGGCCGAGGCCGCGCGCATCATGGCCCGCTGTCTGGTGGAGAAAGCTCCATGACCAGCCTTGCCATGGATTTGCCAACAGGTTCCGCCAGCCGCCGCGCGGCATGGTGTGCCGCCTGGCTGCTGCTGGCCAGTGTTGTGCTGACCGTGTGTGGCGCCAGCGTGGGCAGCACGGGTTTTGACAGCGTGCTGCGCATGCGCGGCGACCCCGTCGCCTGGCAGATCGTGTGGGACATCCGCCTGCCGCGCACGCTGGGCGCGTGGCTGGCGGGTGCGCTGCTGGGCCTGTCGGGTGCTGTGGCGCAGGGGCTGTTTCGCAACCCATTGGCCGACCCGTACCTGCTGGGCAGCGCCTCGGGCGCCGCGCTGGGCGGGGCGGTGGCGATGGCGCTGTTCGGGGTGTCGCCGGTGGCGGCGCAGTGGATGGCCCGCATCGGCATCACGGGCATGGCTTTCCTGGGCGCGGCGGGGGCGGTGGTGCTCACGCTGCTGTTGGCCAAAGGCGTGCAGCACACGCTGCGCCTGCTGCTGGCGGGGGTGATCGTGGGCGTGGTGCTGGGCGCGCTGCGCGACCTGGTGGAGCTGGCCTCGCCCGACATCCTGCAGGCCATGCAGGCGTTCACGCTGGGCAGCACCGCCTTTGTGGGCTGGATGGCTTGTGTGCTGATGGCCGTGGCCTGGGGGTTGTGCTCGGTGGTCGCCTGGATGCTGGCGCGCGCGCTCGATGGCCTCACGCTGGGCGAGGCCACGGCGGCCAGCCTGGGCCTGCCGCTCATGCCCATGCGCGTCGGGCTGGTGGCCGCCATGGCGCTGGCCACGGGCACGGCCGTGGCGCAAACGGGGCTCATCGCGTTTGTGGGGCTGGCCGCGCCACACCTGGTGCGCTCCATCGTGCGCGTGACGCACGAGCGGCACATCGTGCTCGCAAGCCTGATGGGCGCGGTGCTGCTGCTGGCGGCCGACATCCTGGCGCGCTGGCTGCTGGCACCGCAGGAGCTGCCCGTGGGCGTGCTCACGGCGGCGCTGGGCGGAACCTACCTGCTGTGGCTCATGCACCGGCGGACGTCGCAAGGTGGTTCGCTATGAATTCAGTAGCTATCAGCGCTTGCCAGATAAGCGCCAGCATCGGAAATCGCTTGATATTGCAGGGCATTGACCTGCAACTGCCTGCCGGGCGCTGGATCAGCATCGTCGGCCCCAACGGCGCGGGCAAGTCCACCTTGCTCAAGGTGCTGGCGGGCCTGCTGCCGCGCGCTGCGGTGCAGGGCGAAGTATTGCTGCTGGGCCGCCCACTCGCGCAGATCCCCGCACGCGAACGTGCCCGGCAGCTCGCCTGGCTGGGGCAGAACGAAGGCTCGGCCGACGACCTCACGAGCTACGACGTGGCCATGCTGGGCCGCCTGCCGCACCAGGCCTGGCTGGCACCGCCGGGTGCGGCCGACCACGCAGCGGTCGAGCAGGCGCTGCGCACCACGCAGGCCTGGGACTGGCGCCACCGCCCGCTGGCGCAGCTGTCGGGCGGCGAGCGCCAGCGCGTGTTGCTGGCCCGCGCCCTGGCCGTGCAGGCGCAGGTGCTGCTGATGGATGAACCCCTGGCCAACCTCGACCCGCCTCACCAGACCGACTGGCTGCACACCATGCGCGCGCTGGTGGACGCGGGCGGCACGGTGGTCAGCGTGCTGCACGAGGTGTCGCTGGCGCTGCAGGCCGACGACATGGTTGTGATGGCGGAGGGCCGCGTGCTGCACCAGGGCGCATGCGATGCGCCCGCCACCCACGCCGCGCTGGAGAGCGTGTTTGACCACCGCATCCACGTGCGGCATCTGGATGGCATGTGGATGGCGCTGCCGTCCCTGCAACGCAAGAACAACAACCAAGGAATGAAGGAAGTGCAAGCATGAACATCGAATCGGGTTTTTCGCAGGTCGCGCAGTCGCTGCTGTGGCCGGTGCTGGTGCTGGTGGGGCTGGCGTTTGTCTACGCGCTGTGGTCGGGCGGCGCCACGCTCATGGAGGCCTGGCAACGCTGGCGCCAGCCGCAGTACCGCTCGCTGCGCGTGGCCCCTGGCTTGTCGATGGAAGAACTGGAGTTGCAACTGGTGCGCCAGGTGGAGCCCGTGCGCCTGCTCAGCCGCCTGTCGCCCATGCTGGGGCTGATCGCCACGATGATCCCGCTGGGCCCCGCGCTGCAGAGCGTGGCGGCGGGCAACGGCCAGCAGGCGCTGGCGGTGTTCAGCGGCGCCTTTGCAGGCGTGGTGCTGGCGCTGGCCGCCGCGTCGGTGGGCCTGGTGGTGTACTCCGTGCGCCGCCGCTGGCTGCTGGCCGAACTGCTGGTGGTGCGCAAGGAGCGCGGGGTGGCGCAATGACCTTGAAGCACCTGAATGTGCTGGCCGAGGACGACGACGACCCAATGCTGTCGGCCGTGAACCTGGTGGACGTGTTCCTGGTGCTCGTGGTGGCGCTGCTCACGGCCGTGGCCGTGCAGACCCAGACCAGCGCCAACGAGAGCGTCACCATCATCCGCAACCCCGGCCAGCCCGACATGGAAGTGGTGGTGCGCGAGCAGGGCAAGGAGGTGCGCTTCAAGGGCGCGGGCAGCGCGGCGCAAGGGCAGGGCGTGCGCGCGGGCGTGGCCTACCAACTCGAAGACGGCAACATCGTCTACATCCCTGAAACGGGCGCTGCTCCTGCCGGCGCTTCGGCCGGTGGCGCGGGTGGCGCCGCCACGCCGGCACCCGCCAAGCCATGAAGGCGCTGATCCTGCGCGCGGCACTCTGGTGCCTGCTGCTGGCTGCGCCGCTGGCGCATGCCGTGCAGGCGGACAAGGCCCAGGGCGCAGCGGGCGCCAACAAGGCCGCACCCGTTCTGCTGTGGCTCACCTCCGACATCACCACGGCCACGCGCACGGCCATGGTGCAGCGCCTGGCCACCGAGGCAGGCCTGGGCTTTGCGCACATCGACTACCCGCTCGCCGGGCCGGCGGTGCTCGACACAGCACAGGCCCGGACGCTGGAGCGCGCGCTGGCGGGCGCTGCGCTGGTGTGGGTGGATGCGCCGCATGCCAGCGTGGAGGCACGCCTGCGCCGCATGGCGGGGGCGCAGCTCGATGGCCGTGCCACACGTTCCCCCGGCCGCGTGGTGTGGGTGCCTGCGGGCGCCCCCGCCGCCGACCTGACCGCGCTCGATGCGTCCGGCCGCATGGTGGCCTACCTGCAGGCCGGTGGCCCGCGCAACCTGAAGAGCGCCATCGCCCTGGCGCGTGCCACCGTGGCGGGTGTGGCCATGCCCGTTTTGCCCGCGCCGGAGATCCTGCCCACCCGGGGCATCTACCACCCCGACGCGCCCCGGCTGCTCCCCAACGCCATGGCGCTCGAGGCATGGCGCCAGGGCCAGCCCGCGTCGCTGCGCGGCCTGCCGGCGGTGGCCGTGCTGGTGCACCGCCACCATTTTGTCGATGGCAGCACCGAATGGCTCGATGCCTGGCTGCGCACTTTCCGCCAGCAAGGCCTGTTCGCCTATGCGGCGTTCGGCCAGCAGGTCACGGCGCAGACGCTGGCCGAGGTGCTGGAGCTGCCCCCCGAGAGCGGCATCGGACCCGGCCGCCTGCATGCCTCTGCCCTGGTGCTGCACCAGCTCGTGCCCCAGGCCGCTGCGCTGCAGCCGCTGCTGGCCCGCTGGGGCGCACCCTTGCTGGGCACGCAGCCGTACCGCGCAGGCGATGCCGCCGCGTGGGAGGCCAGCGACACGGGCCTGTCGCTGTCCGATGTGCCGTTCTACCTGGCGCAGCCTGAGGCGGCGGGTGCCATCGACCCGGTCCTGGTCGCCGCCCACGGCGCCGAGGGGCAAGACTTTCGCCTCATCGAGCGCCAGGCCCAGGCCGTGGCCGCCAAGGCGCGGCGCCTGATCGCGCTGCAGACCAAACCGGCAGCAGACAAGCGCCTGGTGGCCATGGTCTACAACTACCCGCCGGGCGGCACCAACTTCGGCGCATCGTTCCTCAACGTGCCGCGCAGCCTGGAGCAGGTCTCTGGCGGCCTGGCCCAGGCGGGCTACCGCACGCAGCAGGTGCCCGAACAGGGCTGGATCGACGGGCTCAAGCCGCTGCTGGCCGCCTATTACCCCGGCGCCGATGTGCGCGCGCTGCTGCAAAGCGGGCAGGCCGCCGCGCTGCCGCTGGCGCGCTACGAGCAGCACCTGGCCACGCTGCCGAAGGCCGTGCGCGAGCGCATGAACGCGCACTGGGGCGCGCCCGAAAAGAGCCGCTATGTGGTCGAGTGGCAGGGCGAAAAAGTGTTCGCCATCCCGCGCCTGCAGGTGGGCAAGCTCTCGGTATTGCCCCAGCCCCCGCGCGAGGAAACCCTGCGCCTGGGCCAGAACCCGTTCATGCACAAGAGCAAGGCGCCGCTGTCGCACCATTACCTGGCGGTGTACCTGTGGGCGCAGCTGGAGGCCGATGCGCTCATCCACTTCGGCACGCACGGCACGCAGGAATGGGCGGGCGGCAAGGCCCGTGCGCTCGATGTGCACGACGACGCGCTGCTGCCATTGGGCGACCTGCCCGTGGTCTACCCCTACATCGTGGACAACCTGGGCGAGGCCCTCACGGCCAAGCGCCGGGGCCGCGCCGTGCTGGTGAGCCACCGCACGCCCGTGTTCGCCCCGGCAGGCTTCGAGGCGCGCATGGCCCACATGCACGAGGTGATGCACGAATGGGAAACCGTGGATGAAGGCCCCACGCGCCGCGCGCTCGAAAAGCAGCTGGTGGCGCAGTTCGTGGAGCACCAGCTGCACCGCGACCTGGGCTGGAGCGCCGAGCGCATCGCGGCCGACTTCAGCGGCTTCCTGGAAATCCTGCACCCCTACCTGGACCAGCTCGCACAAAGCTCGCAGCCCAAGGGCCTGGCCGTGTTCGGCCGCGTGCCCGCGCCCGAGCAGCGGCGCGAGACCATCCTGCAGGCGCTGCGCAAGCCGCTGATCGAGGCACTGGGCGAAGACATCGACGAAGCCTTCCTCATCAAGCACGATGCCGTGCTGGCGGCGCGCCCCGCGCGCTGGTTGGAAGTGGCATTGAAGGACGCGCAGGCCGCCAGCGTGCTGGACCTGCGCCCCGTGCTGCCAGCGCAGGTGGCAACACCGGGTGCGGCGGGCGCATCCGACGTGGTGCGCGCCGAAGACCATGTGCCCAACCGCGCCGCGCGCAAGCCCATCGACACGCCCGCGCTGCTGCAGCTGGCCCACCGCGCGCAGGAGCTGGAGGGCCTGCTGGCCACCGAAGGCGAGATGCCCGGCCTGCTCGCAGGGCTGGAGGGCCGTTTCCTCACCGCTGCGTACGGTGGCGATCCGATCCGCAACCCCGAGAGCCTGCCCACGGGCCGCAACCTCACGGGGCTGGACCCGAGCCGCCTGCCCACGCGCCAGGCCTATGCCGTGGCGCAGACGCTGTTCAACGACTGGTTCAAGGACTACCAGGCGCGCCATGGCGGCCAGGTGCCGCAGCGCATGGCGTTGTCGCTCTGGGCGGGCGAAACACTGCGCCACCAGGGGATCATGGAAGCGCAGGCCCTCGTGGCGTTGGGCATGCGCCCGGTGTGGGACGACTCGGGCCGCCCGGTGCGTGTGGAGACCATTGCCGCAGAAGAGCTCAAACGCCCGCGCGTCGATGTGCTCATGAGCATCACCGGCTCGTACCGCGACCAGTTCCCCGCGCTGATGGCGCTCCTCGACCGCGCCGTGGCCCAGGCCGCGACGGCCGAGCCCGGCAATGTGATTGCGCGCAACACCGAGCAGATCGGCCAGGAGCTGCGCAAGCAGGGTGTGCCCCGCGCGCAGGCCGAGCAACTGGCGCGCGTGCGCTCGTTCGGCAACGCGGTGGGCGACTATGGCACCGGCCTGTCCGACGCGGTGCAGAGCGACGGCCTGCAAACCAACGATGCGCGCCTGGGCCAGATGTTCCTCGAACGCATGAGCCAGCCCTATCTGGAGGGCGAACCGGTGACGGGGGTTGCGGGCGGCACGGCCGCGAAGGCGCTGGGGGCCCACCTGCGCCGTACCGACGCCGCCATCCTGTCGCGCAGCTCGAACCTGTACGCCATGGTCAGCTCGGACGACCCGTTCCAGTACCTGGGCGGCCTGTCGGCCGCAGCCCGTGTGGCCGGCCGGTCGCAGGGGCTGGAGCTGCACGTGGCCCAGCTGCAGGATGTGAGCGAGCCCACCACCGAAACCGCGCAGCGCGCCATTGCGCTGGAGATGCAGTCGCGCTACCTGCACCCGGGCTGGCTCCAGGCGCAGAAGGCCGAGGGCTATTCGGGCACGCTGCAGGTGCTCAAGGCCGTGCAGTTCGCCTGGGGCTGGCAGGCCGTGGCGCCCGACACGGTGCGCAGCGACCATTGGCAGAGTTTCTACGACGTGCTGGTGCGCGACAAGCACCAGCTGGGCCTGCCCGGGTGGCTGAAAGAACATCCACAGGCCTACGCCCAGTCGCTGGAGCGCCTGGTGCAGGCGCAGCGCCAGGGCTATTGGCAGGCCGATGCCGACACACAAAAACAGCTGGCGCAGATGTACCAGGAGCTGACGCGTGCCGCACCGCTGGCGGCCGAACTGCCCAGCGTGCGCCGCTGGGTGGAGCAGGCCGCGCAGGGTGCGCCAGCGGCGGAATCCGCGCCCGCAGGCATGGCCGTGGCCACGCCGCAGTCGCCTGCCGCGCCGGCGCCGCGGCCCGTGCCGCCTGCTGCCGACCTGCCTGCGCCACCCGCCCAGGCAGAAGCCCCGCCCGCCGCACCCACCGTGCCCGCCATGGGCGTGCTGCTGGAGCGCCAGCCCGAGCGCGATGCCCCCGACACCGCCCAAGAACCCAGCCCCGTGGAGCGCATGGCCGGCATCGTGGCCCTGCTGGTCATGGCCCTGTTGGTGCTGGCGGGCGCTGCGTGGCAGGCGCGCCGTCCGTTCTCACTGTCCGCCGCGCCCGGCCTGGCCCGCGTGTGAATCGACCCTTCTTGAAAGCACCCCCACCATGCAGATCGAAACCCCACCCACCGAGAAGCGCTATGAAAAGCCCGAGGGCGAGCGCCGCGGCATCGTCATCGTCAACACCGGCGATGGCAAGGGCAAAAGCACGGCGGCCTTTGGCCTGGCGCTGCGCGCCCACGGCCGGGGCAAGGCCGTGAAGATCTTCCAGTTCATGAAAGTGCCCACGGCGCGTTTTGGCGAGCACCGCATGTTCGAGCAACTCGGCCTGCCCATCGAGGGCCTGGGCGACGGCTTCAGCTGGAAGAGCAAGGACCTGGAGCACTCGGCCCAGCTGGCGCGCGACGGCTGGGAGAAGGCGCGCGCCGCCATCCTGTCGGGTGAGCACTTCCTGGTGGTGCTCGATGAGATCACCTACCCGCTGATCTACGGCTGGCTCCCGCTGGAGGGTGTGCTGCAGACGCTGCGCGAGCGGCCCAAGGAGGTGCATGTGTGCCTCACCGGCCGCCGCTGCCCGCCCGAGATCATCGAGCTGGCCGACACGGTGACCGAGATGCAGATGGTCAAGCACGCATTCAAGGCGGGCATTCCCGCGCAGCGTGGCATCGAGGACTGAGCACGTTCAAAGTCGCTTTGCGTCGATAATGCAACTTGGTTGCGTTATGCTTTCGCCCTTCCGCTTTCCCAAGGTCCTGTTCCATGCGCGTTTCCCTGACTTCCATTTCCCTGTGCCTCTGGTCTTTTGGCATGCAGTCACCGGCTGCGGCCGAGTCCGCCACCCTGTTGCCGGTGGAGGTGACGGCGCCGCGTGAGACGGCCGGCAGCACGCTGGGGCTCGACCTGCCTGGCACCACCGGCTCACGCCTGGGCCTCACCGCACGCGAGACGCCCGCCAGCGTGAGCAGCCTGGGCGCGGCCGACATCGCCGAGCGCAGCCTGACCCGCGCGCAGGACGTGGCCGTGCGCATGCCCGGGATCACCGAGGCGCCGGCCCCCGGCAACGGCGGCACCAGCCTGGTGGCGCGCGGCTTTGCGGGCCACAGCTCGGTGGCTCAGATGGTGGACGGCACGCGCCTCATCGTGGCCTCGGGCACCATCACCTACCCGTTCTCGACCTGGCCCATGGAGTCGGTCGAGGTGCTGCGCGGCCCGGCCTCGGTGCTCTATGGCGACGGGGCGATCGGCGCGGCCGTGAACTACGTGACCAAGCGCCCGGCCTTCGGAACGCCGCAGCGCGAGGCGTTCCTGAGCGTGGGTTCGTTCGGCAGCGTGCAGGGCGGCGTGGGCCTGCGCGGCCCCATCAACGATGTGCTGGCCTACTCGGTCTACCTCGATGCCGAAAAGAGCGACGGCTACCGCCAGTTCATGGACACGCAGCGCCACAACTACGCGCTGGCCCTGGCCGTGCGCGCCAGCCCCGACCTGAATGTGACCCTGTCGCTGGACGGTGGCGTGAACGACGATGCGCGCTACTTCGGCACCCCGCTGCGCAATGGCGTGCTCGACGAGCGCCTGCGCCGCACCAATTTCAACGTGGCCGACTCGGTGGTCCAGTACGACGACCGCATCTGGCGCGCCAAGGTCGACTGGCAGGCCGCCGCCGGCGTGCGCCTGCGCAACGAGACCTACCACCTGACCACCGACCGCCACTGGCGCAATGCCGAGGCCTATGCCTTCAACGCCGCCGGCACGGCCGTGAACCGCAGCGACTACCTGGAGATCCTGCACGACCAGCAGCAGGCCGGCAACCGCCTCGACGCCGCGTTCGACGGCCACCTCGGCGGCATGAAGAACCGCTTCATCGTGGGCCTGGACTGGTACCGCACCAGGCTGCTGCACACCAACAACTCCCCGTACGGCGGCGCGAGCACGGTGGACCCGTTCAATTTCGTCCCGGGCGGCTTCATCAGCCCCGTGCCCACCCTCCCGGGCCGCGCGTCCGAACTCCAGACCACCGCGCTGTTCGCCGAGAACGCGCTCGACCTCACCAAGGAATGGAAGCTCGTGGCCGGCCTGCGCAGCGACCGCATGGAGCTTGACACCACCGACCTGCGCACGGGCGTGAACCTGGTCAAGAAGTATTCGCCCGTCACCGGCCGCCTGGGCGCCGTGTGGTCGCCCAGCGAGGCGCTGTCGCTCTACGGCCAGTTCGGCACCGGCACCGACCCGCTGTCCGGCGCGCTGTCGCTGCCGGGCGGCGGCAACACCTTCGACCTCACCAAGGGCCGCCAGGTCGAGGTCGGCGCCAAGGGCGCGGTGCCCGCCGTGCGCGGGGAGTGGACCGTGGCGCTGTACAAGATCGAAAAACGCAACCTGCTGTCACGCGACGCCGGCAACCCCAACCTCTCGCAGCAGGTGGGCCAGCAGTCCTCCACCGGCATCGAGCTGGCCTTCGCGGCCGAGCCCGTGCGCGGCTGGACCATCGACGCCAATGCCGCCTTGCTGCGTGCGCGTTACGACGCATTCAAGGAACTGGTCTCCGGCGCCCTGGTCTCGCGCGATGGCAACACGCCCACCGGCGTGCCCGAGCGCACCGCCAGCATCTGGACCACCTACCGCTTCCTGCCGCAGTGGCAGGCGGGTTTTGGCGCGCGCTACGTGGGCGCGCGCCAGGGCAACACCGCCAACACCACGCAACTGCCGTCGTATGTGGTGCTGGATGCCTCGCTGGCCTACGACCATTCGCGCAACCTCAAGCTCGGCCTGGCCGTGAAGAACCTGGCCGACCGCGACTATGCGCTGGCCGGCACGGCCAACGCGCGCTGGCTGCTGGGTGCGCCGCGCACCGTGCAGCTGACCGCGCGCGCAACGTTCTGATCGCGGCGAACCGGGCAAGGCGCGGCGCATGCTGAAGAAGCTCGTCATCTTCGTGCACAAGTGGCTGGGCGTGGTGCTGGCGCTGTTCTTCCTCATGTGGTTCGTGAGCGGGGTGGTGCTGTACTTCGTGCCGTTCCCCAGCCTCACGGCGGCGGAGCGGCTGGCCGCCTTGCCCGCCCTGACGCTGGAAGGCCCGGGATGCTGCCTTGCGGCGCAGGATGCCGCCCAGCGCGCGGGGCTGCGGCCTGCGGTGGGCGGCGAGGCGCGCCTGGGCATGCTGGGCGATGCGCCGGTGTGGCGCCTGCTGGCCACGGAAGAGGCAGTGCCGGCACGCGCCGTGGCGCGTGCGCCGCAGCCCGATGCCAGGCCGCGCTGGCGCACCGTGGACGCGCGCAGCGGGACGCTGCTCGCGCCGCTGTCGCCGGACGCGGCCGCCCGGGTGGCCGAGGCCTTCAGCGGCCGCCGCGCCACGGGCACCGAGTGGGTCGAGCGCGACCAGTGGACGGTGCCGCAGGGCCTGGATGTGCACCGTCCCCTCATCAAGGTGCTGCTGGACGGCGATGACGGACTGCAGCTGTACGTCTCGCCCGGCGCGGCAGAGGTGGTGCGCGACACGCGCCGCGCCGAACGCTTCTGGAACTGGGTGGGCGCCGTGCCGCACTGGATCTACCCCACCGTGCTGCGGCAGTTCCCCAGGGCCTGGCACCACGTGGTGGTGTGGCTTTCCATCCCCGGGGTGCTGCTGGCCGCCACGGGCATCGTGCTCGGCGTCTGGCAGCTGTTCCTGAACCGCCAGCGGTGGATTCCGTACCGCAGGTTCTGGATGCGCTGGCACCACATCCTGGGCCTGGTGGCCGCGGTGTTCACGCTCACCTGGATGTTCTCGGGGTTGATGTCGATGAACCCGTTTGGCGTGTTCGGCGGCGCGGCTGTGGGGCCCCAGGCGCGGGCGCTGTGGGCCGGTGAGCCCGCCCCGCTCGGCCGGGGGCCACGGGATGCGGTGGTGCAGGCGGCGGCGCAGGGCATGGTCGTGCAGGAGCTGGATCTGCTGCGCATCGCGGGCCAGGCCTGGTACCGGGTGCGCGGCTGGGAATCCGCGGGCATTCCTTCACAATGGCTGGTGCGGGCGGATGGTCCGTCTGCCACCATGGCGCGGGCACTGCCCGACGCCATGCTGCGCGCGCGGCTGCAGATGCTGCGCCCCGAAGCACCGGCACCTGCCGTGGAGAAGATGGAGCACTACGACGACCTTTACTATGCGCGGCGCCAGGACGGCGCTGCCCTGCACACGCGGCCGCTGCCGGTGTGGCGTGCGCGCTGGGCCGATGACGGGGTGGCGGTGTATGCCGACCCGGCGTCGGGCCGCATCGTGCTGCGCACCGACGCGGGCACGGCGTGGCAGCGCGTGCTGTACCACGGCCTGCACAGCCTGGATTTCGCGCCGCTGCTCGCGCGCCCTGTGCTACGCACCTGGCTGATCGTCGGGCTTTCGCTGCTGGGTGTCGCGCTGTGTGCCACTTCGTGCGTGATCGCGTGGCGGGTGCTGGTGCCCCGGCGGCGCGCCGCCCGCGCCCAGGGGCCGGCCCGCGATGCGGGAGGCGCATGGACGGCGTAGTCGCGGGGCTGGTTCCCGGCGCGGGCTGGGCCGCATGGCGCGTGCTGGTGTGGGTACCCGCGTTGGCCCTGGTGATCGACTGGTGGCTGGGCGAGCCGCCCGCGGCCTGGCACCCCGTGGTGTGGATGGGCAAGGCGCTGCAGCGCGGGGGCGAGCGGCTGGCCCCCACGGTGCCCGTGGCGCAGGATTGGAGATGTTTTTGGCTTGCAGCGCTTGTCTGGTGTGCGCTGGCAGCTATTGTTTTGATAGTTTCCGAGATGTTGCAGCATGCGGCGTTCGCACTGCATGAACTGCTTGCCGCGGCCGTGCTGGCCTTTCTGCTCAAGCCCTTGCTCGCCTGGCGCATGCTGCGCGACGAGGTGCTGGCGGTGGAGGTGGCGCTGGGCCAGTCGCTGCCCGAAGGGCGCGCGCGCCTGTCGCGGCTGGTGAGCCGGGACGTGAGCGCCCTGAGCGCTGTCGAGGTGCGGGAATCGGCCATCGAATCGCTGGCCGAGAACCTCAACGATTCGGTGGTGGCGCCCCTGTTCTGGTTCGTGCTGCTGGGCCTGCCCGGTGCCGCGCTGTACCGGTTTGCCAACACGGCCGATGCCATGTGGGGCTACCCCGGCATGCGCGGGGGGCGCTACTGGCAGTGGGCGGGCAAATGGGCCGCGCATGCCGATGATGTCCTGTCGTGGCTGCCGGCGCGCATCACCGCCTTGCTGCTGGTGGCCGGCGCACGCGGCATGCGGCTGCGCACGCTGGCGCGCCAGGCCCGCAAGACGCCTTCGCCCAACAGCGGCTGGCCGATGGCGGCCATGGCGCTGGCGCTCGGGGTGCGGCTGGCCAAGCCCGGCGTGTACACGCTGCATGGCGCGGGCCGCGCGGCCGGTCCGCTGGATACGCGGCGCGCGGCGCGCCTGGGCGGCAACGCGGTGCTGGCGCTGGTTCCGCTGCTGGCGGCCGCCCAGTTGCTGCTGGTGATGGTGTGCGCGGCATGAGCGGGCCCCTGCGCTGGAGCGCGGCCGCCCCCGAGCACGGCGGGCCGGATGCGATGGGCGCCGCGCTCCATGACTTCTCCACCAACAGCAATGCCTGCGGGCCATGCCCGGGGGCGCTGCATGCCGTGCGGGCGGCCGATGCCACCCGCTACCCCGACCCGGCCTACACCGCCCTGCGCGAGGGCCTGGGGGCATTCCACGGCGTGGCCCCCCGGCGCATCGTGCTGGCGGGCGGCGCCAGCGAGTTCATCCACCGCATCACTGCGCTGGCCGTGCAGCAGGGCTGCGTGCAGGTCGCGTTGCCCGCGCACAGCTATGGCGACTACGCCCAGGCCGCGCAGGCGCGGGGCCTGGCACTGGCGCGCGCAGGCGAAGCGGGCGCGGGCCTGGCGGACTCGGCGGGCTTGCAATGGGCCTGCGACCCTTCCAGTCCCCTGGGCCGGCCAGACCCCGCCGCGCATGTTTGGCATGCGCCGGCCGATGGCGGCGTCCCCGGCGGCCTGCGCGTGCTCGACTGCGCCTACGCGCCCCTGCGGCTGGAGGGCCCGGGCGCCTGGACCGGCCGGCCCGCCACCACCCCGGCCCATTGCTGGCAGGTGTGGACGCCGAACAAGGCACTGGGCCTCACCGGCGTGCGTGCGGCCTATGCCGTGGCGCCCGCGGGTGCCGAAGGGCAGGTGGACACACTGGTCGCGCTGGCTCCCTCGTGGCCGCTGGGCGCGCACGGCGTGGCCCTGCTGCAGGCCTGGCTGGACCCCGCCGTGCAGCAGTGGGTGGTGGGCAGCCTTGCCACCCTGCGCGACTGGAAAGCGCGCCAGCTGGCGCTGTGCGCGGGCCTGGGCTGGGCGGTGCGGGCGAGCAGCCAGGCCAACTACTTCTGCGCCCGGCCTGACGGCGGGCCCGATCCCCAGTCCCTGGCCGAACGGCTGGCCGGGCTGCGCGGCCAGGGCATCAAGCTGCGCGACTGCACCTCGTTCGGCCTGCCGGGCCATGTGCGGCTGGGGGTGCTGCCGCCAGCGTCGCAACAGGCTTTGCTGCAGGCATGGGGGCGCTGATCCCGCGCCGCGCGGGCGCTACCATGCCGGATTCATCCATGCATCTTCCTCTCCCTATCTCTTCAGGAGGCCCGGCCCCCGTGCGAACCATCACCGTCACCCGCTACGTCACGCCGCTGCGTGAAGGCGGATCCATGCCCGCCGTGGTCGAAGGCGACGACCTCGGGCTGTACGTGCTCAAGTTCCGGGGGGCGGGGCAGGGCGTGCGCGCCCTCCTGGCCGAGCTCATTTCCGGGGGGCTGGCGCGGGCCCTGGGCTTGCCCGTGCCCGAGATCGTGCTCGCCCAGCTGGACACGGGCCTGGCCCAGACCGAGCCCGACCCCGAGATCCAGGACCTGGTGCGCGCCAGCGGCGGTCTCAACGTGGGGCTCGACTACCTGTCGGGCGCGCTCAACTTCGACCCCGCGGTGGACGAGGTTTCCGAGGACTTCGCCTCGCGCCTGGTCTGGTTCGATGCCCTGGTGGCCAATGTGGACCGCACGGCGCGCAACACCAACCTGCTCGTGTGGCACCGCAAGCCCTGGCTCATCGACCATGGCGCCTCGCTCACCTTCCACCATGCGTGGAATGGCGCGGTGGCGCAGCCCGCCAGGCCTTTCGCGCCGATTGCCGACCATGTGCTGCTGCACCGCGCCACGGCCATCGGCGAGGTGGACGGCGAACTGGCGGCGCTGCTCACGCGCGAGGTGCTCACGGGCATCCTGGCGGATGTGCCCGATGAATTCCTGGCCTTGGCCGGCGCCGAGCATGCCGAGGGCCCGCTGTCGGCCCCGGCCAGCCATCGCCAGGCCTATGTGGACCATTTCGCGGCGCGCATCGCGGGGCGCGAGGCCTGGGTGAAGGGGGCCATCGATGCACGCGGCTGAGGTGTACGACTACGCCATCGTGCGTGTGGTGCCGCGCGTGGAGCGCGAGGAGTTCATCAACGCGGGCGTGATCCTCTCGTGCCAGCGCAGCGGCTTCCTGCAGGCCGCCATCGCGCTCGACGAGGCGCGCCTGCTGGCCATCGACCCGCGGGCCGACATCGACACCGTGCGCCGCCACTTGGCGGCCATCGTGGCCATTTGCGCCGGGGACGAGGGCTGCGGGCCGATTGCGCGGCTGCCCTACCGCTCGCGCTTTCACTGGCTCACCGCCAGGCGCAGTGCCGTCATCCAGACATCGCCCGTGCACACCGGCCGCTGCACCGACGCGGCGGCGGCGCTCGACCACATCATGGACCGCATGGTGAGGCCCCTGCCTTGAACGCATCCACTTCTCCGCGCATGGCGCGCTGCGTGATGGTGCTGGGCACCACCAGCGGCGCCGGCAAGAGCTGGCTCACCACCGCGCTGTGCCGCCACTACAGCAACCTGGGCCTGAAGGTCGCGCCGTTCAAGGCGCAGAACATGAGCAACAACGCGCGCGTCGTGCCCGGCCCCGGCGGGTTGCTGGGCGAGATCGGCAGCGCGCAGTACTTCCAGGCCCTCGCGGCCCGCGCCGGGCCCGAGGTGCGCATGAACCCACTGCTGCTCAAGCCCGAGGCCGACACGCACAGCCAGGTCGTGCTGATGGGGCAGGTGAGCGCGGAGCTCACGGCCATGCCCTGGCGCGGCCGCAGCGAAAAGGTGTGGCCGCAGATCGCCGCCGCGCTCGATGCGCTGCGCGCCGAAAACGACGTGGTGGTGATCGAAGGCGCGGGCTCGCCCGCCGAGATCAACCTGCACGCCAGCGACATCGTGAACATGCGCGTCGCGCGCCATGCCGGCGCCCGCTGCCTGCTGGTGACCGACATCGACCGGGGCGGCGCCTTTGCGCACCTGTACGGCACCTGGGCGCTGCTGCCCGAGGACGAGCGCGCACTGATCCATGGATTCGTGCTCAACAAGTTCCGCGGCGATGCCCGCCTGCTGGCGCCCGCGCCGCAGATGCTGCAGGACCTGACCGGCGTGCCCACCGTGGCAACGGTGCCGATGCACTGGCGCCACGGCCTGCCCGAGGAGGATGGCGTGTTCGACGACCGCAGCACCTCGGCCGGCACCGTGCACACCACCGTGGCCGTGGTGGCCTATCCGCGCATCAGCAACCTCGACGAGTTCCAGCCCCTGAAGAACGTGCCCGGCGTGCGCCTGCTGTGGGCGCGCAGCCCGGCCGACCTGGGCGGCCTGAAGCCCACGGACTGGGTGGTGCTGCCCGGCTCCAAGGCGACGGCCGCCGACCTGGCCTGGCTGCGCGCGCAGGGGCTGGACCAGTCCATCGCGGCCCATGCCGCGCGCGGCGGGGCCGTGCTGGGGGTGTGTGGCGGCCTGCAGATGCTGGGCGAGGCGCTGATCGACACCGAGGGCATCGACGGCAATGCGCCCGGCCTGGGCCTGCTGCCGCTGGTCACCGCCTTCGCGCGCGACAAGACGGTGCGGCTCACGCGCGCGCGTTGCGGTGCGCTGCCGGGCGCCTGGGGGGCGCTGTCGGGGGTGGAGGTGGCGGGCTATGAAATCCACCACGGCCAGACCGCGCAGCACCCGGCCATGGCGGCCAAGGGCGATGTGGCGCACGAGGTGATGCCAGGCCTGGCCTGGAGCAATGTGGCGGGCAATGTGCTGGGGGTGTACCTGCACGGCCTGTTCGAGGACGGGGCGGCGCTCCAGGCGCTGTTCGGTGCGCGGCTCGCCGCGCCGGTGCCCACGCTCGACAGCGTGTTCGACGGCCTGGCGCACGCCATCGGCCCCTGTTTCACGCCCGGGGTGCTGGATGCGCTGGTGGCCGCGTAGGGCTGCCGCGGTGGCGGGCCTCGGCGCTTTACACCCGTTCGCAGTGGTATGCGAGCGTGGTGTACGGGAAGCGCACGGTGCCCTGCCCGCGCAGCGCGGGGTGGTGGGCGATGAGTGCCTCGATCCGTGCGCGCACCTGGGCCCGCTCGCTGTCGGGCAGGGCGGCGATGAAGCTCACCGACATGAAGCGGTCCATGATGACCTGCTGTGGCGGCCCCACATGCTCATGCGGCAGCCGGGTCTCGGCCAGTGGGCTGAAGCCGGGGTGCGGGAAGGGCCGGCGCCAGTCGCCCTTGTAGAAGCGCGGCGCATCGCCCTCGAAGGGCGTGATGATGTCCGTGAGTTCCGCCACCCAGTCCACCGATTCGTCGCGCACATTCCACACCAGGCCAAGCCGGCCGCCGGGGCGCAGCACGCGGTGGAATTCATCCAGAGACTCGTTCGTGGCAAACCAGTGGAAGGCCTGCGCACAGACCAGGGCATCGAGCGCGCCGGACGGCAGCGGAATGGCCTGGGCCGTTCCCGCCACGGCGCGCACCGTGGGCAATTGCAGGGCATCGATCCTGGCGCGCATCGCATCCACGGGCTCCACGCCCACCACACCGGCCCCGGTGGCCGCGAGCAGCGCGGTGAACTTGCCCGTGCCCGCGCCCACATCGGCCACCTGGCGGCCGGGGCCCAGGCCCAGGGTCTGCCCCAGCCAGGCCGACAGCGCCGCCGGGTAGTCGGGCCGGCCGCGCGCGTATGTCTGGGCCTCATTCGCATAACCCCGCTGTGCCGCTGCGTGCACGGCATCTTTCTTCGTGTTCTCTACCACCATGACCGCACCTTTCATTCTTCCACCCGTTGATGACCTCCATGATGCCGCGTTGGCCAGCCGCCTGCAGCACGTGATCGATTACAAGACCAAGCCGCTCGGCTCCCTGGGGCTGCTGGAGCGCCTGGCGCTGCGCCTGGGGCTCATCCTGGGCACCGAGACGCCTGAACTGCATGCGCCGCAGATGCTGGTGTGCGCGGGCGACCACGGGCTGGCCGCAAGGGGCGTGTCGGCGTTTCCGAGCGACGTGACGTGGCAGATGGTCGAGAACTTCCTGGCCGGTGGCGCCGCCGTGAGCGTGCTCGCGCGCCAGCACGGCCTGGGCCTGACGGTGGTGGACTGCGGCGTGGCCAAACCCATCGCCGCGCGCGAGGCAGCGCCCGGCCAGCCGCAGTTGCTGCTGCGCAAGGTGGCGCTGGGCACTCAGGACGCTTCCGTCGGGCCCGCGATGACGGCGGCGCAGTGCGCTGGGGCCCTGGCGAACGGCGCGGAGGTGGTGCGCGGCCTGCCCGGCAATGCGCTGCTGCTGGGCGAGATGGGCATCGGCAACACGTCCGTGGCCTCGCTGCTGCTGGCACGGCTGGCCGGCCTGCCGCTGGCCGAGGTGACGGGCGCCGGCACGGGGCTGGATGCGGCCGGCATCGAGCGCAAGCGCGCGGTGCTGCAGCAGGCGCTGGACGTGAACGCCGGGGCCACCGGCCCGCTGGATGCGCTGGCCGCCCTGGGCGGCTTCGAGGTCGCCACGCTGGTGGGCGCGGTGCTGCAGGCCGCGGCCGAGGGCCGCGTGATCGTGGTGGATGGCTTCATCACCAGCGCCGCCGTGCTGGTGGCCAGCCGCCTGCAGCCGGCCGTGCTGCAGCGCTGCGTGTTCGCCCACCGATCGGGCGAGCGCGGCCACAGCCTCATGCTCGCGCAGATGCAGGCCGAGCCGCTGCTGGACCTGGGCCTGCGCCTGGGCGAGGGCTCGGGCGCTGCGCTCGCCTGGCCGCTGCTGCAGTCGGCGTGCGCGGTGCTCAGCGAGATGGCGAGCTTCGAGTCGGCCGGGGTCGCCACCCAGACAGCCTGAGCCAGGGGGCGGCGCCCTGCGGCGCAGCCTTCCACCGCTGGGCGCCCGGCGGCGTGCGATTTGTCTCTCAGGCCTCGACCGTCTGGTTGCGCCCCTGCTCCTTGGCGCGGTACAGCGCGGCATCGGCGCGCGAGAGCATGCCGTCCAGCGTCTCGCCGGGGCCTGCCCAGCTGGTGAGTCCGATGCTGACCTCGCAGTCGAGCGGGTGGCCCGTCGCCAGCGCGGCGTGGATGCGCTGCGCCACGCTCCGGGCCGCCACTCCCTGCGTGCCTGGCAGCAGCACCATGAATTCCTCTCCGCCATACCGCCCCAGGCGGTCCGCGCGGCGCAGTACCTGGCGCGTCCGTTCGGCGAAATGCACGAGCACGGCATCTCCGTGCTGGTGTCCATGGGTGTCGTTCACGGACTTGAAGTTGTCCAGGTCCAGCATCATGATCGAGGGGCCGTTGCCGTAGCGCTGTGCGCGCTCCAGCTCGTCCTCGCAGCGCTGCAGCAGTGCGCGCCGGTTCAGTGTCTGGGTGAGCGAGTCGTGCGTCGCCAGATGTTCCAGCTCGGTGCGCAGGCGGTCTGTGGCCATGAGCACCGCGCCGATGGACAGCATGAGCACCGTCAGCACGTAGGCGCCGATGTACAGGGTCTGGAACAGCGAAGGTTCCATCAGGTCCGCGCCGGCGCGCCCGGCCATGATGGAGCCCAGGCGCACGGCAAGGACGCCCATGTGCAGCGCCAGGACGACCTCCACCAGCCGCACGGGGAAGTTGCGCCCGCCGTGCCGCAGCATGAAGCGCAATTGCGCGGCATAGACGATGCCCATGGCAACCGTGAAGAACCCGACGCGCAGGCCGTAGTGCGGCATCCAGTAGGTCAGCCAGATGAACACGAGGGTGGTGCCCGCCATGACCCAGGACCAAGTGCGCCAGGTGGAGGGCCTGCCCATGAAGCTGCGCGTGCCCATGTAGTAGGTCACGGTGCCCAGCACCAGCAGCTGGTTGGCCAGCACCAGACTCAGCCAGTCCGGGATGAAGCCGCGCGCGCTGAAAAGCACCGTGGACGCCAGCCACAGCAGCGGCGCCAGCGCCCAGGCGCCCACCCCCTGGATCGACGGCGGGTAGTAGCGCCTCATGAAAAGCAGGACGATGGCCATGACGGCGGACATGAAGCCCGCCATGGCGATCATGGAGCGCGGGTCGAGGTTCGTCATCCAGCGTGAATGGGAAGAGGGCGCGCTACGTAAGAAATTGTTTCTGCTGCGATTTCAGTATAGCCATACGAATATGTTTCAGGCGTATGCCATGGGCCCCGCAAACGTTTCCGTGCACCAGAAAAAGGAGCCTAAGCGGCAAGGATGGTGCGCGCAGCGCGGGGGGCGGCACAGGCCGGGCACAAGGATGGTGCAATTTGTACGCAAACTCAATGAAAAATTGTGTACAAAGTTGGCATGGGCCTTGCGTTCATGGGTGCCATGCAAGCTCCCATCCCTGCCCAGCCCCCGGTTGCCATTGAAATCGTCGCGCTCACCAAGCGCTACGCCAGCGGCAAGCCCGCCGTGGACGCCATCAACCTGCGCATCGCCAGCGGCAGCTACTGCTGCCTGCTGGGGCCCTCCGGCTGCGGCAAGAGCACTACGCTGCGCATGATTGCGGGGCACGAGTCGGTGACCAGCGGCGACATCCTGCTGGAGAACCGCAACATCACTGACCTGCCCGCCGCGGCGCGCGGCACGGCCATGATGTTCCAGAGCTTCGCGCTGTTCCCGCACCTCTCGGCGCTGGACAACGTGGCCTTCAGCCTGAAGATGAAGGGCGTGGCCAGGGCCGAGCGGCAGGCCAAGGCGCGTGACCTGCTCGAGCGCGTGGCCATGGGCCACCTGGCCGAGCGCAAGCCGGCCGAGCTCTCGGGCGGGCAGCAGCAGCGCGTGGCACTGGCGCGTGCCCTCATCACCCAGCCGCGTGTCTTGCTGCTGGACGAACCCCTTTCGGCGCTGGACCCCTTCCTGCGCATCCAGATGCGCGCCGAGCTGCGCCGCTGGCAGAAGGAGCTGGGCCTGACATTCATCCACGTGACCCACTCGCAGGAAGAGGCCATGGCCCTGGCCGACACCATGGTGGTGATGAACCACGGCGTGATTGAGCAGGTGGGTTCGCCCCACGAGGTCTACAACCGCCCGGCCAGTGAGTTCGTGGCGCGCTTCATGGGCGGCCACAACGTGATCGACACGCCCGAGGGCAAGGTCGGCGTGCGCACCGACCACCTGCAGATCGCCCCCGCCAGTGCCGAGCTGCCCTGGGGTGCCCAGCGCATGCAGGCCGTGGTGACCGACGTGGAGTACCAGGGCACCTATGTGCTGCTGGGCCTGCAAAAGCAGGGCGTGGCGCTGTCGGCCAACGCCACGGCGGCGTACTCGGTGATGGTGTCCGAGGCCGCTTTTGCCGCGCAGCCCTACCAGGTGGGGCAGGCGGTGCAATTGCACTGGACGCCGGAGCAGGCGCACCCGCTGTCCAAGCCTGCTGCCGCATCACCGGCGGTGCCATCTCCAGCCGTGGCCGTTGCCGCCTGATGGCGCTGCCACGCATCTTCCCTTTTTCCACCCGTCCCCTTCCGCAACCCAAGGAGTTTTCCCATGTCCGATGATTCCCGTGCCGATTCCCCCGCTGTTGTCGTTACCGAGGCTGCAGGCGTGCAGCGCCGCTCGCTGCTCAAGGGCACGGCGGGCATCCTGGCCGCTGGCGTGTTCCCGGCCGTCCATTCGCAGGAAAAGATCGTGCTGCGCTACCTGGGCACGGCAGTGAACCAGGACAAGGCCATTGCCGAGAAGTTCAAGGCCGACACCGGCATCGAGATCCAGTACGTGGCCGTGACCACCGACGACGTGACCAAGCGCGCCGTGACCGCGCCCAACAGCTTCGATCTGATCGACACCGAGTACTTCTCGCTCAAGAAGATCGTGCCCACGGGCAACTTGAAGGGCATCGACACCAAGCGCATCAAGAACGCCGACAAGATCACCACGCTGTTCACCACCGGCATGGTGGCCGGCAAGGCCGTGGGCGACCAGGGCACGGCGCCCAAGAAGGTGATCTACCTGGAGGGCGAAAAATCCAAGAAGTTCGCGACCGCGCCCACGCAGTTCATGAGCCTGATCCCCACCGTGTACAACGCCGACACGCTGGGCATCCGCCCCGACCTGATCAAGCGCCCCATCAACTCCTGGGCCGAGCTGCTCAACCCCGAGTTCAAGGGCAAGACCGCGATCCTGAACATCCCTTCCATCGGCATCATGGACGCCGCCATGGTGGTCGAGGCCATGGGCATCTACAAGTACCCCGACAAGGGCAACATGACCAAGAAGGAGATCGATCTCACGATCAAGACCCTGATCGAGGCCAAGAAGCAGGGCCAGTTCCGCGCGCTGTGGAAGGATTTCAACGAGTCGGTGAACCTGATGGCATCGGGCGAGGTGGTGATCCAGTCGATGTGGAGCCCGGCCGTCACCGCCGTGCGCACCAAGGGCATCGCCTGCAACTTCCAGCCGCTCAAGGAAGGCTACCGCGCCTGGGCCGCCGGCTTCGGCCTGCCGGCCACCCTGTCGGGCAGGAAGCTCGACGGCGCCTACGAATTCATCAACTGGTTCCTGGACGGCTGGGCGGGTGCCTACCTTAACCGCCAGGGCTACTACAGCGCCGTGCTGGAGACCGCCAAGTCCAAGATGGAAGCCTACGAGTGGGCCTACTGGATGGAAGGCAAGCCCGCCACGCAGGACATCAAGAGCCCCAATGGCGACGTGCTGGCCAAGACCGGCGCGGTGCGCGACGGCGGCAGTTATGAGTCGCGCATGGGCGGCATCGCCTGCTGGAACGCGTTGATGGACGAGAACAACTACATGGTGCAGAAGTGGAATGAGTTCGTCGCGGCGTAGAGAGTGCACCCTCTGAGGCGCTTTGCGCCTTCCCCCTCTCTCGACCCGCTGCGCGGGTCGGGAGGGGGACGCCCCCGGTGCGGCGGGGCGGCCCTTGCACGGGGGCACTGGCCTTTGGCCGCGCCAGTTTCAAGGATTAAGACGAAACGCCGAGCTGCGGATATCTGATACCGATTGTTTGCAAACACCATGAGCACAACCCACACACCGACCTTGCCTGCTGCTGCCGTCCCCGGCCGCAGCATTGCCGCCTGGTGGCAGGCTGCGCCGTTCACGCTGGTGTTCGCGCTGTTCTTCCTGATTCCGCTGGCGCTGATCGTGATGGTCAGCTTCTGGGACTTCAATGAGTACGAGCTGTTGCCGGGCTTCACGTTCAAGAACTACGTGTCGATTTTTGCGGGCTGTGGTGATGCGTCAGACGGGCTGTGTGTCACGCTCAAGACGTATTACTCCACGCTCAAGTTCAGTTTTCTGGTGTGGCTGATCACGCTGGTGATCGGCTTCACCGTGGCCTATTTCCTGGCCTTCCATGTGCGCTCCTCGGGCATGCAGACGCTGCTGTTCGTGCTGTGCACCATTCCGTTCTGGACGTCGAACGTGATCCGCATGATCTCGTGGGTGCCGCTGCTGGGGCGCAACGGGCTGGTCAACCAGACCCTGGTGGGAGCAGGGCTCGTCGATCAGCCCGTCGAATGGCTGCTGTTCTCGGACTTCTCGGTGGTGCTGGCCTTCGTGCACCTGTACACCATGTTCATGATCGTGCCCATCTTCAACAGCATGATGCGCATCGACCGCAGCCTCATCGAGGCCGCCAGCGACAGCGGCGCCAGCGGCTGGCAGACGCTGTGGAACGTGATCATCCCCCTGTCGCGCACCGGCATCATCATCGGGTCCATCTTCGTGATCACCATCGTCATGGGTGATTTCGTGACCATCGGCGTGATGGGCGGGCAGCAGATCGCATCGATTGGCAAGATCATCCAGGTGCAGACCTCGTACCTGCAGTTCCCGCTGGCTGCGGCCAATGCCGTGATCCTGCTCGCGGTGGTGCTCATGATCATCTGGTGCTTGACGCGCCTGGTCGACATCCGAAAGGAACTCTGACATGTCCATGCGCGATTCCCGCCCCGCGAGCTTCTGGCCCCTGGCCCTCGTGTTTGCCCTGTTCGTGCTGTTCATGTACGGGCCCATGCTGGTCATCTTCATCCTGAGCTTCCAGGGCCCCGAAGGCGGGCTGACCTTTCCCATGCGCGGCGTGTCGCTGCACTGGTTCCACAAGTTGGCCGAGGGGCTGGGGGTGGTGGACATCGGCGCGGCGCTGTGGCGCTCGCTGGGCCTGGGCGTGGCGGTGATGCTGTGCACGGTGGTGCTGTCGGTGCTGGCCGGCCTGGCCTTCCGCAAGCGGCTGGGGGGGGGCAACACGCTGTTCTTCATCGTCGTGGCCAGCCTGATCATGCCGTCCATCATCGTGTCGCTGGGCATCGGGCTGGAGTTCCGGCTCATCGACAACGGTATCAAGGCGGCCCTGGAATGGCTGGGCATGGAGAGCACGCTCGAGGGCTACGGTACGTCGCTTGGCCTGTTCACCTCGGCCCTGGGCGCGCACCTGACCTGGACGCTGCCGTTCGGCCTGCTCATCATGTTCGCGGTGTTCAACCGCTTCAACCCATCCTACGAAGAGGCCGCGCGCGACCTGGGCGCCACGCCCTGGCAGGGCTTTGCCCATGTGGTGCTGCCCTTGATCGCGCCCTCGGTCGTGGGCATCGGCATGTTCGGCTTCACCCTGAGCTGGGACGAGATCGCCCGCACCTCGCAGGCCATCGGCGACGTGAACACGCTGCCGCTGGAGCTGCAGGGTCTGACCAGCACGGTGACCACGCCGTCCATCTACGCGCTGGGCACGCTGACCACCGTGGTGTCGTTCATCGTCATGGGCATCACGCTGGCGTTGGTATGGGCCTTGGGGCGCAGGCGCAAGGGCCGTCCGGGTTAAAAACGGCACCCTTATGACGACCATCAACCCCAAGCCCCGGCGCACACGCGCTGCGGTCACCGAGCCGCCCGTGCAGCCCGGCGCGACCGGCCAGCTCAGCGACAACGACATGTACGACCGCATGGTGTCGGCCATCCTCGACCACCGGCTGCCCCCCGGCACCAAGCTGGTGGAGGACAAGCTGGCGGCGGCCTTTGGCGTGTCGCGCACGCGCGTGCGGCCGGTGCTGGTGCGGCTGGCCAATGAACAGGTTGTCACGCTCACGCCCCACCGGGGCGCATCCATTGCCCAGCCCACGCCGCAAGAGGCGCTGGAGGTGTTCGAGGCCCGCCGCCTCCTGGAGCCGCGCCTGGTGGAGCTGTTCATCGCCAACGCGACCGATGCCGACATTGCCGCGCTGCGCGCCTGCATCGACGACGAAGAGTCGGCCCGGGCCAGTGGCGACATGCGCCGCGCCATTCGCCTGTCGGGCGATTTTCATCTGCACATCGCGCAGGCCGCCGGGCACCAGACGCTGGGGCGCATCCTGCGGGAGCTGGTCTCGCGCACCTCGCTGATCCTCATGACCTACAGCCCGAGCCACGCGCGCGAACGCGAGGAGGCCACGGCCTGCGGCTGCCGCGAGCACCGGGCGTTGATCGATGCCATCCGCCTGCGCGACGCGCGCGAGGCGGCGCGCCTCATGCTGACGCACCTGGCCCGCATCGAAACGCAGCTGGAGTTCACCCCGCCGGCCAGCGATGTGCCCGATCTGGCGCAATTGCTGGGCGCCTGAATCCCGACACCTTGCCATGCGCCAGCTGCTCGTCCTCAACCCCAACACCTCGGCCAGCGTCAGCACCTTGCTGCAGCGGCATGTGCAGGCAGCCGCAGGTTCGCATGTGGCGGTGCGCACGGCCACGGCACGTTTTGGCGCCCCCTACATCGCCTGCGAGGCCAGCTATGCCGTGGCAGCCCATGCCGCATTGGACGCCTGGGCCCATGAGCTGGCGCAACCCCGGCCCCGGCCCGATGCCGTGCTGATCGGCTGCTTTGGCGACCCGGGACTGATGGCGCTGCGCGAAAGCTGCCCCGTGCCTGTGACGGGCCTGGCCGAAGCCTCCTTCATCGAAGCCGCCCGCCATGGGCGCTATGCCATCGTCACGGGCGGCGAGCGCTGGGGCCCCATGCTGCAGCGCCTGGCGCAGGCGCTGGGGCATTCGCACGGGCTCGCGGGTATTCACACGGTGGCGCCCACGGGGGCCCAGCTGGCGGCAGACCCGGAAGCCGCCCGTGCCTTGCTGGTGGAGGCCTGCCGCGACGTGGTGCGGCAGATGGGGGTGCAGGCTGTCATCCTGGGCGGGGCAGGGCTTGCCGGCATGGCCGCTGCGGTGCAACCCCAGGTGGCGGTGCCGGTGATCGACAGCGTGGTGGCCGGTGCGACCTGGGCCCTGCGTGCGCACCCCGTGCCGCCGGAGCGGAAAGTGGCGGGGTTTGAGGTGGCGTGGGTGGGGGTGTCGGGGGAAATGGCGGCCTTGGGAGTGGCAGGGATGGTTTGACGCAGGTAGGTGGAAAGTCAGGTATTACGTTTGTAATTACTTGGAGATCAACCATCCTTTTGTCGACGGTAACAAGCGCACGGGCTTCGTGGCCGCCGAGCTTTTCCTGCGGCTGAACGGATAGGCGCTCACCGCCGACGATGCATCGTGTGTGCTCGCCATGCTCGCTGTCGCCGCAGGCGACATCACCGAAGAGGCCTTCGCCGCCTGGCTGCGGGACCACGCCGCCGCTCGTTGATGTCAATTTGAAGTATTTTCAGGCTCCAGCGCTTATCAAGAAAGCGCGCGTAGCTATGAAAACAGAAGCAATCCGCGCTCAGGGCGCCAGTGTCTTCGGCTGGTAGTCGCAATACTCGCTCACCACGCATTCCCAGCAGCGCGGCTTGCGCGCCTGGCACACATAGCGGCCCAGCAGGATGAGCCAGTGGTGCGAGTCCACCGCGTAGGCGACGGGCACGCGCTTCATCAGCTGCAATTCCACCGCCAGCGGGTTCCTGCCGGGCGCCAGGCCCGTGCGGTTGCTCACGCGAAAGATGTGCGTGTCGACCGCCATGGTGGGCTCGCCGAAGGCCACGTTCAGCACCACATTGGCCGTCTTGCGGCCCACGCCAGGCAGGGCTTCCAGGGCTTCGCGCGTGCGGGGCACCACGCTGCCGTGCTGCTCCACCAGGATGCGGCAGGTTTCCAGCAGGTTTTTGGCCTTGGTGCGGTACAGGCCGATGGTCTTGATGTAGCCCTCCAGCCCTTCCAGCCCCAGGTCCAGGATGGCCTGGGGTGTGCCCGCCACCGGGAACAGCTTGCGCGTGGCCTTGTTCACGCCCACATCGGTGGCCTGGGCCGACAGCAGCACGGCGGCCAGCAGCTCGAACGGGGTGGTGTATTCCAGCTCCGTGTTGGGCATGGGGTTGGCCGCCTTCAGGGTGGCGAAGAAGGGTTCGATCTGCGCGGTTTTCATGGGGGAGAGTTTGTTCTGGAGGAATGCGTGGGGTCTGCATTGTCCCGTAGCTGTGTGCGCAAGAACTCCAGGAACATGCGCACGGCCGCCGGCAGGGTGCGGCCGCTCAGCGTCTGCAGTTCGGCGGCGCGTGCGCTCATGCCGGGCTCGCGGATCTGTGCCGCATGCAGCTCGCCGCGCCGCACGCGGTCGCGCACCGTCACTTCGCCCGATATCGACAGCCCGCCGCCGTGCAGCACGAAGTGGGTCAGCGTCTCGAAGTGGTTGCACACCAGCACGGGCTCGAACACCAGGCCGCGCTGGCTGCAGCCGATGTCGAACAGCTGGCGCACGGTGTTGTCGCGTTCGGGCAGGGCGATGGGGCAGGGGTGCATCTGCGCCAGCGTCACGCTGGGGAAGCGCGCCAGCGCGTGGTCGGGCCGCATGATCGCGATGACCGGCGAGGCCTCGCGGTGCTGCACGGTGATGTCCCGCTCGGCCGAGCGGCTGTAGGTGAGGCCGATGTCCGCGTCGCCGTTGAGCACGGCCGTGGTCACCGCCGCCGGGCTGACCACGCGCAGGTGGAACTGGATACCCGGGTACTGCGTGCGGAACTGCGCCATCACGCGTGGCAAAAATTCGATGGCAAAACCGGCTGAACTGCACAGCCGCACCCGCCCCGTGTGCAGCCCCTGCAGCGCCTGGATGTCCGAGACCACGCGGTCGGCCTCCAGCGCGCCGCGCCGCGCGTGCGCGGCCAGCAGCTCGCCCGCCGCGCTGGGCGCCATGCCACGCGGACGGCGGTCGAACAGCGGCACGCCCAGCAGGTCTTCGAGCGCCGCCACCTGCCGGCTCACGGCCGAGGGCGACACATGCAGGCGCGTGGCGGCTTCGCTCACCGACCCGCTGCGCACCACCTCCAGAAAGTAGCGCAGGGCCGTGTCCTGCAGGCGGCTTGAGAGCATGGGAGGCCTGGGTGTGTGGTTTGCGTAAAGCGCAACGATAACCTCAGAAATCGTCGATTGTCGAAACGCAAGCGGCTGCTTATGCTGACTTCCCAATGACACATTCGCCCGCAACCCCCTTGCACCCCCAGACCAGCACCCCGCCCGGCGGCATCGTGGCCCGCACGGCCGTGGGCCTGTCACACGCCATCCATGCCCGCGAGGTGTCGTGCGTCGAGGTGCTCGATGCCTACCTGGCCCAGATCGACCGGCTGAACCCGGTGGTCAATGCCGTGGTGGCCCTGGCCGACCGCGATGCGCTGCACACCCTGGCTGCCGAGCGCGATGCGCAACTGGCGCGCGGCGAGAGCCTGGGGCCGCTGCACGGCTTTCCGCAGGCGCCCAAGGACATCATGCCCGCCGCCGGCATGGTCACCACACGCGGTTCGCCCATCTTCGCGGGCCAGGTCTCTGCCACCGACGCCGTGGTGTTCGAGCGCATGCGTGCCAGCGGCGCGCTCTTCGTGGGCCGAACCAACTCGCCCGAGTTCGGCCTGGGCGGGCACACCTACAACCCGGTGTATGGCACCACGCGCAATGCCTTCGACCCGGCCGTGTCGGCGGGCGGCAGCAGCGGCGGGGCGGCGGTGGCCGTGGCGCTGCACATGCTGCCGGTGGCCGACGGCTCGGACATGATGGGATCACTGCGCACGCCGGCGGCGTTCAACAACGTGTACGGGCTGCGCACCTCGTTCGGCCTGGTGCCGCACGGCCCGACGGAGGAGGTGTTCTTCCAGCAGTTCAGCGTGGCGGGCCCCATGGCGCGCAACATCCCGGACCTGGCGCTGCTGCTGTCGGTGCAGGCGGGCTTCGATGCGCGGCTGCCGCTCACCCGCCGGCACGAGGACGTGGCCTTGCTGGGCCAGCCGCTGGAGCGTGGCTTCCACGGCGCGCGCATCGGCTGGCTGGGCGACCTGGGCGGGCACCTGCCCACCGAGCCCGGCGTGCTGGCCACCTGCGAGCAGGCGCTGGCGCACTTCCGCACGGTGGGCTGCACGGTGGAATCCGTGGTGCCCGCGTTCGACATGGAGCAGCTGTGGAACGCCTGGATCGACCTGCGCAGCTTCAGCGTGGCGGGTGCCAACGCAGGCCTGTACCGCAACCCCGCCACGCACTCGCTGCTCAAGCCTGAGGCGGTGTGGGAGATCGAGCGCGGCATGCGCCTCACGGCGCTGCAGGTGTACGACGCGGCCCGCGTACGCAGTGCCTGGTATCAGATGCTGCGCGGCCTGTTCGAGCAATTCGATTTTCTGGTGCTGCCCGCCGCGCAGGTTTTTCCGTTCAACGCCGGGCTGGACTGGCCGCACGATGTGGCAGGCCGCACCATGGACACCTACCACCGCTGGATGGAAACCGTGGTGCCCGCCACCATGGCCGGCCTGCCTGCACTGGCAGTACCCGCCGGCTTCGGGCCTGGTGGACTGCCTGCCGGGCTGCAGATCATCGGCCCGGCGCAGGCCGATGCCGCCGTGCTGCAGATAGGGCACGCATACGACCGGGCCAGTGGCTACGCCCGTGTGGCGAGCCCCTTGCTGGGTTGATGGGCCCCGTTCCGTTCCACGTTTTATATGCCTTCCCCTGCCGCCTTTCCCGCATTTTCTTGACCGGAGAACTTCCCCATGCCCTTGCCGCGCTCCCGCTTCATCTCGTGCCTTCTGGCCAGCGCGTTCGCGCTGGCCGCGCCCGCCGTGGCGTTGGCGCAGACCTATCCCGACCGCCCTGTGAAGCTGGTCGTTCCGTTCGCACCCGGCGGAGCCACGGACATCCTGGGGCGCCTGCTGGCCACGGCGATGGGCGAACGCCTGGGGCAGCCCATGGTGGTGGAGAACAAGCCCGGCGCGGGCACGGTGGTGGCCGCGTCGCTGGTGGCCAAGGCCCCGGCCGATGGCTACACCCTGCTGCTGGGCGCCAATACCACGCTCACCATGAACCCCGCCATCCGCACCAACCTGCCGTACGACCCCGTGCGCAGCTTCACGCCCATCGGCATGGTGGCGGACATGGGGCTGCTGCTGGTGGCCCACAACGATGTGCAGGGCAGCACGCTCAAGGACATCGTGGCCCAGGCCAAGGCCGCGCCGGACAAGTTCTCGTACGGCTCCTACGGCACGGGCTCGTCGGTGCACTTCGGCGCCGAGATGCTCAAGGCCACCGCGGGCTTTCCGATGATGCACGTGCCCTTCAACGGCAGCTCGCCCAACCTCACGGCG